>CADFJN010000005.1 GCA_902834555.1 Atopobiaceae bacterium
GTACTTTGGTGAGGGCGCTCGCCACGAGGTGAAGAACCTCAAGGGCAAGAAGGCCGTCATCGTCTCCGGTGGCCACAGCATGCGCCGTGGCGGCTTCCTGCAGGACGTTCAGAAGGACCTGGAGGACGCCGGCTTTGAGGTTAAGCTGTTCGAGGGCGTCGAGTCCGACCCGTCCATCGAGACGGTGAAGAAGGGCGCCAAGTTCATGCAGGACTTTGGCCCCGATTGGATTGTTGCCATTGGTGGTGGCTCCCCCATCGACGCCGCAAAGGCAATGTGGGTGTTCTACGAGTACCCCGACGAGAAGTTCGACAACATCATCCAGCCGTTCTCGTTCCCCGAGCTGCGCCACAAGGCTCACTTCTGCGCCATCAGCTCCACTTCGGGCACCGCTACCGAGGTGACGGCCTTCTCCGTCATTACCGATTACGAGCACGGCATTAAGTACCCGCTGGCCGACTTCAACATCACGCCCGACGTTGCCATCGTCGACCCCGAGCTCACCTACTCCATGCCCCAGAAGCTATGCGCGCACACCGGCATGGATGCCCTTACGCACTGCCTCGAGGCGTACGTCTCGACCGCAGCCTCCATGTTCACCGACGCCGACGCGCTGCATGGCATCCGCGAGATCACGCAGTGGCTGCCCGTTTCCTACACCGGCGATCATGAGGGCCGCAAGCACATGCACGAGGCCCAGTGCCTGGCCGGCCTGGCGTTCTCCTCTGGCCTGCTCGGCATCGTGCACTCCATGGCCCACAAGACCGGCGCTGCCTTCGAGAACGGCCACATCATTCACGGTGCCGCCAACGCCATGTACCTGGGCAAGGCCATCCAGTGGAACTCCAAGGACCCGCGTGCTCACGAGCGCTACGCCTATGTTGCCAAGGAGATCCTGCACCTTCCCGGCACCACCGACGACCAGCTCATCGACTCGCTTGTGGAGAAGATCCGCAGCATGAACGACGAGCTGCACATTCCGCAGAGCATCAACAACTACGCCAATGGCGGCGTGAAGGCTGACGAGACCGGCGAGCCCGTCATGGTCTCCGAGAAGGAGTTCCTCGAGAAGCTCCCCACCATTGCTGCCAACGCAGTCCAGGATGCCTGCACGCCGGAGAACCCGCGCGAGACCAAGGCGGAGGACTTCGAGAAGATCCTCAAGTGCTGCTACTACGACGAGCCGGTCAACTTCTAGTTCTTGCCCCAAGTAGCATTGGCGTTACCACCCGAGGGACGGAGCCTTTTGGCTCCGTCCCTCTTTTCCTTGGCTAACCGCAGAGCTGTGGGCTGGTTCCTCGCCCCTGCCTGGCAAGAATTTCTGGTTGGGATGCGGTTTTTGAGGGTACCCCCAAGTATCAAATGGTTCGAAGTTTGTTAAAGCGCAGGTCAAAGAATTGCGATATGCATAATGACATATAAAGACTTGAACAATAACTGCTGCTAACCGGAAGTGCGATGACCCTCGGCGCCCCTTGGAATCCGAGCGCTTGTACTGATGCAAAAGGCGACTTCCGGTTGGCAGCAGTTTTGGTTTCAATAATGATATGTAATCGTCATGATGGCAATTCGTCTACCAGGTGTTTAACAAATCTCGAACCAGTTTGTACTCAGTGGGTGCCCGATAAACCGTATCCCAACCGTCAATTGATGCCAGGAATCAGTATTGGGCGAACTAGGCCTCACCTGGGTCTGTGTGTAGCCGTCAGTGATGAGTGGGATGCCATACGGCTGCCGAGGCGCTCATTGCGTCAGCATCTTGTTTGTGCCAAGGTGTGGGCTGGAAGCTATGGGAGGGTCTTCGTAAGACGGGAGTATGTTATGGAACTCAATGGCTACATCGATCACACCAATCTCAAGCAGAACGCGACGCAGGCAGACATCGAGCGCCTGTGCGACGAGGCGGCCAAGTACCACTTCGCGACGGTTGCAATCAACTCGTGCTGGACGGCGATGGCTGCCAAGCGCCTTGCGGGCACCGGCGTGGGCGTGACCACCTGCATCGGCTTCCCTCTGGGTGCCTGCTCCACGCAGGCGAAGGCCGCCGAGGCCGCCCAGGCCGTGGCGGACGGGACCACAGAGATCGACATGGTGGTCAATGGCGGTCACCTCGTCGCTGGCGACGACCAGTACGTCATCGATGACATAGCAGCCGTCGTCAGGGCTGCCCAGGGCCACCCCGTGAAGGTCATTCTGGAGTGCTGCCTCCTCGATGACGAGCAGATCGTCCGCGCCTGCGAGGACGCGGTTGCCGCAGGAGCCTCGTTCGTGAAGACCAGCACCGGCTTCTCGACGGGAGGCGCCACGGTGCACGACGTGGCGCTCATGCGCAAGACCGTCGGCGATCGCTGCAAGGTCAAGGCAGCGGGTGGCATCCACACCAAGGAGGAAGCGCTTGCCATGGTGGAGGCGGGAGCCGACCGCCTTGGCTGCAGTGCAGGCATCAAGATTGTCGAGGGCTAACGCCTAGCTCCATAGAAGCCGCCTTACTACAACGGCCGGTCCGGCACAATCCGTGCCAGGCCGGCCGTTTGCCCTCGTCGATATACGCCGAGCTAGCTCACCACAACGGTGCCAAATCCCAACGACCTCGCAAGCTCCTCCATGGCGTCCATGCGCTCGTCAGTAGGGGAGGGCGCTCCCTCCATTTCCCCGCGGACACCAAAGTGGCGAAAGCGCATGAGCCTCAGACGCGTGGAGGCCACTCTCTCCCCAAGCACACCAGCTGCTCCGCGTACTGCAGCTTCGGGGTCGTTGCGGTCCACGGTCACAATGACGCGAAGCTCAGCCAGCTTATCCTGCTCCGCAAGAAACGCGAGGTTCTTGCGGACGGTCTTTCCGTCGGTTCCCGTGAGCGAGACAAACCACGAATCATCCCAGCACTTGAGGTCGAGCATCACGCCATCGGACAGCGCAAGGAGGTCCTGATGCTCGGCAAAGTCTACCGTGCCGTTGGAGTCGATGAGACAACCAAGCCCAACGCCCCGGCACAGCCCAAAGAGCTCGGAGAGAAACTCGGGGTAGAGCATGCACTCGCCACCCGAGCAGGTGACTCCCCTAATGAAGGGCATGTACGACTTCACGCGCTCAAAGACCTGCTCTGCGTCGAGGTAGAGGATGCGGGGCGACGAGTGGTTGGGGCACACGTGGATGCACGTATCGCACTTCACGCATGCGCCTTGGTCCCACTCGACGGCGCCGCACACCATCTTGAGGGCCCCCGCCGGGCACGCCCGCACACAGGCCCCGCAGCCAACGCAGAGCCGCTGCGTCTCCGGGTTGTGGCAGTACGCGCAGTGGATATTGCAACCCTGGACAAAGATTGAGCATCGCGAGCCAGGCCCGTCCACCAGTGAAAACGGGATGATGTTGTTAATGGGTATGTGAACGGACACCGTAGCGCTCCCTACAGGCGGACCTTGCGGTCTGCAAGGTCGTTTGCCCGCCAGTTGCCCTCGCCGTCATGCGAGGTATCGGCGAGCACTGCTTCGCCACGGGCGAACTTCTCCATCTCAGAACGCTTCACCAGGAAGCCCGTAATGCGAACCAGGTCCCCATTGGACGAGTAGAACGAGAGGTACTTGTCATCGATGGCAAAGGCGCCCTTCACAACGTCGAGGACGGCGTCGGGGTTGGACTTGGCCGTGGGCTCAACGGGGAAGATGTCAGAGACACCGGCGTTGAGGAAGCGGTGCATGCGAGCGCTGTGACGAATGTGGTCGTAGAAGACCTCGGGCTCGTCGCCAACCTTGATGCGCACGCCCGGCGTCACGCCCGGCATGTCGGAGAAGCCGGCCTGCGCATGCAGCGTGAAGCGGTTGCCAGAGACCTCCGAGTACACTGCCGGGAACTCCAGAACCTGCTTGTAGACCTGGCACATGATGCGATCGGCAAGGTCGTTGGCCTCGTCATCTGTTCCGTAGGCGCGGCCGTCGTGAAGGCCAAGCAGCTTGGCCACGCACTCGCTCATGCCGGCTACGCCAAACATCGCGCAGAAGCGGTCGCGGCTGATGAGGCCCTCCTTGGCGAGGAACGAGGTCTCGAAGAAGTTCGACTTCTCGACAAGGAACTTAATGCGGGAGTTCATGTACTCGAGAAGCGCGCCCGTGGCAGACGGGAGGATGTTGTCCATGAAGTCGTCTACGCTTGACGCCATGTCCGCAAGGCGCGGGAACAGCAGGCGATCAAGGCAGTAGGCGCCGCCGCCCATGGGCAGCACGTTGTAGCAGCTCACCACTGTGTAGTCGCCAGGATAGGTCTCGCGGTGGATGCGGTCGTTTGCAAAGGCGGGGTTGGCGCAGGTGAGCGTGGTCTTCACGGCGAGACGGGCAAAGTCATCGGGTGTTATTGCCGGATCGTACTTCAGCGTGAAGTTGGGTACCGCGTTGGCAAGCTCCTGCTCAACCTCCATGAGCAGCCGGCCGGCACGCGTCTCCTCGGGGCCAATGTTTGCATGGCAGTAACCGCTGGCAACGGTGCGGTCAATGTAGTTGAGGAAGCGACGCAGACGCGCCTTTACCTCCTCGTCGCTATAGCCGTCGAGGAAGGGATCGAGCATGCGGTCAAGCTGGCCCACATAGACGGGGCGGCTGGTGACCGAGGGCACGTTGTCGTAGACCATCGCAAGGTTCCAAAGCGCATCGTCCAGAGTCTCCGCTGGCTTAAGGCGCAAGAACTCGCTCCCCTGGGCGAGGAACTTGCCGTAGTCCGGGCAGATGTAGCGCGGGCGGTAGGGCGCGTTGCCCTCACACATGTAGTCAATGCCGCCGTGCTCGAAGAAGTAGTCCGCTTCCTTGGGGCGCTCGATGGGGTCGATGCTGTTCTCGGCTGCCTGCGCCAGGTGCAGCAGCTTCTGCTTGTACGTGAGGTTACTCGCCGTGCAGATGTCGTAGAACTCCTGGGTGTTGTCGATGGTCTTCATGAACGTGCACTCCCTTCTCTTCCGCACGCGCTTTGACCAAGCTCGTCGCGGAGCATGTCTTCGAGAAGCTCAAATGCCTCTCGGTCAATCACGATTCTTCTGCCCTCAAGGCGCGCCATCCCGGCATCTACAAGCGAAGCTATGGAACGGCTCACTGTCTTGGTGCTTACGCCCACGCGTTCCGCCAGCTGCGCGCGCGTTAGCGGCACTACCAGGCGTTCCCCTCCGGCCTCTCCATAGAGCTGGCAGAGTGCGTAGGCAACGCGCTTCTCGCCAGTCCATGCAAGCAGGGAGCGCTCGTGGCTCGATTGGCTTGCAAGGCGCTGGACAACCCAGCGCGAGCGCGCAAGCAGGGCGTCGGCGTCTCCGGAGAGCCACGCAAGGTAGTCCCTACCGGAGGCGCGGATAAGCTCGGCATCTGTGGCAGCCATGAGCGAGCTGTGGTAGAAGGGGCTAGCGCCAATGGCCTCCATCTCACCAAAGGCCGCCGGCGCATGGAACTCGTCTATCACGTACGTGCCGCCGTCAAGCAGCGGGCTGGTAGAGGCGATGACACCGCGCGTGAGGACGTAGACAGAACCAAAGCGGTCGAACTCGTGCACGAGCTCGTCGCCCTTGTCCAGTTTTACGAGCGCGCATCTGCTGAGAAGGGCAGCGGGAATTCGACCAGCCCAAGGGGTGAGCCTGTCGCGAACCTCCGCATCCAAGGTGTCGAGGTAACCAAGCGTGTCCATGTCCCCTCCTCTCCCCAGATCCTTGGGTGCATGCTAAGGCCGAGCGCCTCAGCAATAAAAGGACATTTGTCCACTTTATGAGATACCCATGTCCACTTGTCGGTGGATGGCGCATGCTTGGGTCCAAGTGGCCTTGGCTATGAGCGCAGATGCTAGTTTGCCGAGAGAACCTTTCCTGTCGCGCCCGCTTCTGCCATGCGCTGCCTTACGGCTTCGGCAGTGAGGTTGGGGTTAACGGTGGAGGCGGATTCCGTGCAGATGGCGGCAACCGCAAGACCGGCGGCGCAGGCACCCTCGAGGTCTTCCCCCTGCAGGTGCGCCCAGATGATTGCCCCCATCATGGCGTCGCCCGACCCAGTCGCGCTCACCACGTCTGCGCTGTAGCTGGGAAGCCGAAGCATCCCGTCTTGCCCCGCGCAGAGAAGCCCGTCGGCCCCAAGTGAAATAAACACCTGGTCAAGCCCGGTATCGAGAAGCTTTTTTGCTGCCAGCTCCAGGCTCTTCTCGTCGTGGATTGCGACTCCCGTGAGAGCTTCGGCCTCAAGGGCATTTGGCTTCATGGCGTGGAAGTGCCCCAGCAGCCCGGAGAGCTTTGCAGCCTTGGTGGTGGAGACGGGGTCGCAGAACAGGGGAGTGCTCACGTGCTCGGCAAGGAAGCGAAGGCTCTCGTGGGAGATGTTGGTGTCGACGAAGCATGCCGCGGCTCGATCGATGAGGTCGAGCCTGCGCTCCAGCACGCTGGGGGTGAGGCTGTCGAGAATCCCCATGTCAGCGATGGCCTGGGAGAGGTCACCGTGCTCGTCCAGGATAAAGACGCAGGTTGAGGTGGTTCCGCCGGGGACGGTCACCGACCCCACGAGGTCCATGCCCATTCCCATGCACCCCTCGGAGAGCTCCCTGGCGCGCACGTCTTCCCCAAATGCGGTCACCAGCTTGGTGCTGGTTCCCAGTAGCGTGAGGTTGTGCGCAACGTTTCGCGCGGTGCCGCCGGGTGAGACCACGATGGTGCCTGGCGTGACGTCTCGCGGGGTGGGAACCCCGCCCGGCTTGCCAACCACATCCATGTTGGTGGCTCCCACCACAACGACATAGGGGGTGTCGGCAAGCACATATTGCCTGCCGAGAATCGCGCCCTTCTTGGTGAGGTTCGAGATATGGACGGAGACAGACGATCGAGAGATGCCCGCGCGGTCGGCGATCTCCTGCTGGGAAATGGAGGGGTTTGCGCGAATCCACCCAAGGATCTGCTGCTCTCTGTCAGTGAGCATTGCGTTCCCTCTCTCGTGCGTCGCCCTGCATTGCAATTCTAAACAATTAATTACTGTTACTAAGCATTTGCCGCTTGTCGAATTGTTTGTACCGGCTGCCCCGCTTTTCCGCCGCTTTGCTAGCGGCCAAACAATACTAGTCATGTCGATAGTTTCGACTTGTCATTTGTTATGGCGTTACGCAGCGGCGTCGGGGAGATGCCTGCGGAGGGAGCGACCATGGGCAAGCGCGTGTTTCTTATTGTCTTGGATAGCTTTGGCATCGGTGCCGAGCCAGATGCTGCGGAGTGGGGCGACGAGGGGAGCAACACCCTGTGCGCCTGTGCCACTACGGGCGAGCTCAACATTCCCAACATGGCGTCTCTCGGCCTTCTCAACATTGAGGGCGCGCTTGAGTCACCCTACGACGCAGACCTCAAGCCGGTCGCCTCGCCCACCGGCGCGTTTGCCCGCCTTCGCGAGGCGTCTGCCGGCAAGGACACAACGGTTGGGCACTGGGAGATGGCGGGCGTCATCTCGCCCAAGCGCTTCCCCACATACCCCAACGGCTTCCCCCAGGAGATATTGGACGAGTTCGAGCGCCAGACGGGCCGTGGGGTTCTCTGCAACAAGCCGTACTCCGGTACGCAGGTGATCAAGGACTACGGCCGCGAGCAGCTCGAGACGGGCAAGCTCATCGTCTACACCTCGGCCGACAGCGTCTTCCAGATCGCTGCGCACGAGGACATGGTGCCGCCCGAGCAGCTCTACGAGTACTGCCGCATCGCACGCAAGATCCTTACGGGCGAGCACGGCGTTGCCCGCGTCATTGCGCGCCCCTACACGGGGGAGTGGCCAAACTACGTGCGCACCCCGCGTCGGCACGACTTCTCTCTGGAACCCACGGGCACCACGATGCTCGACGTCCTTAAGGACGCCGGCCAGGACGTTCTTTCCATCGGTAAGATCTACGACATCTTTGCCCACCGCGGTATCACGGAACACGTCTTCACCTCGGGCAACAACGAGGGCATCGAGCGAACCGTCGAGGCCACAGAGCGCGACTTCACCGGCCTCTGCTACACCAACCTTGTGGACTTCGACATGGTCTACGGCCACCGCAACGACGCGCCCGGCTATGCGCGCGCCCTGAGCTACTTTGACAGCCAGCTCCCGCGCATCGTGGCGGGCCTGCGTGACGATGACCTGCTCATGATTACGGCAGACCACGGCTGCGACCCTGTAACCCCCTCGACGGACCACTCACGCGAGTACGTTCCGTGGCTCGTATGCGGGCCGCGCGTGCGTAAGGGTGTTGACCTGGGCACGCGGCCAACGTTCACGGACGTCTCGGCAACGGTCCTCGACTACCTTGGCGCGCCCGCGCTTCCCAACGGTACGTCTCATCTCGAGCAGATTCTGGAGGCATAGACATGGCTTGCACCCCCACACCGCACAACGAAGCCGTCGCGGGCCAGATTGCCCCGCTCGTCCTGATGCCGGGCGACCCTCTCCGCGCTAAGCGTCTCGCGGAGACCTACCTCGAGAACGTCGAGCAGTTCAACGGCGTTCGCAACATGCTGGGCTACACCGGAACCTACCAGGGTAATCCCGTCTCGGTGATGGGCAGCGGCATGGGCATGCCCTCCATTGGCATCTACTCGTACGAGCTCTACAACTTCTATGGCGTCGAGTCGATCGTGCGCATTGGCACCGCGGGTGGCGTGGCACCAAGCGTGCGCCTGCGCGACATCGTGCTTGGCATGGGCGCCTGCACGGACTCCAACTACGCACACCAGTTCAACGCGCCGGGCACGCTTGCCCCCATCGCTGACTTTGGCCTCCTGCGCCGCGCGGCAGACGCCGCGGAGCGCCTTGGCTATCCCGTTCGCGTTGGCAACGTGCTCTCGTCGGACGTCTTCTACGACGAGGATCCCACGGCTTCCGAGCGCTGGGCAAAGATGGGCGTCCTTGCCGTGGAGATGGAATCGGCGGCGCTCTACCTCAACGCCATGCGCGCTCGCAAGCGCGCACTCACGATTCTCACCGTGACGGACGTTGTCTCTCGCGGCGAGGCCCTCACGGCAGAGGAGCGCCAAGAGAGCCTCACGCAGATGATGGAGGTCGCACTAAGCCTTGCAGCGCCGGACCCAAGGGCGTAGCGGCAACACGAGGGAGAGTCTCCCTCTGTCGATAGGAAGTTTGGCTCCATGGGGTGCCCTGTTCGGGAGAGGACGGGGTGGAGAAAGGGGACAGAAATGCCAGATCAGAGCAGCTTTACTCGGCGTGGCTTCCTGAAGGGCCTTGCTGGCGCATGCGCACTGGGTGCCACCGGCGCACTCGTAGGGTGCGGCGGTTCGTCCAGCGACTCGTCTTCCAGCAGCGACTCCTCCGACAGCAGCGCCACCACGTCCGGAACCACGCACAAGGTTGAGATGGTCACCGATACCGGTGGCGTTAACGACCAGTCGTTCAACCAGATTTCGTGGTCCGGCCTCCAGAAGCTCCAGCAGGACGAGGGCTGGGACGTCAGCTATCTCGAGTCCAAGCAGGAGTCCGACTACGCGACCAACCTCGACAAGGCAGTTGACGATGACGCAGAGCTCATCTGGGCCATCGGCTTTTCCATGGCAGACGCCGTGGGCAACGCGGCCAAGGCCAACCCCGATGTCCAGTTTGGCATCATCGATAACGCCAACCCAACCGACGCCTCCAACATCACCGGCGTTCAGTTCCGTGCCCAGGAGTCGTCGTTCATCGTTGGCTACATTGCCGCTTGCGTGAGCAAGACCGGCATGGTTGGTAACGTCCTCGGCGTCGAGAGCGACGTTCTGCGCCAGTTTGAGTTTGGCTATAAGGCCGGCGTTGCCTATGCCAACAAGGAGAAGGGGCTCAACGTTCAGTGCGAGTCCCAGTACGCCGAGAGCTTTGGCGATGCCGCCAAGGGCAGCTCCATCACGCAGCGCATGGTTTCCGATGGCTGCGATGTTGTGTTCCAGGCTGCTGGCGGCACGGGCGTTGGCGTCATCAACGCCTGCAAGGACGCCGGCATCTACGCCATTGGCGCCGACATGGACCAGTCCTACCTCGCCGAGGGCACGGTTCTCACCTCTGCCCTCAAGGAGGTCGACGTCGCTATCGTGGATGTCTCCAAGCGCCTTCTCTCCGGCGACCTCAAGGGTGGCTCCAACATCACCCTGGGTCTCTCCGACGACGCTGTGGGCATCCCCGAGGATTACTCCCTCATGGGGGAGGACGTCTACAACGACGCCCTTGCTGTGGAGGAGCTCATCAAGTCCGGCGACATCGTGCCGCCTGCGACCTCTGATGACTACGACAAGTTTGTCGCCAGCCTCTAGACGCGCAGTTAGGGGGTGCCTGGCGCGCGCGTCGGGCACCCTCTCTTGGTTTGATCGCTGAGGGGCTCTGGCCCCTCGCTTTTCATAGGGAGGTGGACTATGGAGGCCAGTCCCGACTATGCCGTGCAGATGCACGGCATCACGAAGACCTTCGGCTCGTTCAAGGCGCTCGATGGCGTTGACCTCGACGTGAAAAAGCAGACGGTCCATGCCATCCTTGGCGAGAACGGTGCGGGCAAGAGCACGCTCATGAACGTGCTCTACGGCCTGTACCAGGCCGATGAGGGTGAGGTGTACCTCGGTGGGCAGAGCGTCCAGATCCAAAGCCCGCTCGACGCGATTGCCCACGGGATTGGCATGGTCCACCAGCACTTCATGCTCGTCGAGAACTTCACCGTCACTGAGAACATCATTCTTGGCGATGAGGTCTGCCATTCGATGGGCGTCCTCGACATGGCTCGTGCCAAAAAAGAGGTCGAGAAGATCGTCGACGAGTATGGCTTCGAGGTTGACCCAGACGCAAAGATCGAGGACATCACCGTTGGCATGCAGCAGCGCGTCGAGATCTTGAAGGCGCTCTACCGCGGCGCGGACACGCTGATTCTTGACGAGCCCACGGCAGTCCTCACGCCGCAGGAGATCACGCAGCTCATCAAAATCATGCACGGCCTTGTTGCCAAGGGCAAGACGATCATCATCATCACCCACAAGCTCAAAGAGATCATGGAGTCCGCCGACGCCTGCACCATCATCCGTCGTGGCAAGTACATGGGCACGGTGGACGTGAGCAAGACCACCGAAGAGGAGCTTGCGTCCAAGATGGTTGGCCGTCACGTGAGCCTCACCGTCGAGAAGGGCCCTGCCAAGCCCGGCGAGACGGTCCTCTCGGTCAAGGACCTGCACGTGAAGGATGCCCGAGGGATCGAGCAGGTATGCGGCCTCAACATTGACGTTCGTGCCGGAGAGATCGTAGGCATAGCCGGCATCGAGGGCAACGGGCAGGATGAGTTCGTGGGGGCCATCGACGGCCTTGCAAAGGCGGATTCCGGCACTATCTCTGTGAAGGGCGAGGAGATCCAGAACACCGTTCCCAGAAACGTACTCGACCACAAGGTGGCAACCATCCCCGCCGACCGTCAGCGCTTTGGCCTGGTGCTGCCCTTTACGGTTGCCGAGAATGTCATTCTTGAGCGCCACCGCGAGGAGACGTTTGGCAAGGGGGCAACCCTCGATTACGGGAAGGTCCGCTCCTTCACCAACGGCCTCATCAAGGAGTACGACATTCGCCCCGCGGATTGCGTCGACAGCCTTGCGGGCGGACTTTCCGGCGGCAACCAGCAGAAGGTCATCATTGCTCGCGAGGTTTCGAGCGAGCCGGATCTTCTTGTTGCCGTGCAGCCTACGCGCGGCCTTGACGTGGGCGCTATCGAGTTTGTGCACAAGGCGCTTATCCGCGAGCGCGATCGCGGCGCGGCAATCCTGCTTATCTCGC
Source organism: Atopobiaceae bacterium (assembly GCA_902834555.1). Lineage (GTDB taxonomy): Bacteria > Actinomycetota > Coriobacteriia > Coriobacteriales > Atopobiaceae > Tractidigestivibacter. Next base: position 11,754 of record CADFJN010000005.1, read on the forward strand.
TCGAGCTTGACGAGGTCATGGATGTGGCAGACACGATTGCCGTCATCCACCACGGAAAGATCGTGGGCACGTTCAAGCAGGGAACGGTGAGCGAAGAAGAGGTTGGCCTGCTTATGGCTGGGGGTGGCAAGCAGTGAACAACACGGTAATCAAGGTGCTGAGGAAACCCATCACCTCGGCAATCATCGCCATTCTCATTGGCTTTCTGGTCGCAGCAATCGTTCTTGCCAGCGCAGGGTATGACCCGGGCGCCTCGTTTGCAGCGCTCTTCTCGGGCATGGTCGGCCGGCCCCGCTACATCGTCAACGTGATTATCAAGGCCACGCCGCTTCTGTTCTGTGGCATTGCCGTTGCTTTTGCCTTCAAGGTTGGCCTCTTCAACATTGGCGCCGAGGGCCAGTACATCCTGGGCACCGTTGCTGCGACCATCGTGGGCATCACCTGTGACCTGCCTGCCGTTCTCGAGATTCCGCTCGTTGTGCTCTCGGGCACCATTGCGGGCGCGCTCTCTGGGGCACTTATTGGATGGCTCAAGGCAAAGTTTGGCATCCACGAGGTCATCACCAGCATCATGTTCAACTGGATTAGCCTCTACCTCTGCAACTACGTGGTCTCGCTCGACGTGTTCCACCAGCCCAACACCACGGGCACCTATGCGGTGCACGACACTGCATTCACGATGATCCTCCCCAACTGGAAGCTCTCTGACGAGGGACAGGCGGCACTGGCGAACGTCCCCGTACTGCGCGACGTCCTGGTGCGCTGCGACGTTAACGTTGGCATCATTGTTGCTGTGGTGGCCGCTGTGTTCATTGGCTGGTTGCTCAAGCGCACCAAGATGGGCTATGAGATGCGCGCCGTGGGTCTCAACAAGGACGCCGCCCGCTTTGCCGGTATTAACGTCGAGAAGAACATTGTGCTCTGCATGGTCATCTCCGGCGCTCTGTGCGGCATTGCCGGCGCCCTCAACATCACCGGCATCTCGCCGCACGGCATTTCCACGCTTGCTGCGTTTGAGAACAACGGATTCAACGGCCTCTCGGTGGCGTTCATCGCCGGCTGCTCTCCCGTTGCGTGCATCCCGGCGTCCCTGCTCTTCGCCGGCCTCATCTACGGAGGCCAGACGGTGCAGCAGACCATGGGCGCTCCGTCCGAGATTATCAGCATCATGATTGGCACCATCGTGTTCTGCATGGCTCTGGGTGGCGTTATCCCCATGCTTGCCGAGCACATCCAGCGCTCTCGCGCCGAGCGTGCCGAGCAAGCGCGCAAGCTTGCCGCCGAGGCTGGGGCAACTCCTGTCGCAGCTGCAGGGGAGAGCGGCTCCCAGAAGGACGAGGACGCGGCCGAGCCCAAGGCACCGGCGGAGGCGTCTCCGAAGGCCGCCGAACCTACTGATTCTAGTGAGAAGAAGGGGGCTGATGGCGATGCTCGATAACCTTGTGCTCGTCCTCTCCATTACCCTCATGTACTCCACGCCCCTCGTCTTTGGCGCCCTTGGAGGCGTTATCTCCGAGCGCTCCGGCGTCACGAACATCGGCATCGAAGGCATGATGAACGTCGGCGCATTTGCCGGAGTTGCAGGAAGCTACGTCTCGGGCAACCCCTGGATAGGCCTTCTCTGCGCTGGCCTGGCAGGCGGGCTGGTCGCCTTGCTCCACGCAGTGGCGTCCGTTACCTTCAACGCCGACCAGACCATCTCGGGTGTTGCCATCAACCTACTGGCCCCCGGCATCGCGCTCTTTGCCTGCCGCCGCATGTTTGATGGCGCGGCCATGTCCTCTGTGGTCAACACGCTGCCCAAGCTCGTCGATACCTCGGGCTTTGGCGACTCTCCGCTCGCTAGCCTAAACCTTGACGTCACGGTGCTTCTCGGCCTTATTGCCGCCGTGGTCATGTGGTTCGTGCTCTACCGGACCAAGTGGGGCCTTCGCATTCGCTCTGTGGGAGAGCACCCCGAGGCCTCCGAGACCCTGGGCATCAACGTCTATCGCACGCGCTACATCTGCGTGATTCTCTCCGGCGTACTCGCAGGCTTTGGTGGCGCGTCCATGACGCTGGCCATCATCTCTCAGTACACGCAGACTGCCATCAGTGGCCAGGGCTTCATTGCCCTTGCGGCGGTGATCTTTGGCAAGTGGACCCCGCACGGCGCCTACCTTGCCTGCCTGCTCTTTGGCTTCACGCAGGCGCTTACCGTCATGCTGGGCGGTGGCTCTGTGGTGCCCACGCAGATTCTGGCAATGCTGCCATACGTGATGACCGTCCTCGTCCTGGTGTTCTTCGTGGGACGCTCCGTTGCGCCTAAGGCTGACGGCGTGCCGTACATCAAGGGCAGCAGGTAACAAGCGGCTTAAGGAGCCTCTGAAAAGACATGGAACTAACCGACGAGCAGCTCGTGGGAAGGGCACTCGAAGCCCGCGAGCATGCCTATGTACCCTACTCTCACTTTGCCGTTGGAGCGGCGCTTCTAGCTGATGACGGCACTGTCTACCAGGGATGCAATATCGAAAACGCAGCGTACACGCCCTGCAACTGCGCCGAGCGCACGGCATTCTTCAAGGCGGTCTACGAGGGGCAGCGGCACTTCTCGGCAATTGCCGTTGTGGGAGGCCCGGAGGGACAGCCCATCTCGGACTGGTGCACGCCATGCGGCGTATGCCGCCAGGTGATGCGCGAGTTCTGCGACCCGGACTCATTTAGGATCATCGTTGCCCGCTCGCCAGAGGAGCGTCGCTCGCTTTTGCTGCGAGACCTTCTCCCTGAGGGATTTGGGCCGGAGGACTTGGGGCACCATCGGGCGGATGAAACGGGAGGTGACGCCGCATGAGAATGTACGACATCATCGAGAGCAAGCGAGACGGCCACGAGCTTACCGACGAGCAGATTGACTTCTTCGTCAACGGCTACGTGGCGGGTGACATTCCGGATTACCAGGCCTCCGCACTCTGCATGGCCATCTTCTACAAGGGCATGACCGACCGCGAGATCGTGCGACTCACCCTGGACATGGCGCACTCTGGTGACATGGTGGACCTCTCGCCCATTCCCGGCATCAAGGTGGACAAGCACTCTACCGGCGGCGTGGGAGACAAGACCACCCTGGTGGTGGCGCCTATCGTGGCGTCGCTTGGCGTGCGCGTTGCCAAGATGAGCGGGCGTGGCCTTGGGCACACTGGCGGTACGCTCGACAAGCTCGAGTCCATTCCTGGCCTTACCACCTCCATTGACGAGCAGCGCTTCTTCTCCATTGTGAGTGAGGTTGGGTGCGCCGTTGCCGGCCAGACCGGAAACCTGGTGCCCGCAGACAAGAAGCTCTATGCGCTGCGAGATGTGACGGCTACGGTTGACTCGCTGCCGCTCATCGCCTCCAGCGTCATGAGCAAGAAGATTGCCGCTGGTTCCGACAAGATTCTTCTCGACGTGAAGTGCGGCAGCGGCGCGTTTATGAAGACCGTTGACGATGCCATTGCGCTTGCCCAAGAGATGGTCCGCATTGGCGAGGGCGTTGGCCGCACGACGGCCGCGCTCATCACAAACATGGACCGCCCGCTTGGCTGCTGCGTGGGCAATGCCCTTGAGGTGGAGGAGGCCGCGCGAACCCTTATGGGCAAAGGACCTCAGGACCTTACGGACATCTGCGTGGAGCTTGCAGCAAACATGCTGGAGCTTGCGGACAAGGGTGACATCGCTGCCTGCCGCTCGATGGCCCGCGGGCAGATAGAGAACGGCGAGGGCATGGAGAAGCTTGCCCAAATGGTTGCCGCCCAAGGCGGGGACGCGTCCTACGTGCGCGATCCCAGCCGCTTTGGCTCCGATGCCTGCGTGCGTGACGTGTACTCCAACTGCGACGGTTGGGTGCGCCATATGAACACCGAGCGCGTTGGCATTGCCTCCGTGTCGCTTGGTGCCGGGCGAGCGCGCAAGGAAGACTCCATCGACCCGCTTGCCGGTATTGTTCTCCAGAAGAAGGCGGGCGACAAGGTGGCAAAGGGCGACGTTCTCGCAACGCTTTACGCCTCGAGCGAGGCCCAGCTCGATGAAGGAGAGCAGGTCCTCCGCGACTCCTACGAGATTAGCGACGAGCAGCCCGAGCCCGAGCCTCTCGTCTACGCGCGCGTAACTCGCAACGGCGTGGAGCGGCTCGCCTAGGCGAGGGCTAAGAGTTCCCGTACAAACGTGCCCCGCAGTCCGGCTTTTTGCCGCGGCTGCGGGGCACGCTCATAGACGGCTGAAAATTGCTTCGTGCGGGCTAGGCCTCGGGATGCGCGGCGTGCCAGTTGCGAACGGCCTCTTCGTAGATGTCGCCATCTGTGCGGCAGGGGACAAACTCGTTGCCCTCGTGCTGGCGCGTCTCGTCACCCTTGGCCAGCAGGCAGAGAATCGCCGGGCCCTCGCCCTCGTAACCCAGCTGGACGGCGCGGCGAATGGCCTCTTCGCGGTTGAGAATGACCTCGTATGCTGTGCCCTCCGGCGTGGCGTCCGCCATCTGCTGGCAGATTTCCTCCACGGGGTCGTTCGCCGGGTCTTCCTCGGTGTAGATGAGGTAGTCGGCGTACTTGGCGGCTTCCTGGGGAAGCTCGTGTCTACGCTCGTACGCCTTGCCACCGGGGGCGCCAAAGACGGCAATGATGCGATACCCCGGGAACTCCTCCTTGACCGAAGGGAAGAACCGCTGGTAGGAGAGCTTGTTGTGGGCATAGTCGACAAGCGCCACAACCTTGGGGTCGGGGCTGGGGAGAAGCTCCATGCGGCCGGGGACGCGCGCGTGCGAGAGCGGCTCGGCGATCTTCTCGCGACCAATGCCCAGGACCTCGCAGATGGCGATGGTCGCAAGTGCGTTGTCCACGTTGAAGAGGCCGGGCATGCCCAGGCAGATGGGCCCTTCCCAGCTTGGCGTGTGTGCAGTGAACGAGACCATGCCATAGGCGCTCTGGATGTCCGAGGCCCAGACGTCTGCCGAGCGGTCCTTGGCAGAGAAGGTCACCACGCGCTCGCAGCGCCGGGCGCGTTCGAGGATGGTCTGGATCTCGTTGGAGTCGAGGTTCACCACGGCAACGCGTGCCTGGTCGAAGATGCGGAGTTTGCTCTGGAAGTAGTCCTCAAAGTTGGGGTGCTCAACGGGCGAGATGTGGTCACGCCCAATGTTCAGGAAGCAGGCAATGGAAAGGTCAAGGCCCAAGACACGGTCGTACTTGAGGGCCTGGCTCGAGACCTCCATATCCATGTAGGCAAGGCCTGCCTTGCGGGCGTTGGCGAGGTGACGCCAGAGGTCCGGGGACTCCGGCGTGGTGTTGTGGCTCTCCTCGCGCTCGACGCCGTCAAAGGTCTCGATGGAGCCCATGACGCCGGTACGTGCGTGCGTCTCGTTGCCGTCAAGCACGGCGCGGAGCATGTAGGACACCGTCGACTTGCCCTTGGTGCCGGTGATGCCAATGACGGCGAGGTCGTGGTCGGGGTGGCCAAAGGCCTCGGCCGAGGAGAACGCCATGGCGCGGCGCAGGTCCGTGGTGATGAGTGCGGGCGTTCCGGGGGCAACGTCTGCCAGCTCGGCTGCGCGGTCCCTGTCGCAAAGGTAGGCCACGGCGCCCTTTTCGAGCGCGGAGGTGAGATAGGCTGGCTTGAAGGCGGCGCCCTTGCACACAAAGACATGCGCTGGGACAACGACGCGCGAGTCGCAGTCGACCCCGGTGATGGGCGTGGCGCCCTTTTCGGCGGTGATGTTTGCTGTGGTGGCCAGCAGCCCCTCATTGTCGAGAAGCTGGGCAAGAGATGTGAGTGTAGTATTCATGCATCAAGTATAGCAGGCGAGATGGGCGCGGGCTGCGCCGGGTGCGGGCGATGCGTGTGCCGCTTCCGGGTTCCGTGGTACACTCGCTAAGCACGGGCGATTGGCGCAGCGGCTAGCGCAGGTGCCTTACACGCACAAGGTCGGCGGTTCGAATCCGTCATCGCCCACCATGAGAAGAGTCGGGGCCGGTCGGCGTGAGCCGGCTGGCCCTGTTGCATGAGCGCTGGCACATGCGCCGGCAGACGGGAGGCCCCATGCCCCAGGAGAGCGACGTACAGCCCGAGCGCAGCTTTGGCAGGTCCGTTGCCGAGATGCGCCCCGTCACGCTGACCCCCAACGTTATGAAGAACGCCGACGGCTCGTGTCTGGCGGAGTTTGGCGACACGCGCGTGCTGTGCGCGGCAACCATCGCGGAGGGCCTGCCCAAGTGGCGCGGTGCGAGCAGGGATGGCTGGGTCACCGCAGAGTACGCCATGCTCCCGGCTGCCACCAACCGTCGCACGCCCCGCGAGTACAAGGGCCGCAAGGGTCGCTCGATGGAGATCGAGCGCCTGGTGGGCCGCTCGCTGCGCGCCGTCTGCGACCTCCGTCACCTGGGCGAGTTCACGGTGACCGTTGACTGTGACGTTATCCAGGCTGATGGCGGCACCCGCACGGCTTCCATCACCGGCGCTTGGGTAGCGCTCTACGAGGCGCTTTCCGCCGCGTGTTCCAAGGGGCGCATCAAGCGCGTTCCCCTTACGGGACAGGTTGCCGCCATCTCGATGGGAGTCGTGCACGGAGTCGAGCTTCTCGACCTCGACTACCCGGAGGACTCGCATGCGGACGTAGACATGAACCTGGTGGGCTCATCGGACGGCCGTATTGTTGAGGTCCAAGGTACCGGCGAGCGCGCGACCTTCGACCGCGAGCAGCTTGGACGTCTGCTCGACCTTGGCCAGAAGGGCATCGACCAACTCCTCCAGATTCAGCGCGAGGTCACGGGCTTTGGCGCCTAGGCCCCAAGGAGCGGACCTGTCTTGACGAAAGGACACCGGCATGGCATCAATCGACATCAAGGCACTTGATCCAGAGCGAACCGTAGTGGTGGCTACGGGTAACCCCCACAAGGTGGCCGAGATTGAGGCGATTCTCTCGAAGTCCCTCCCCGACGTGCGCTTTGTTGCCCTTGGCGAGCTGGGGGATTATCCTGATCCGGTTGAGGACGGTGCCAATTTCTTTGAGAACGCCCTCATCAAGGCGCGGGCGGCAGTAGCCGAGACGGGCCTCCCCACGGCCATCGCCGATGACTCCGGGCTCTGCGTTGACGCACTCGACGGTGCGCCTGGGATCTTCTCGGCACGCTGGGCAGGCGAGCACGGCAACGACGACGCCAATAACGACAAGCTCGAGCGCCTCATGGCAGACGTTCCCGACGAGCGGCGCGGTGCGCGCTTCCACTCCACCGTGGTGCTCGTGCGAGGCGATGAGGTCCTGCGTGGCGATGGTGACTGCAAGGGCGTCATTGGCCACAAACGCCGTGGTGACCACGGCTTTGGCTATGATCCGCTGTTCCTGCCCACGGACACTCCGGGCAAGACGATGGCGGAGCTCACTCCTGCCGAGAAGAACGCCATCTCGCATCGCTTCCACGCCCTCGAGGACCTCGCGCGCAAGTTGTAGGTCAGGCTGTGGCTCGTTCGCGGAGTCTTTTTGGTTTGGAGTGCCTGCTACATGCCGCGCAGGTAGAATGAAGCCGTCTGGGGCACGTGCCCCAGGTCGCCATGGACGGGCAGGGGCCTCGACGTGGTGAATCCTTCTCAGAACAAACGCGACCTCGCCCTGGTGGCCGCACACGTCAAGCGTGGCTTGAAGGCCACGGGCGGGTGCCACGGGAGGTCACCCGCTTGCAGAAGGAGGGACTCCCATGAGAATCATCCGTACCAAGGACTATCGGGACATGAGCCGCAAGGCGGCGAATGTGATCTCGGCCCAGGTAATCCTCAAGCCCACCAGCGTCCTCGGCCTTGCCACCGGCACCACGCCCATTGGCACCTACGAGCAGCTTGCCGAGTGGAACCACAAGGGCGACTGCGACTTCTCGCAGGTTAGCACCTACAACCTGGATGAGTACCGTGGTCTTACGCACGAGGACCCGCAGAGCTACCACTACTTCATGCGCCAGAACTTCTTCGACAAGATCAACATCGACCTGGCCAACACGCACGTGCCCGACGGCGCCAACCCCAACGCGGACGAGGCATGCTCCGAGTACGATCGCATAGTGCGCGAGGCCGGCTATCCTGACCTGCAGCTCCTCGGCATTGGCCGCAACGGTCACATTGGCTTCAACGAGCCCGATGACCACTTCTCCAAGGGCACGCACTGCGTTGACCTCACCGAGAGCACCATCCAGGCAAACAGCCGCCTCTTCGACAATGCAGACGACGTGCCGCGCCAGGCCTACACCATGGGTGTGCAGACCATCATGTACGCGCGCAGCATCCTCATCCTGGCGTCTGGCCGGGAGAAGGCCCAGGCAGTCTATGACATGTGCTTTGGACCCGTCACCCCGCAGTGCCCCGCGTCCATCCTGCAGCTTCACACCAGCTGCACCGTGATTGCAGACGAGGAGGCGCTGGCGCTCTGCCCGGAGGCTTAGGCTCGCGCCCGGCCTTCTCGTCCTTGGACAAGACCGGTTGGAGTTGCCTCTCGCAAAATGGCCCCTCCCAAAACTGCGGTTTAGTTGCAGTTTTGGGAGGGGCGTTGTTGATAGAAGCACTGGTAAATGGCTTGTGCCCTCTATGGGGGCTGCAATTAACCCACAGGTTTTGCGGGAGGGGCTAATCCTTCTCTGCGGCCAGCCTACTTGAGCACCGTGAGCCCCTTGGGGTACGAGTTGAGCACCTCGCAGCCGTCCTCGGTCACGATGACCAGGTCCTCGATGCGCACGCCCACGTCGCCGGGGAGGTAGACGCCCGGCTCGATGGAGAAGCACTGGCCAGGGCGCACGGGATCGTCGTGCGCTGACGAGACGTCGCCCGGCTCGTGGTCCTCAAGACCAATCTGATGTCCCAGCCGGTGCGTGAAGTACTGTCCCCAGCCCGCATCCTCAATGACCTTGCGTGCGGCCCGGTCTATCTCGGCAAACGTGACCCCGGGCCGCACGATGGCCTCGGCCGCCTCGTTTGCGTGGAGAACGCACTCGTAGACCGCCCGCTGGTGCTCGGTGGGCTCGCCGTAGAAGAACGAGCGCGTCATGTCCGAGCAGTACATGTCCTGCCGGCAGCCCACGTCAAAGAGCACCACGTCGCCCTTGGCAAGGACGGTGCCGTCGGGGGAGTGGTGCGGGTCGGCTGCGTTTGCCCCAAAGCTCACGATGGGCGCAAAGGAGTGGTCCTGCGCGCCCAGCGAGCGATAGACGTCGAGAAGTCCGCCGGCAATCTCCTGCTCGGTTACGCCCTCGCGGACCTGGGCGGCGAGCCACTCCATGGCCTTGTCGTTGGTGCGCGAGGCGGTGCGCATGAGCTCCTGCTCCTCCGGAGACTTTACGGAGCGGGCGTCGTCCACGGCTGCGGAGCCCAGCTTGAACTCTGACGCGGCGCCAGCCTCCTGGAGCGGCACCAGCCACCGTGCGGCGAGCTTCTTGTCGACGCCCAGCGGTGCGCTGTGGTCTGTGACCTCGGCGACCATGGGCACGGGGTCCTCGGTGTCGTCGAAGGTCCGCACGTCGTTGCACGCGGTGGTGGCGTCGGGGAAGAGACGGTTCGCAAAGAGCGTCGACGCGCCGTTGGCATTGAGGTAGAGCGCAAGGAACCTCTCGTAGGGCTCGGTGTAGTACCCCGTAAGGTAGTAGATGGACATGGGATCAGAAATGAGCGCCTGCGTGAGTCCCATATCGCGCAGGTTCTCGATCACCCGTGCCCTTCTCGTCTCGTCCATTGCGTCCTCCTTTGTCGTTGACGCCGGAAGTGTAGCACCTGGGACCAGTGCCGGCGCGGCAGGTGGGCGCATGACTGCTAACCCGTGGTCTTGTCGTGCTGTTTCTTCTCTAACTGCAGAAACAGCGTTACGTATTGGTATCATTGCACTTTGTATATTCAATACTTGGGCCAACTATGGCCTGTTGGGAGTCTCATGGAGAACGACATTCCGCCAGTCAACCGCATTGACCAGATTCGCGAGGAGCTCAAGGCCCTCGAGGGCCAGCGTGTGAAGGTCCGCGCCAACATGGGGCGCTCGCGCATTGTCGAGCGTGCGGGCACCCTGGTTCACGTGCACCCGTCCCTCTTCGTGATTGAGGTCGAGGAGCGCCGCGGCCGCAAGGCTCGCCAGTCCTACCAGTACGTCGACGTGCTCACCGGCACCGTCGAGCTCTACGACATGAACACGGGCGAGCGCCTGCTCGACTACACGGCCGACCTCCCCGAAGAGTAGCTCCACCGGAGACCGCATGCCGCGCTCACGTCTACAGACCGTACAGGCGCCCTGTAAGGTCAACCTTCACCTGGGCATCTATGCCGAGAAGGACGCGCGTGGCTACCACCGCGTGGACTCGGTCATGGTACCGGTGGGCCTCTGCAACACCATTTCCATTGAGTCTGCGCCCGAGACCAGCGTCGCTTTTGCGCCCGCGCTTGGTGGAGCTTCGTTGCGCAACGCCACCCAGCGGGCAATCGAGCTCCTCTCGCGGGAGCTGGGTGTGGAGGAGTGCGTCTCTGTTCGCATCGAGCGTCGCATCCCCAGCGGGGGAGGCCTTGGAAGCTCCTCGGCAGATGCCGGATCCGTTCTTCGCGCGCTTGCGGAGCGCTGGGATGTCGATCCGCTTGACCAGCGCGTTGTTGATGTCGCACGGCGCGTGGGCGCGGATGTTGCGTTCTTCCTCAAGCCTGTGCCGTCGCTTCTAAGGGGCGCGGGAGACGCGCTTGAAAAGACGTTCCCGGCGCTTGCTGGAATGCCCCTTGCGTTGGTGATGCCCGCGGGGTGCGCCAGCTCGACGCGCGAGGTGTACGAGGAGTTCGACCGCGTTCCCGCTGCACCGGAGAGTCCCGACGCCCTGTGCGGCGCCCTTGCGCGGGGCGACGCCTCAGGTGTTGCGGCGCATCTCTACAACAACCTCGCGCCAGCGGCGCTACGCCTGAAGCCCGTCATGGGTGAGCCTGCGGCTTGGCTTGCGCGACAGCCGGGAGTGGTTGCGTCGCAGATAACGGGTTCGGGTTCCTGCTCGTTTGCCATCTGCGAGTCTGCCTCCGCAGCCGAGCTCATTGCCCGTACTGCGGAAAATGAGCACGGATGGTGGGCAAAGGCTGTGTTTACGGTTGGTTTAGACGGCCAAGTCTGCTAAAGTGTCGTCTGCTAACGGGACGTGGCTCAGCTTGGTAGAGCGCTCGGTTCGGGACCGAGAGGTCGCTGGTTCAAATCCAGTCGTCCCGACCATCTAAATTGCAGGCCAGGAGCATGTGCTCCTGGCCTTTTGCTTTTCGAAAGGCACATAGCAGAGTTTTTTCTAGTCGGATGGGATTGCCTGCTGCCAATTCTCGAAGCCTCCTATGCCCAAAATTTGCGGTTGCCGGCCCTTTTTGGGCGAAACGCCGAGTACGAAGACGCTAACTTTTTGCGGAACCGCAGGTAGGGAAATGGCACCAGTGGGGTGATACTAAGCGGAACCCTTATTTATTACCGGCAACTGCAAATTTTGTGCAGCGTGTTCACGGCCGGCGGTTGCGGCCTGTCCCCAAGAGCCTGCGCGCTCACGCTTCCCAAAGGTATTTTCCCAGGTCAACCTTGCCATTTGGGAGAAACCCTACGCCCTCGGCCTCGAGCATCTTTCGCTGCTCGTCGGCACCACCAAAGGCGAAACCGGGGGCTAGGCTACCGTCAGCAAATACAATCCTATGGCAGGGGACTCCACCCTTCATTCCAGGACTTGAGTGCATGGCAAACCCCACGTAGCGCGCCTTTCTCGGCTCGCCCATCATACGCGCTACCTGCCCGTACGTGGCAACGCGCCCCTCGGGTACCTGCCGCACGACGTCGTATGCCCGCTGAAAGAAGTCTCCGTCTGCCATCGCATGCCTCGCTTCGCTCGATGCCCGCCATTCTCAGAGCATACGCGAAAGCGAGCATGCGGAGTCCTGCTCGTCCTTTCGCACCTGTCCCTTTGGTGCTGTCTGTATTCGTCGGAAGAAATAGAGCAAGTAGCACGTCCGCACAACTGCGAGAATGATATGACCCACCGGGACTTTGCCCATCAGCGCAAGCCCGATTCCCATAGCGAGGGTGACGGTTCTCACAACCCTGAGCTTGTTTTGTAGAGATGCGTGCCAACAAGCCATAGGGGACATGAGAGGAGATTGACTTACACTGGCTGTCTCGGTGTACATTCAACGCGGCCGCGCTGGCGGTCACGCTCTATACGCGCGCCTTTCGGAAGGGACAGCATGGCCTACGACCTCATAGCCTTTGACATGGACGGAACGCTTCTCGACACAAAGAAGCGCGTACTTCCCTCGACGCTCGAGGCTATACGCGCGGCAACAAATGCAGGCAAAGTGGTTGCCATTGCTACTGGTCGCAGCCCAAGCCTGATGCTTCCCTACCGCGAGCAGCTTCCCGATGTGTCCTACGTCATATGCACGAGTGGCGCCCAGGTCCTTGACCTGCGGCAGAATCGCCTGGTGGCCGAGTGCAACTTTGATCCCGCTGTGATTCCGCAGCTACTCGAGGCTCATCGTGGAAAGGACGTGATGCTCGAGATCTTTTCGGGCACAGAGGCGTACTATCCCGAAGGCAGCTTCGAGCGCCTTGACCGTTATGGCCTCGGAGAGTTCCACGACACGTTTGTGCAGGCGTGTCACGAGGTTGAGGATATTGAGGGATGGGTTCTTGGGCATGCCTCAAACATCGCTAAGTACATCGTGCACCCAGTGGTGGGCGAGGGCGCGCAGGACGTTTTGAAGCGCGTCCTCGATCGCGGGATTCCCGTTGAAGCTGTCTTTAGCCTGGCGGATTCCCTCGAGTTCTCGCCTAGGGGCGTGAGCAAAGGGTCCGCTCTCAAGGACCTTTGCGGGCTTCTCGGCATTCCAGTTGAGAATTGCATTGCCGTGGGAGACTCGGGCAATGACCTAGAGATGCTGCGCACTGCAGGTCTTGGCGTTGCCATGGGGAACGCCCAGGATGAGGTGCTGAACGTCTCTGACGTGGTGGTTGCCGACAACGACCACGACGGCTGCTCCGAGGCCGTGTACAAGTATTTGCTGAAATGAGACAAAGGGACTGTCCCTTTGTCTCATTTCAGAAGCAGCCAGGCGTCTGCGATGATTTGCGCGTGATCGAAGGCAAGCCCCTCGCCACGCACGTCGTGCGAGCGCGGAATGGCCGTTACGGGGCCGGCCTCAATGGCAAAGTTGCTGGTCAGTGTAGTGTCGCCGGAGGTAAGCAAGAGCTGCGTGCGGCCGTCCTTCTTCGCTGCCGCAACATCGAACCAGGCGGCTGCGGCCGCGTCATCGCCGGCGTGCGCGGTTACGCCATGGTTGTCAACGGCCACGTGCGCCTGCGAGACGGTCCATCCGCGCGGGTCTCGACCGGGCGTGCTGTAGAGACCCACCGGCTCAAGCGCGAGGCCATCCACGCCGGTCTCCTCGAGAAGCTCCCGCCGCGAGGCCTCAAGCGCCGTCTCTCCGGGGCTCACAAAGCCACCTGGAAGTGCCCAGCACCCCAGGAACGGGTGGCCACCACGACGGATGAGAAGCAGCTTGAGTGCGCCGTCTGGACCAATGCGAAAGATGCAGTTGTCGGCCGTGAGCGAGGGCCGCGGGTAGTCCTTGGGGTTGTAGGCGGCCAGGAACTCCTCCTCGGTAAGGCCGTTCTTGTCCCTCAGCGGTTCTGTCATGGTGATCGTGCTCCCTTTCTGCTGATAAGGGCCGGGTCACCGACTGGGGTGCCCGGCCCTTATACTACTGCGGCTGCGGGGTTTCCGTCTCCGCTTACACGCCCCAGGTGCGCTCCACGTCTGTCGCGACCACGATGGGTGTGCCGGTGCACGTCAGGTGCCCGCCCTGCACGGCGACAGCGGACCCGTCGACGAGGTTCTCGTACGTGCCGTCGGGAAGCGGCACCTCGACCTCGGCCGAGCGCGACTTGAGCGAGAAGACGCCAACCTTGCGCCTCCCGTCGTTCTCGCGACGCAGGATGGCAATGTCGTTCTCGTCATCCGCCGCCACAAAGAAGGCATCGTCGGCGTCAAGCTCTTCGTGCTTGATCTTGGCCATGCGGCGCATGAGGTCCGAAAGGTCGACCCCCGTGTTCCAGTCAACGGTGTCGCGGTCAAAGAGGCTGGGCAGGTGTGAGCAGGCTGCCTCCTGCCCCGCGTAGACGAGCGTGGTTCCCTTCTTGAAGTAGAGCATGGCCGTGTGGTTGCGCAGGTCAGACTCGCTTTTCACGTGTGAGGCAATGCGCGGCACGTCGTGGTTCTCGAGGAAGCGCAGCTTGTCGTAGTTCTGGGGGTAGAGGTTCTCCTGGAAGTCGAGAAGGTCGAGATAGCACGAGAGGGGAATCTCGCCCTTGAGGTAGCGCTCGAATGCCTCCTGGACGTCGTATTCGTACTCCATGTCAAAGGCCTCGAAAGCCTCGGAGTCGCGTGCGCAGGTCATGCCCGCCGCGCGACATGCGGCGCCAAACGAGCGATGGACCGTCTCCGCCAGCCAAAGGCAGCCGGGATGCACCTTCGCCACCTCGGTGCGGGCGTGCTTCCAGAACTCCACGGGCACGAAGGAGGCAACGTCGCAGCGGAAGCCATCGACGATGCGTGCCCACTGGCAGAGGGTCTCGATCTGGTAGTCCCAGAGCGACGAGACGTTGTAGTCGAGGTCGATAACGTCGGACCAGTCGCCTACGTGGTTGCCGGGCTGACCGTCGGGCTTGCGGAAGAAAAACTCCGGGTGCTCCTCAAAGAGGACGGAGTCGGGGGAGGTGTGGTTGTACACCACATCAATCATGCACTTCATGCCCTCGGCGTGGATGGCGTCCACCAGCGCACGGAAGTCGTCCATGGTGCCGTATTCGGGGTTGACCGTGCGATAGTCACGGTTGGCGTACGGGCTGCCGAGCGTTCCCTTGCGGTTCTTCTCGCCAATGGGATGGATGGGCATGAGCCACACGACGTCGGTTCCCAACGCGTGGATGCGCGGGAGGTCGGGAATCACAGCGCGAAACGTGCCCTCGGGTGTGTGGTTGCGCACAAAGACGGAGTAGATGATGAGGCTTCGTATGGAGGCGCTGGAGTCCTGTGCCATGGTGGTCCCTTCTCGGCAGGTGCCAGGTAGTGCGGTCGATGCACATAGTGGACCATCGCGTGGCGAGACGCAATATTTGTTTAAACAAGATGCTTGTGACGAGAGGGCAAGGACCGAACAGACGGCGCCCCTGGGAGCGGCGCCTACTTCACGACTACGGCGCCATCGGGAAGCGTCAGAGTGGCATCCGTGGCGATGAGCACGTTGTTGCCGCGCTCCTCGGGTTTGTCGGGCCATTCGGGCACGTAGGCAACGTGCGAGAACTGCGCCGAGAAGGCCCGCTCCACCTCCTCCAGGACGCGTGCGTTGCGCCCCTGGGTAGAGCAGCGAAGGTTAGCGAGGTACACCCCGCTGTGCGCGAGCTTCTCGCGGATGAGCCGGGCGCCCTCGTTGGTTCCAAGCTGGCCGAGCGGGTGGTTGCCCGAGAACGCGTCGTTCACAATCACGTCATAGGGCTTCTCGGCGCGGCGCAGGTAGTCCCAACCATCATCGTTCACGAGCGATATGCGGTCTTTGCCGTACTTCTCGATGAGGTCGTCGAGGAAAAAGCGCTCGCGCGCAATGACCGTGACGCGCGGGTCAATCTCCACGGCATCAATATGGAGTTTTGGCCGGTGCGCCACAAGCCACTTGGGCAGGGAGTATCCGCCTCCGCCAATGACCAGCGCGCGGGTGGCATCGGGTAGGTCGTAGCAGACCTCGGCCATGTAGCGGTGGTAGACGCAGGCCAGCTCAAAGTGCAGGTCGTCGGGCAGATAACAGACGCTTTGAAAGGTCCCGTTCACGTTGAGCAGACGAACCGGTGTCCCGTCATCGTCCGCTGCCTCAAAGATGAGTGCGGGGCCAAATTTGGTACGACGCATCTCGACGCCGCGGCGCTTGAGCAGCCACGGGAGCGCCAAAACAATGGCAAAAAGGACCCAGGAGATAACAATCACGACAATGAGCCAGGTTGGCACGTGCGCTCCTAACGGGGGTTACAACGGTTGGGCAGCTCATGGGCCTATACCCAAAGTCCCAGTTTATATTGTGAGTAGGAAACATCCTCGGCTATACTAGCGGATGCGGCAGCGCGCGACGCGTGCTTGCCTCATTCATCCACATCTAGGAGGACCTCACCATGATTCTTGGACTTGGCATTCCCGAGCTGCTCATCATCGTTGTCGTTGTGCTGATTATCTTTGGGCCCAAGAACCTTCCCAAGCTCGGTTCCGCCCTTGGCAAGACTGTCAAGAACGTTCGCGAGGGCATGGAGGAAGGCGACGACAAGGACTCCAAGAAGGTTGAGGAGCCCAAGGAGGACGAGGCCGAGGAGGTTGTTGCCGACGAGGACGATGCCGACGTCGAGGACGCCCCTGCAGAGAAGGCAAAGGATGGCGCTCAGTTCTGCCCCAAGTGTGGCACCGAGAACGCTGCGGACGCTGCCTTCTGCAAGAAGTGCGGCGCAAAGCTGGGCGAGTAACTAGGGCACCTGGGGTACGTACCTCCCACGCACTACGAGGAAAGCAGAGTCATGGATAACAGCAAGGAAATCACTCTTACCGCCGAGGGTCGCCAGAAGCTTGTCGACGAGCTGGCGTACCGCGAGGGCGAGCTTCGTGACGAGATCGTCGAGCGCCTGAAGGAGGCCCGTTCCTTCGGCGACCTCTCGGAGAACTCCGAGTACGACGCCGCCAAGGAGGAGCAGTCCCAGAACGAGTCCAAGATTGCCGAGATTCGCCAGACCCTCTCAGTGGCAAGGGTTGTCAAGGACGCGCAGCATGGCGGCATTAGGGTCTCCATTGGCACTACCGTCGAGCTTGAGGACGATCGCGGCAAGAAGGCCAAGTTCACCATCGTGGGCACCACCGAGACCAACTCCCTCGAGCACAAGATCTCTAACGAGTCCCCCGCTGGCCAGGCGCTTATCGGCTGCGGCAAGGGCGATCAGGTTGAGTTCACCACGCCAGCTGGCAAGACCAAGAGCTACACGATCGTGAACATCACGCGCTAGGCTGGTTCCATACCATGCAACCTTGGCCCCTCCTCGGAGGGGCTTTTTTCATGAGACAAAGGGACAGTCCCTTTGTCTCATCCCGCGCCAACGCAACGGCCAAAACGCTACAGTACAATGGTTTGCGCTGTGGCCGCCCAGCAAGGACAGCCAGGCAGGGGAGAGAACATGCGCGCCGACGGGCGCACGCGAGTACGAGGAGCGACAATGGCCGACCAGACCAAGACGGGCGAGAACAACACCAATGACGAGAGGGCCCAGCGCCGTGCCCGTCGCCAAGCGCTCATCGATGCGGGCGTGAATCCCTATCCCATTGCGAGCGATGTCACGGCTCACGCGGCGCAGCTCGAGAAGGACTACGCAAGCCTCCCCGACGGCGAGGACACCCAGGACGTAGTCTCCGTCGCCGGCCGCATCCGCGCGCTCCGCCGTCAGGGCAAGGCCGCTTTTATCGTCCTCGAAGATGTCTCCGGCCAGATTCAGCTCTTCTGCCGCGTGAACGACCTGGGCGAGGAGGGCTGGGGCCTTCTCCGCCAGCTCGACCTCGGGGACATCGTGGATGCCACCGGTCGCGTGCTACGCACCCGTCGCGGGCAGCTCTCCATTGCTCCCACCAAGCTCGTGCTTCTGTCCAAGTCGCTGCGCCCGCTGCCCGAGAAGTTCCACGGCCTCACCGACCGTGAGGTCCGCTATCGCCAGCGCTACGTTGACCTCATCATGAATCCCGAGGTCCGCGACGTGTTCCGCAAGCGCAGCGCCATCATCAGCCTGATTCGCCGTTACATGGAGGCCGACGGCTACATGGAGGTCGAGACCCCCATGATGCACGCCATTCTCGGCGGCGCCAACGCAAAGCCCTTCGTCACGCACTTCAACGCGCTCGACCGCGACTTCTACCTGCGCATTGCCACCGAGCTGCCGCTCAAGCGCCTCATTGTGGGCGGTATGGAGCGCGTCTTTGAGATTGGCCGCCAGTTCCGCAACGAGGGCATGGACCTCACCCACAACCCCGAGTTCACCTCGATGGAGGCCTACTGCGCCTACTCGGACCTGGACGGCATGAAACGCCTCACCGAGGGCCTGTTCAAGGCCATCGCGCGCGAGGTCTGCGGCTGCGAGGAGGGCCACGAGGTCATCACGTACCAGGGCCAGCAGGTGGACATGAGCGGCACGTGGCGCTCGGTGCCTCTCTCGGAGGTCGCGTCGCAGGTGGTGGGCGAGCACGTGGACATGGACACGCCCATCGAGCACCTGCGCGAGCTCTGCCGCACCAACGGCATCGAGACCGAGGACGGGTGGGGCGCCGGCAAGCTCCTCTTTGAGCTCTACGACGAGCTGGGCGAGTCCACGCTGGTTGACCCCACGTTCGTGTGCGATTACCCCGAGGAGGTCAGCCCGCTGGCCAAGCGCAAGGCCGACGACCCGCGTCTCACGGACCGCTTCGAGCTGGTGATCTGCGGCCACGAGTACGCCAACGCCTTCTCCGAGCTCAACGACCCCGTTGACCAGGCCGGCCGCTTTGCCGAGCAGGTCGCGGCCAAGGGCATGGGTGACGACGAGGCCATGGGCTACGACTACGACTACGTGCGCGCGCTCGAGTACGGCATGCCTCCCGCAGGTGGCATCGGCTACGGCATCGACCGCATGATCATGCTCTTCTGCGATCAGCCCGCCATCCGCGACGTGCTGCTCTTCCCGCAGATGAAGCCCGAGGTGGTCACCCGCGCGGACATCGCCTCGCAGCTCCCCGAGAAGACCGACAACGCCGCCGCGTCGGTGGACGTGATCGCGGATGACGCCGAGAACGGCGCCGCCAACGAGGCCGCGCGCGACGCCTCTGCGCCTGCCCTCTCCACCGGTCTCACGCGCGACCAGGCATTCGCCCTGCTCGAGCGCTACAACAAGGACCCCTTCCACATCCAGCACGCCGAGACCCTCGAAGGCCTCATGCGCTACTACGCCGAGAAGTACGACCCGGCAAACGTCGACTTCTGGGGCCAGGTTGGGCTTCTCCACGATCTTGATTGGGAGGAGTTCCAGGATTCCGTGCAGCACACGGTCAAGGTGGGCGAACTCATCGAGGCCGAGGGCGGCACGCCCGAGCTGGTGCATGCCATCCAGACGCACAACTCCGACAACAACCCGGAGCTGCCCCAGCCCGCGGCCAAGATGGAGCGGGTGCTCTATGCAGCTGACGAGCTGAGCGGCCTCATCCAGGCAGCCATTCTCATGCGTCCCAGCAAGTCGGTCATGGACCTCGAGGTCAAGTCGCTCAAGAAGAAGTTCAAGGACAAGCACTTTGCTGCCGGCTGCAGCCGCGACGTTATCCGCCATGGCGCAGAACTCAACGACATGGAACTCGACGATCTGTTCGCGAGCATGATCGAGGCCATGCGCGCCATTGCGCCAGACCGCGAGGAGTGGCTCAAGAACCACCCCGAGCAATAGCGTGCGTTTTGTCCACATGTTTGTCCGCTCCCGTGCGTGGGTAAACGCAGTGCCAAGAAGACGGCGCGGGGGATGTTACCCTTCGCGCGGGCCCTCGGGTCCGCGCGTTTTGTGTTTCCCCGCATGGCACTGAGGAGACGTCAGCGCATGTTTGAGAAATTCACTGACAGGGCCAGAAAGGTCATGAGCCTGGCCCAGGACGAGGCGAGAAACCTCGGCCAAATGTACGTGGGCACAGAGCACCTGCTTCTGGCCCTTATCAAGGAGGGCGACGGCGTTGCCGCCAAGGCGCTCGCAAAGCTCGACGTCACGTATGACGAGACGCTCGCCACGGTCAAGCAGCTCTCCCAGGACGAGACGGAGCCTGTTCCCGGCGGGCACATCCCCTTCACGCCGCGTACCAAGCGCGTGCTCGAGGCTGCGTACCGCGAGACCATGACGCATGGCCAGACCTACATCGCCACCGAGCACCTGCTCTTGGGCATTGTGTCCGAGGGCAACGGCCGCGCCATGGATGCCCTGCGCGCCATGGGCGTCTCGGGCGACGCGGTTCGCAATGCGGTGAACGAGCTCGTCTCAAAGAACACCGAGGACGAGGGCCAGTCCGCCGCCGAGGTGCGCATGGATCCCGGCGCCTTCATGGGCATGGGCAGCCAGCCGTCCGCCGACGATGGCTCCATGCTCGAGAAGTACGGTCGCAACCTCACCAAGCTCGCCGAGTCTGGCAAGCTCGATCCGGTGCTCGACCGCGACCGCGAGATCGAGCGCGTCATGCAGGTGCTTGCGCGCAGGCAGAAGAACAACCCGCTCATCCTGGGCGACCCAGGCGTTGGCAAGACGGCCATCGTAGAGGGGCTGGCGCAGCTCATCTCGGCGGGCAACGTGCCCGACATCCTTCGTGGCAAGCAGATCTGGACGCTCGACGTGGCTTCGCTCGTGGCGGGCTCCAAGTATCGTGGCGAGTTCGAGGAGCGCATGAAGAAGGTCGTCGCCGAGCTCGAGGACAACCCCAACGACATCCTCTTCATCGACGAGATCCACACCATCATTGGCGCGGGCTCGGCCGAGGGCTCCATCGACGCTGCCTCCATCCTAAAACCGCCCCTCTCGCGTGGCGAGATTCAGGTCATTGGCGCAACCACTGCCGAGGAGTACCGCAAGCACATCGAGAAGGACTCCGCCTTTGAGCGCAGGTTCCAGCCGGTCAACATCGGCGAGCCCAGCCCCGAGGACACCCTCGAGATTCTCCACGGCTTGCAGAGCCGCTACGAGGAACACCACCACGTCCACTACACCGAGGAGGCCCTGAAGGCCGCCGTTACCCTGGCCGACCGCTACATCCAGGACCGCTTCCTGCCCGACAAGGCTATCGACGTGATTGACGAGGCCGGCGCGCGCACACGCGTTCACAAGACCACATTGCCGCCAGAGATTGCCCAGGTTGACGCCGAGCTTGCCCGCGTTCGCGACGAGAAGTCCAAGGCCGCGGCCGCCCAGGAGTTCGAGGACGCCGCGCGTCTGCGCGACCAGGAGAAGGAGCTCGTGAGCAAGCGCGACGAGCTCGAGAGCGCCTGGCGTGAGAAGCTCGCCCAGAACGTGGTAACCGTGGACGAGAACGACATCGCTGACGTGGTCTCGAGCATCACCGGCGTGCCCGTCTCCAACCTCACCGAGGCAGAGGCTTCCAAGCTGCTGCGCTGCGAGGACGTTCTCCACCAGCGCGTCATTGGCCAGGATGAGGCTGTGACCAAGGTCGCTCGCGCCATCAGGCGCAGCCGTTCGCCGCTCAAGGACCCGCGCCGTCCCGGTGGTTCGTTCATCTTCCTCGGCCCCTCGGGCGTGGGCAAGACCGAGCTCGCCAAGGCGCTGGCCGAGTTCCTTTTTGGCTCTGAAGAGGCGCTTATCACCTTCGACATGTCCGAGTTCATGGAGAAGCACACTGTATCCAAGCTCGTTGGCGCCCCTCCGGGATACGTGGGCTACGACGAGGGCGGCGAGCTCACCAAGGCCGTGCGCAGGCGCCCGTACTCGGTGGTACTCTTCGACGAGATCGAGAAGGCCCACCCGGACGTCTTCAACGTGCTGCTCCAGATTCTTGACGAGGGCAGACTCACGGACGGACAGGGTCGTCACGTCGACTTCTCCAACACGGTCATCATCATGACCTCCAACATCGGCGCGCGTGACATCGCACAGACCACCACGATGGGCTTCTCGGCATCCGGAGCCTCTGGCCTCTCGGACAAGGAAATCACGAGCCGTGTGACCTCCGAGCTCAAGAAGCTCTTCCGCCCCGAGTTCCTCAACCGCGTGGACGAGATTGTGGTCTTCAAGTCGCTCACGGGCGAGCAGCTTCGTGGCATCGTGGAGCTCATGGTCTCCGACCTGCGAGATCGCCTCATCGCCAACGGTATGTCGATCAACCTCACCGACGCCGCCCGTGACCTCGTGGCCAAGCGCGGCACCGATCCCATCTACGGCGCACGCCCGCTGCGCCGCGCCATCCAGACCCTTATCGAGGACCCGCTCTCTGAGGAGCTCCTGGAGGGCAAGTGGCAGCGCGGAGACATCATCGAGGTTGATGCCAAGGGCGACGAGCTCGTCTTCTCCAAGGGAACGGGAGAGATTCCCGCCCCGCGCAAGCACGAGCACATGGACCTGCCCTCGGCACGCGACCGCTGGTCCGTTGATGCCGACGCGCATCCGTCGCCGCAGGAGGGCGGGCTTGCCGCGTCTGGCGCGTAGGGTCAAGGCGCAAGCGCCTAAGCGCCCCCGCTCGTCATATACTGCTTCTAGGTTTGAGATCTCTCCGGCCCGCCTCGTGCGGGCCGGCTTGTCCGAGGAGGCGCCATGGATCCTGCCGAGCTAGACAAAGGGGCCCTCACAACCCAGCAGCGCATCGACAGCGCCATTAAGATGACGGCGCCTGGAACCGCGCTGCGCGTGGCCCTTGACATGATCATCGCCGGTCACCTGGGAGCCCTTATCTGCGTTGGCGATACGGAGAACGTGCTTGCCGCCGGGGGCGACGGCTTTGCCATGGACGTCTCGTTCACTGCAAACCGCCTGTTTGAGCTCTGCAAGATGGACGGCGCGGTCATCATTGACAAGGACCTCACCAAGATCCTGCGGGCAAACTACCACCTCAACCCCGATCCATCGCTGCCAACTACCGAGACGGGCACGCGTCACCGCACGGCGGCGCGCATGAGCCTGCTCACCAAAGCGATGGTCATCTCGGTCTCCGAGCGTCGCTCCGTGGTCAACGTCTACGTGGACGGCCGCGGCTTCCAGCTTCGCCCCGTGGCAGAGATCATGTCTACCGTTAACCAGCTCACGGCCGCCATGCAGAATACGCGCTCGCAGCTTGACCGCAGCCTGCAGCACCTCACGAGCCTCGAGCTCGACAACTTCGTTACGCTTGGTGACATCACGAACATCTTCTACCTGTTTGAGGTGCTCATGTCTGCGGGTGACGAGCTCGACCGCTGCATTGTTCAGCTGGGCACCTCCGGCCGCATCACCGAGATGCAGCGCGAGGAGTTCCTCGGAGACATGGACGAGACTTACAACCTCATGATTCGCGATTATGCCAAGGATTCCTCCGAGGAGCACGCGCGCGCCATTCGCAAGCAGTTCCATGAGATGGCCAATCCGCAGCTGCGTTCGGCCAAGGTGGTCGCGCGCATCCTGGGCTACGAGGATTACGGCGAGGACACCATCATGACGCCGCTTGGCCTGCGCACCCTCTCGCGCGTCTCCGTGGTGCGCGAGGGCATGGTCGACAAGATCGTGGACGAGTATGGCTCGCTTCAGGAGATTCTGGAGGCCGCCGAAGACGATTCCTCCAAGCTGGGCGAGATTGGCGTCAAGAACCCGGATGCGCTGGCAAACAGCCTGCACCGCATGTGGGGGCAGAGCGAATGAGCTCCCCGGAGACATGCGCCTGCGCCGACGCCGCACGCGTGGGCAAGGAGGGCAACAAGCCCGATACCGTGGCGATTATCGTTGCCGGCGGCACGGGGGAGCGCTTTGGTGACCCACGCGGCAAGCAGTTCGTGGACCTCTGCGGACTGCCGCTCATGTGCTGGCCGCTTCTCGCCTTTGACCATGCGCCCTCGATTGGTCACATCGTGGTGGTGTGCGCACCGGATCGCGTTGACACGGTGAACGACGAGGTTCTCTCGCGTGTGACTCTGCTCAAGCCCGTCACCCTTGCCCCCTCGGGAGACACGCGCCAACAGTCCGTTGCGCACGGACTTGCCGCCATGCCGCGCGGTTACGACTTCGTAGCCGTTCACGACGCGGCACGCCCCCTCATCGAGACCGAGGTCATCGAGGGCGTCATTGCTTGCGTGCGAGAAGACCCCAAGCTTGCGGGCGCCATCTGCGCCGCGCGCTCGGTGGACACGCTCAAGCTGGTTGAGGACGGCGTGGTCATTGCCACGCCAGACCGCTCGTTCTACTGGGCTGCCCAGACACCGCAGGTGTTCCGTACCCGCGCGCTCACCTCGGCGTACAAGTCCGCCGCCTGGGAGGGTTACCAGGGAACCGACGATGCCTCCCTCGTGGAGCGCCACGGCGGCAAGGTGCGCTGCTATGACTCCCCGCGCGACAACATCAAAGTCACGGTGCCGGAAGACTTGGCCATTGCCTGTACGGCGCTCGAGCAGCGACTGCTGATGTAGCGCTGGCTTTCTTGTCGCGTGGTGCCCTTCGGCGTTGTGATGCCGCCCAAAGGCCCATTTCTGCAGTTCTCGCGTATAAAATGCTGGTGATTCACTCTGCAAGGGACCACTGTGCAGACAGACGGCCAGGCACAGACCACGGAGGTGGGCGGACATGACTCGCATTGGACATGGCTTCGACGTTCACGCCTTCACAGAGGGACGCCCCCTTGTGCTTGGCGGTGTCACCGTGCCTAGCGAGCGAGGCCTGGCTGGCCACTCCGACGCGGACGTGCTGGCACACGCCCTCATGGATGCCATCCTGGGTGCCATGCGGGCCGGTGACATTGGCAAGCTCTTTCCCGATACCGACCCAGCCTACGAGGGGGCAGACTCCATGGTCCTGCTCTCGCGCGTGATGAGGCTTGCCCGCGAGCAGGGCTTCTCGCTTGTCGATGCGGACTGCACCGTTGCTGCCCAAGTGCCAAAGCTCGCGCCCTATCGCGAGCAGATGCGCCAGACCATGGCGCAGGCCATGGATGTCGACGTGTCGCAAGTGGGCGTCAAGGCAACCACAACGGAGCACCTTGGCTTCGTGGGACGCGAGGAGGGCATAGCCGCCTGGTCTGTGGTGCTTCTCGACAAAGAAAACGGCCGATAGCTCTTCTCGGAGAGGGCATGGCGGCGCCTCTCGCATGGCTGAGCCTCTCGATTCTGCCCTTGTTGCCGGCGCGTTTGAGTTCGAATGCGTTTCCCCTGTTGACAGCTCCGGGCTCACAACTGCCCGGTAACAACGAACCTCTCTGTTCGCGCCTTGTTACCGGCGCGTTGGCCGTGCAGCGCGTTTGCCCAGATGGCCCTCTGGGTCGCGTAGCGGGCCGGTAATAACGATGCCGCTCGCTGCGCGCGCCATACCATGATGCCCGTCACGTCGCGCCAACTCCCATAGACACCATTCTTGCCTGTACTCATTTTGTGGGCGCGAGGTGCAGGTCTACCGAAGAGTCTGCGCAAACTTCGTGTGCCAAGCCCATGTGGGGTTACCCTGTCTCGCATACGCGCGGTGGGGCGTCCGTCCCCAAACCCGCACGTATCTGGACAGGCCGCGCACGATGTACCACGCACTTGAATCACTGCACCATCGCACCACGCGCCACATCACGATCTAGGCACTTCTGCACCTCGACAGAACGACATTGCCCCAACCCGCGCGGCCGGGAAGGAATCGCATATGTCCATCACCGCAGGCAAACCTCCCACCGGCGCTGCCACTACTGTCATTCGAATGGCCCTTGCGCTGGTCGTGACATTTGCCATTGCACTTTCGCCCGGCCTTGCCAGGGCGCATGCCGCCACACTGGAAGAGACCCTGGCCGGCGACGTCTTTGTGAACGAGCCCGGCAGCACCGGGCGCTGCACCATCTACGCTGCCACCAACATGCTTCGCAGGGCGGCGCTTCTCAACGGCGACCAGGACTGGAGCTCGATTACCACCTCGTCCATCCCGTCTTCCGGCGGCCTGCCCTTCAGCTTCTCGGTGAGCACGCAGGGTGCCACGTACGCCGTGGCACACGGCTACATCACGGGGTCGACCGTGGAGGAGAGAGCCGCAGAGCTTCTCGCCCTGCTTGGCGAGAACCCCGCAGGCATCGTGCTGTACACGAGCGCCGGAAACCCGCACGCCGTGACGCTTTTGGACTACGACGAAGATGCCGGCACCTTCATTGCCCACGACTCGCTTACAGGCGCCACCTCATCGCTCGAAGAGTGTGTGAGCGTGCGCGTCTCCAACGCAAATGCCTACTGGTACGTGACGAGTCCGGTGTCAGCGCCCGGCCCCACCTCGCTCCAGAATGCAACGGTAACGGTCGAGGACGCGGTGTATGCAGGGCGGGCCGTGACGCCCCGGGTGGCGGTGACCCTTGATGGCACGACCCTCGCAGAGGGCACGGACTTCACGGTGAGCTACGTGGCCAATGATTCCGTGGGGGACGCGCTTGCCGTCGTAACCGGCGCAGGGGACTACAGCGGAACCGCAACCGCCAGCTTTACGGTGCTCGACGGTACCGAGGCGCTGGTGGGGCGCTGCACGGGCACCGTCGAGGCGTCGACGGCCGCGGGCCGGAGCGTCATGGCCACGTACTGCGCGGGGGTGCTCGGCCTGGCTTCCTAGGGGGCTCCCTCCCCAGTCGTTCCTTGGCGTGCTGCTACAATGCCAGTACTTGTGCACACATCCCAAGGAGCAAACCATGCAGATCTACAATACCCAGACGCACCGGAAGCAGGAGCTCGAGCCCATCGAGCCGGGCAAGATTCGCATGTATGTCTGTGGCCCCACCGTCTATGACCAGATTCACATTGGCAACGCGCGCACGTTCCTCTCGTTTGACGTGATCCGCCGCTACCTCATGTACAAGGGCTACGAGGTCACCTTTGCCCAGAACCTCACCGACGTGGACGACAAGATCATCAACCGTGCCAATGAGCAGGGCCGTACCGCCGCCGATGTGGCAGAGGAGTTCTCCAACGCCTTCATCGAGCAGATGCATCGCTTTGGCATCCTCGATCCCGACATCCGCCCGCGCGCCACGCACGAGATCAAGGCCATGCAGGAGATGATCAAGTCCCTCATCGAGCAGGGCAACGCCTACGTGGCCGACAACGGCGACGTGTACTTCTCGGTGCGTTCGGACAACAACTACGGCATCCTCTCCGGCCGCGACCTTGACCAGATGCGCGCCGGCGAGCGCGTGGAGGTCAACGACCAGAAGCGTGACCCCTTCGACTTTGCCCTCTGGAAGGCCGCCAAGCCCGGGGAGCCCAGCTGGCCGAGCCCTTGGGGTGACGGGCGTCCCGGCTGGCACACCGAGTGCTGCGCCATGATCCACCGCTACCTGGGCACCCCCATCGACATCCACGGCGGTGGCGCCGACCTCGTCTTCCCGCACCACGAGAACGAGACCGCGCAGGCCATGTGCGCCTGGCACGAGCCGCTTGCCAACCTCTGGATGCACACCGGCATGCTCCGCGTGGACGGTGAGAAGATGTCAAAGAGCCTGGGCAACTTCTACACGCTCAAGGAGGTCCTCGACAAGTATCCCGCCGATGCTGTGCGCCTGCTCATGCTGCAGACCCACTACCGCGCGCCCCTCGATTTCTCCTTCGACCGACTGGAGGGCGCCGTGGGCACCCTCGAGCGCCTGCGCACGTGCGAGAAGAACCTGCTCTGGGCAGCGGAGAACGGCACCGGCAGCGAGAAGCTCGACGCCACGCTGGACTCTGCCGTGAGCGAGACGCGCGACGAGTTCACGCGCCAGATGGACGACGACTTCAACACTGCCGGCGGCCTTGCTGCGATCTTCTCGCTTGTTACCTCCGCGAACACCTACCTTGCCGATGCCGGTACCGCCGCCGGAGGCAAGGCCGCCAAGGCCGCGGCGGAGGCACTGGCCGAGCTTGCGGGCGTCCTGGGCATCACGCTTGTCGCCGAGGAGGATGAGCTCCCCGCCGAGCTGGTGGGCCTTGCCGAGAAGTACGCCGGCTACCAGGGCGACTCTGCCGCCGAGGCCGCGGACGCGCTTATCGCCGCTCGCCAGGCGGCCCGCAAGGCGAAGGATTGGGGCACGGCAGACGGCATCCGCGATGCCATCACCGGGCTGGGCCTGGTCCTCGAGGACACTGCCGCGGGCGCTCGCCTGCGCAGGGCGTAGGTGATGGGCATGGCACGAGGCGACACACGCCGAGGCTCGTCCCGCAAGGGACAGGGCCCTTCTCAGGCTGGCCGTGGCGGCCGGTACCGCGGACGCGATCAGCGCGCGGGTGGAAGCGGTGGCCGTCAGGGTCAGGGGAGCCGCGGCCAGCACGGCCCTCAGCGTTCCGCTACGCGCCCGCAGCGTGCGGGTAACCGGCAGGACCAGCAGCGTCCTACAACGCTTGGCTCCGACCTCATCGAGGGGCGCCGCGCCGTTGCAGAGGCGCTTGACGCTGGCATTCCCATTCGCACCGCCTACGTGCAGGATGGCGCCGGCTCGCCCGAAGGGACTGACAAGACGCTTGACACGCTGGTGCGCAGGCTTGCCGATGCCGGCGTGGAGTGCGAGGCAGTCCCGCGCTCCCGCTTAGATCGCCTCTCGAGCCACGGTGCCCACCAGGGCATTGTCGTGCGGACCAAGCCCTTCTCGTACGCGACCATCGAGGATGTCATTGCCGCAGCGGGCGAGGGAGACGCCCTGGTGGTTGTGCTTGACCACGTGACGGACGAGGGTAACTTTGGTGCTATCGTGCGCTCCGCTGAGGTAGTTGGTGCAGCGGGTGTGGTCGTTGCCAATGCGCGCGCTGCCACGGTTGGCCCGGGCGCCTACAAGACCTCGGCCGGCGCGGTGCTGCACCTCCCCATAGCGCAGGTCCCCAACCTTGCCCGTGCGATCGACCAGCTCAAGGAGGCTGGCTTCTGGGCGTGCGCCGCAACCGAGCACGCGGAGCAGGACGTGTGGCACGCGCCTGTCTACGGCAGGCTTGCCCTCGTCATGGGCTCGGAGGGGGAGGGTATCTCCCGCCTGGTGCTTGACCACTGCGACTTTGGTGCCAGGCTCCCGCAGCGCGGGCGTGTTGAGTCGCTCAATGTTGCCCAGGCAACCACGGTCATGTGCTACGAGTGGCTTCGCCGCGTGAGCGAGGGGGCGCGCTCGGATGCCTAGGCGCCCGCGTCTTGCGCTTCTCGTGGTCGACGGCTACAACGTGGTCCACGGGACCCCGCGCTATGCCGCGCTCATCGACGAGCACGCAGGCGCCGGCGCGCTTGCTGACGTGGCGCACCTCTCGCGCGACCCCTACGGACACGACCCATTCGATCGCGCCCGCGAGGCTCTTGTTGCCGATGTTGCCGCCTATGCCCAGGGTAGCTACGAACCTGTGGTGGTCTTCGATGCTGCAGGCAACCTCTCGAGCGAGCGCCCCAATTGGAGTACGGCGGGCGTTCGCGTGGTCTTCTCGCGCACGGGCGAGTCTGCCGACACGGTCATAGAGCGCCTGGTTACCGAGGCGCGCCATGCCGAGAGGGACGTGTTGCTCGTGACTTCGGACAACACCATCCGCTACACCGTGGGTGGCATCCCGGTAACCACGGTCTCGAGCGCGCTTCTCGCGCATAACATGAGTATCGTGAACCAAGGCGTTGAAGAGGCGCGTGAGCGAGGGTCGCACACACATCTGAGCCTGGAGGACAGGCTCGACGAAGAGACGCGCGCCAAGTTGGATAAGCTGCGCGGACGTAGGTAGGTGCAGGCCTTCTGTCCCCTCGCGTGCCAGATTGGTCCAAACACGCTATCATGTCCTCACCGCCGGTATGGCTCAATGGCAGAGCAACGGTTTTGTAAACCGTGGGTTGTGGGTTCGACTCCCTCTACCGGCTCCAGAAACCTTCCGGCCGGAGACAGCTGCCTCCGGCCGAATTTCTTTTGTAAGCGGTAGGCCCGCAGGCGCAAGAAGGTGCTCCCAAGGCCCATCGCCATGCGGCGACAGCCATGTAGCCCACTAGATCTACCTGCGAGTTTGCGCGAATTGTGCGGGAATCGTGGGGTAGATACGCCCGGTACCGGGGTACGCGTTGACAGGATTTTTTCCACGTCGTATTATTCACTCCGCTGCAGGGGGTTCGCCCCGTGCGGTACTTGAAAACGGAATGGGGATGTGGCACAGCGGCAACTGCGGCGGACTGTAAATCCGCTCCCTCTGGGTTCCTTGGTTCGAGTCCAAGCATCCCCACCATGCCCGTGTAGCTCAGTCGGTAGAGCACTTCGTTGGTAACGAAGAGGTCACCGGTTCGAATCCGGTCGCGGGCTCCATTTTTCAAGTGCACGGCTCCATGCCGGTGTAGCTCAGCTGGTTAGAGCACGCGGCTCATACCCGCGATGTCACTGGTTCGAATCCAGTCACCGGTACCAGGCTTTTCTGCGGCGCTTCGGCGCCGCTGAGCATAAATAGGCGTATTTCTGTACCATGGAATGGCCGGAGAGGTTCGTTCCAAAAGGAGGATTGGCAATGGCCAAGGAGAAGTTCGATCGTTCTAAGCCGCACGTAAACATCGGTACCATTGGTCACGTCGACCACGGCAAGACCACGCTGACCGCGGCCATCACCAAGGTTCTCTCCGAGACCGAGGGCTGCAAGGCTGCCTACACCGCCTTCGAGAACATCGATAAGGCTCCCGAGGAGCGCCAGCGCGGCATTACCATCTCCGTTGCTCACGTCGAGTACGAGACCTGGGAGCGCCACTACGCTCACGTTGACTGCCCGGGCCACGCCGACTACGTCAAGAACATGATTTCCGGCGCTGCTCAGATGGATGGCGCCATCCTCGTTATCGCCGCTACCGACGGCCCCATGGCACAGACCCGCGAGCACATCCTGCTCGCCCGTCAGGTCGGCGTTAAGTACATCATCGTCTTCCTGAACAAGTGCGACATGGTCGACGACGAGGAGCTCATCGACCTGGTCGAGATGGAGACCCGCGACCTGCTTTCCGAGTACGGCTTCGACGGCGACAACACCCCGATCATCCGTGGCTCCGCTCTCGGCGCCCTCAACGGCGAGCAGAAGTGGGTCGACTCCATCATCGAGCTCATGCACACCGTTGACTCCTACATCCCCACGCCTGCTCGTGACAACGAGAAGCCGTTCCTGATGGCCGTCGAGGATGTCATGACCATCTCCGGCCGCGGCACCGTCGCCACCGGCCGTGTCGAGCGCGGTGAGCTCAAGCTCAACGAGCCCGTCGAGATCGTTGGCATCAAGCCCACCCAGACCTCCGTGGCCACCGGCATCGAGATGTTCCGCAAGACGCTGGACTTCTGCGAGGCTGGCGATAACGTGGGCATCCTGCTCCGTGGCATCAAGCGCGAGGACATCGAGCGTGGTCAGGTTCTCTGCAAGCCCGGCTCGGTTACCCCTCACACCAAGTTCACCGGCGAGATTTACGTCCTCACCAAGGAGGAGGGTGGCCGTCACACCCCGTTCTTCTCCGGCTATCGTCCCCAGTTCTACTTCCGTACCACTGACGTGACCGGTGACATCACCGAGCTCACCGACAAGGATGGCAACAAGGTCGAGATGGCTATGCCGGGCGACCACGTCACCATCGCCTGCGAGCTCATTCACCCCATTGCTATGGAGGAGGGCCTGCGCTTCGCTATCCGCGAGGGTGGCCACACCGTCGGCGATGGCCGTGTCTCCACGATTGTCGAGTAACTTCTCTTTGAAGTGACCTCAAGGCCCGGCATCCGCAAGGGTGTCGGGCACTTCTCTTGAGATTCGCGCCCAAAGGCTCTGGGCTACGCGCTTCTCAGCGCTTCCATCGTGCAAGCAAGACTACCTATCGCGTGGATGTTATGTGAGGTAATCCACAGAATAGACGTTAACTTGACAGGAAGCGTTAGGTAATGGTAACGTTCTCCACCGCGCCATCTTCGAGGATGGCCTCGAAGTGACATGGTGTCTCAGGAGGATTCATGCGTACACTTGTTACACTTGCATGCACTGAGTGCAAGCGCCGCAACTACACCACGACCAAGAACAAGGCGAACACCCCTGATCGTCTTGAGATGAAGAAGTATTGTCCGTGGTGCCGTAAGCACACGCTTCACCGCGAGACCCGCTAAACTAGGTGGGTCCACACACGCCAGTAGTTCAATTGGTAGAGCATCGGTCTCCAAAACCGAGTGTTGAGGGTTCGAGTCCTTCCTGGCGTGCCAGAATTTCCCACCGGCTTTCCCTTCGGGGTTAGCCGGTTTCCATGTAAAGGCCAGTCTTTTAGGAGTCGCGAGGATGCCGAACAAGGACAGGAACAAGAGGAGTGTCCGCAAGGCGCGTGCCCAGAAGCGCGCCGAGCGCGAGGCCGCCCAGGCTGCCTCTGCCGCTTCCTCGAAGCCCCAGAAGGCTGAGGGCGCAAGTAAGCAGGCGGCTGCTGCCACTGCCAAGGCGCCCGAAAAGCAGAACAAGCCTGCAAAGGCGAGCAACAAGAAGCCGGGTCTTGGCAAGCGCATCAGCAACTACTTTGCCGCTGTGCGCACCGAGATGAAGCGTGTCGTGTGGCCCTCGAAGGACGAGCTCCGCAACTACTCCGTTGCCGTTATCGTCTCTCTCGTGGTCTTTGGCATTGCTCTCTGGCTTGTCGACACCGGCATCGTGGCCTTGCTCGTTGGCTACACGAGTTTGGGGGCATAGGCCATGGCTAAGCGCTGGTACGTCATTCACACGTACTCCGGGTACGAGAACAAGGTCAAGACCGATCTCGAGCACCGCATCGAGACCTATGGCATTGGCGACAAGGTCGTGGACATTCAGATCCCGACTGAGGAGGTCACCGAAGTCAAGGACGGCGGCAAGCGCGAGACCAAGGAGGCCAAGGTCTTCCCGGGCTACGTTCTCGTCCGCATGGAGGTAGACGATAACACCTGGGCCGTCGTGCGTAACACGCCCGGCGTCACGGGGTTTGTTGGCCTTGATGGCAAGCCCACGCCGCTCCGTCGCGACGAGTTCGACAAGATCATGCGTCGTGGTGGCGTGCGCACCAGTGCAGCCACTCCCACCCCCAAGCGCACTTCGACCAACATCGAGCCCGGCATGTCCGTTCGTGTCCTCTCTGGCCCCCTTGCAGATTTCGACGGCCAGGTCTCCGAGGTCAACGCCGAGGCAGGTAAGGTCAAGGTCATGCTTATGATCTTTGGCCGCGAGACCCCCGTCGAGCTCACGCTCGACCAGATCTCTGTCATCAGCTAGGAACTTCTGGCAGGTCCCGTATCGGTGAGGATGGCTTCTCGGGCGCCTGCGTGAAGATAGATACAAAGCACGCTCTCCAGGAGGAACATCATGCCCAAGAAGAAGGTTACTCACTTTATCAAGCTCCAGATTCCGGCTGGCGCCGCTAACCCCGCGCCTCCCGTTGGCCCTGCCCTTGGCGCTGCTCAGGTCAACATCATGCAGTTCTGCCAGGCCTTCAACGCTGCAACTAAGGACAAGGCCGGCGACATCATCCCCGTCGAGATCACCGTCTACGAGGATCGCTCCTTTGACTTCGTGACCAAGACCCCGCCTGCGGCCCACCTTATCAAGAAGGAGCTCGGCCTCAAGAGCGGCTCCGGCGTGCCCCAGCGCGACAAGGTCGGTCAGCTCACCCAGGAGCAGCTTACCAAGATCGCCCAGATCAAGATGCCGGATCTCAACGCCAACGACATCGAGGCTGCCAAGAAGATCGTTGCCGGTACCGCCCGTTCTATGGGTGTCACTATCGCCGAGGACTAGCCCATACAGGCACCAAGCGCTCCGTACGGGGCGCCTCTCAGGATATGGCGGCTAGGCCGCCAGCTATGTGGGAGGGCAAGCGCCCGTTGACCACAGGAGGTATCACATGTCTAAGCACGGAAAGAATTACAACGCCGCTGCCGCCAAGGTTGAGGCCGGCAAGGTCTACTCGCCCAAGGAGGCCATGACGCTCGCCAAGGAGCTCTCCTCCGCCAAGTTCGACGAGACCGTCGAGGTTGCCGTTCGCCTGGGTGTCGACACCCGCAAGGCCGACCAGAACATCCGTGGCTCCATTTCGCTGCCCAACGGTACCGGTAAGACCGTCCGCGTTGCCGTCTTCGCCGAGGGCGCCAAGGCCGCCGAGGCTGAGGCTGCTGGCGCTGACATCGTTGGCTCAGACGACCTCATCGAGGAGGTTCAGAAGGGCAACATCAACTTCGACGCCGTCATCGCCACGCCCAACCTCATGGGCAAGGTCGGTCGTCTCGGCCGTATCCTCGGGCCCCGTGGTCTCATGCCCAACCCCAAGCTTGGCACCGTGACCATGGACGTCGAGAAGATGGTCAAGGAGCTCAAGGCAGGCCGCGTCGAGTACCGCGCCGACCGTTACGGCATTTGCCACGTCCCCATGGGCAAGGCTTCATTCGAGGTCAAGGCTCTTGTCGAGAACTATGGTGCGCTCCTCACCGAGCTGCTGCGCGTTAAGCCCTCGAGCGCCAAGGGCAAGTACGTCAAGTCCATCGTGATCTCCACCACCATGGGTCCTGGCATCAAGGTCGACACCACCAAGACGCGCGACTTCATGGAGGACTAGCTCCTATCGCATCGCGGTAAGTAAGTAAGCCCCGCTCCCTCGAGCGGGGCTTTTTTTGTGAGACAAAGGGACAGTCCCTTTGTCTCATCGGATGTACCGTCTGTTGCAGGAATGAGGGTTTGTGTCGAAGGCGTGTCCTGCTTCTGCTTCTTGACGAGCTAACGTATCGCGTGCGAAAATATCCGCTGCAGGTTTCTGACCTGCATTGCACACATTGCACGTCCCGCTGCCAAAGACAGCCGGTGCCTAAGGGCTCAAAGGGGAAACCCGCCTGCCGAGGTGGTCTCAGCTATGAACCTATGAGGCCCCGTTTGGCTGCGCCAAGCGGGGCCCTCTCATGCGAGGGGCCCGCCGCGTCGGCGGATCGTGCCCGGAAACGCATGAGAAGGAGGTGTTCACATGCCAGCACAGTCCAACATCGACATGCTCGAGAAGGTCAAGGGTTCCCTCGAGGCTTCCAAGGGCGTCTTTGTCGTCGACTACCGCGGCCTCACCGTCAAGGAGGCCCAGGAGCTTCGTCGCGCCCTGCGCGAGGCCAACGCACACATGAAGGTCTACAAGAACAACATCGTGCGCATTGCCCTCAACGACGCCGAGATGCCCAACATCGACGACATGCTCAAGGGCACCTGCGCCTATGTCTTCTACGAGAACGATCCTGTCGAGGCCGCCAAGGTCCTGAAGCAGGAGGCCGACAAGCTCAAGAAGATGCAGATCCTGGGTGGTATCGCCGACGGCAAGGCCATTACGGCAGAGGAGGCTCTCGCGTACGCCGAGCTCCCGTCCCGCGACGAGCTGCTCGCCAAGCTCGTGTACGTCATTGGCAGCCCGCTCTCCGGTATTGCGCAGGTGTGCGCTGGTCCCGCCAGGGGCCTCGTCACCGCGCTCCAGGCGGTCGCCGACAAGCAGGCCGCCTAGCGTCCTGCCGCACCACACGCACTACCAGCACTACCAGAAAAATCCGAGAGCACATAACGTGCTCCAACACAAAGGAGAATTAGCATGGCTGCTACCAAGGAAGAGATCATCGAGGCCCTCAAGGAGATGCCCGCCCTCGAGCTTTCTGAGCTCGTTCACGAGCTGGAGGACGTCTTCGGCGTTTCCGCTGCTGCCCCCGTCGCCGTCGCTGCTGCCCCCGCAGCTGGCGCTGCTGCCGCCGAGGAGGAGGAGAAGACCAACTTCGACGTTGAGCTGACCTCCTTCGGCTCCAACAAGATTGCCGTCATCAAGGTTGTCCGCGCCCTCACCAGCCTCGGCCTCAAGGAGGCCAAGGACAAGGTGGAGTCCGCTCCTACCGTCCTGCTCGAGGGTGCCAAGAAGGAGGACGCCGAGGACGCCAAGAAGCAGCTCGAGGAGGCCGGCGCCACCGTCACCCTGAAGTAGCTTCGGGTTTCTCGGACGCTCTGCTTGAGTTCAAGGGGTCGAGCCGCATGGCTCGGCCCCTTTTCGTATGTGGAAGCCTAGCGGTGCCTACGTGATTGTGGCCGCTCTGGTAACAGGGGATGCCCTGCCCGGCTCGTTGTTACCGGCACAGAAGACTTGGAAACTCTCAACTGCGGAAACTCCGCTGCCGCGTGTCGGGGCGGTAACAAGCACGCGCTCCGGCAAGCCCGTTGTTACCGGCTCGTCTGGGTTTCGATGCATTTACCCTGTTGTTGCTCGGCAGCTCTAGCAAACCGGTAATAAGCCGTTATGCCCTGGGGCCGCGTCTGCCACCAATGGTCGGCCGTTTGCGGAGACCCCATGATTCCTTCACATACGTCCCGTGGATTTTGCGGGAAACGCGTGAAAACTTGGAGAATCTAATAGAAAATGCAATGTAAGTCAAGACTTTTCATTGACGGAAGACGTGTGCTTGGCTAGATTACTAGTTTGCGACAATTGCCGCCTTCCACCCTTTTGAAGGAGGAAAAGCCTGGTGTCTACCGCAAAGACTTCTCTTACTAAACCGCAAGTCACCCGTACGCGCAAGAGCTTTAGCAAAATCCCGCCTGCGATGGAGCTGCCCAACCTCATCTCCGTCCAGAAGGACTCGTTCAAGCACTTCATGACCGACGGCATCGCCGAGTCCTTCGCGGAGTTCTCTCCCATCGAGAACTCTGCAGGGACCATGCAGGTGACCTTCGGTGAGCACCAGTTCGGTGACCCGTCCCACAGCCTGGCCGAGTGCCGTGCCAAGGACCTGTCCTACCAGGCCCCTCTCTTCGTGGACGTGCGCTTCATCAACAAGGAGACCGGCGAGATCAAGGAGCAGCTCGTCTTCATGGGTGACTTCCCGCTCATGACCGACCGCGGCACCTTCATCATCAACGGCTCCGAGCGCGTCGTCGTCTCTCAGCTCGTCCGCTCGCCCGGAGTGTACTTCGCCGCCGAGATGGACTCTGGCATCCTTGTCCACCGCGTGCAGTTCATCCCCGCGCGCGGCGCGTGGCTTGAGTTTGAGGTCGACAAGCGCGGCCACCTTGTGGTCTCCATCGATCGCAAGCGTCGTCAGAGCGCCACGTCGTTCCTGCGCGCCCTCGGCATTGCCGAGACCGATGACGAGATCCTCTCGCTTCTCGGTGACTCCGACGTTGTCCGCTCGACCATCGAGCGCGACGTTGCCACCACGCGCGAGGACGCCCTTCTCGAGATCTACCGCCGCCAGCGCCCCGGCGAGCCCCCCACTGTGGACTCCGCCCGTTCGCTGCTCGATGGCCTCTACTTCAACCCGCAGCGCTACGACCTGGCTCGTGTTGGCCGCTACAAGGTCAACAAGAAGCTTGGCCTCGACGTTGACGACAACGAGCGCGTGATCACCAGCGAGGATATCGTGGCGGCCCTTCGCTACCTCCTGGCCCTCCACGCGGGCGACGAGACCAAGCACACCGACGACATCGACCACTTTGGCAACCGTCGCGTGCGCACCGTGGGCGAGCTTGTCCAGAACCAGTTCCGCATTGGTATGAGCCGCATGGAGCGCGTCGTGCGCGAGCGCATGGCCTCCCAGGACGCCGATGACATCACGCCGCAGTCGCTGATCAACATCCGCCCGATCGTGGCGGCCATCAAGGAGTTCTACGGCTCCTCTCAGCTGTCGCAGTTCATGGATCAGGCCAACCCGCTGGCTGGCCTTACGCACAAGCGCCGTCTCTCCGCTCTTGGTCCTGGCGGCCTTGCTGGCCACAAGTCTGGCTCCAGCCGTCGTACCAACGTGCCTACGGCCGTCCGCGACGTCCACAACTCGCACTACTCCCGCATGTGCCCCATCGAGACGCCCGAGGGCCCCAACATCGGCCTCATTGGCTCGCTGGCGCTCTATGCGCACGTGAACGACTACGGCTTCATCGAGGCGCCGTATCGCAAGGTCGTCGACGGCAAGGTCACCGACGAGATCGTGTGGATGACCGCCGACGAGGAGGAGAATCACAACATCGCGCCGGCCAACACCCCCGTTGACCCCAAGACGCGCCGCTTTGTGGTCGTGGACTCCAAGGGCAACATCACCAACCCCGATCGCGTTATCGCCCGTACGCGCGACTTCGACGGCTCCTTTGGCGCCCCCGCGCAGGTCGAGGTCTCTGACGTCGACTTCATGGACGTCTCGCCTCGCCAGATGCTCTCTGTCGCCGCTAACCTCATCCCGTTCCTCGAGCACGACGACGCCAAGCGTACCCTCATGGGCGCTAACATGCAGCGTCAGGCTGTGCCTCTCATCCGTCCGCACGCCCCGTATGTGGGCACGGGCATGGAGGCCCGCGCTGCCCTCGACTCCGGCGAGGTCATCCGTGCGGCTCACGCTGGCGTTGTCGACAAGGTCGACGCCGCCCACGTGGTCGTCTACTCCGACGAGTACGGCGCCGAGGACTACGAGCTGCCCAAGTACCAGCGTTCCAACCAGAGCACCTGCATTAACCACCGTCCCATCGTGCACGTGGGCGATCACGTCGAGGCTGGCCAGCCCCTGGCCGATGGCACCTCGATTGACCACTCCGAGCTCGCCCTTGGTGTAAACCTCACTGTGGCCTACATGCCGTGGGAGGGCTACAACTACGAGGACGGCATCATCGTCTCCGATCGCGTGGTCCAGGATGACCTGCTCACCTCGATCAACATCTCCCGTCACGAGATCGACGCCCGTGACACCAAGCTCGGTCCTGAGGAGATTACCCGCGAGATTCCCAACCAGTCTGAGGAGATGCTCGCAAACCTCGACGATGACGGCATCATCCGCATTGGTGCCGAGGTCGGCCCTGGCGACATCCTGGTGGGCAAGGTCACGCCCAAGGGCGAGACGGCCCTGACGGCCGAGGAGCGCCTGCTCCGCGCCATCTTTGGCGCCAAGGCCCACGACGTCCGCGATACCTCGCTCAAGATGCCTCACGGCGCCTACGGCCGCGTCGTCGACGTCGTGCGCTTTAGCCGCGAGGCCGGAGACGACCTCCAGCCCGGCGTGAACGAGCTCGTCCGTGTCTTCGTCGCTCAGCGCCGCAAGATCCAGCAGGGCGACAAGATTTCCGGCCGCCACGGCAACAAGGGCGTCGTGTGCAAGGTCCTTCCTGTCGAGGACATGCCCTACATGGCCGACGGTACGCCTGTCGACGTTCTTCTCGACCCGCTGGGCGTTCCTTCTCGTATGAACGTGGGCCAGCTGCTCGAGTGCCACCTTGGCTGGGGCGCAACCCACGGTTGGGACGACACCACGCCGGATTCCAAGACCTACGTTCCCGGACCCATCCCCGTGGCTACGCCCGTCTTTGACGGCGCGACCGACAAGGAGGTCGCCGAGATTATCCGCCGCACCAACGTGAACCTCATGAACAAGGCCATGCTGGACTACGGCAAGCACATGAACGCGGACTTTGTGCCGCAGCTCAACGACCGTGGCAAGACTACGCTCTATGACGGCCGCACGGGCGAGGCGTTCAAGAGTCCCATCACGGTCGGCACCTCCTACATCCTGAAGCTCGGCCACATGGTCGACGACAAGATTCACGCGCGTTCGACCGGCCCCTACAGCCTCGTCACGCAGCAGCCCCTGGGCGGCAAGGCCCAGTTCGGTGGCCAGCGCTTCGGCGAGATGGAGGTCTGGGCCCTCTACGCCTACGGCGCGGCCAACGTCCTGCAGGAGATCCTCACGGTCAAGTCCGACGACACCAACGGCCGTGTCAAGACCTACGAGGCCATCGTCAAGGGCGAGAACGTGCCCCCCGCAGGCATCCCCGAGTCCTTCAAGGTCCTCGTCAAGGAGATGCGCTCCCTCGCCCTCGACATCGAGCCCATCTCCTACAAGAAGAAGGCCGAGCCCAAGGCAGAGGAGGAGAAGCCCGCGGCCAAGGAGAACCCCGTGGACGTCTTCGCCAACATCAACACCACCGATGACCTCGTCAAGGGCCTTGCCCGCGACCTCGGCGAGTCCGACAACCTCGTCGGCGACGCCAACAGCGATAAGGAGTAGCGACTGTGGCAGAATTCGATACCACCGACTTCGACGCTATCAAGATCTCTCTCGCCTCTGCCGACCAGATTCGCAGCTGGTCGCACGGCGAGGTCAAGAAGCCCGAGACCATCAACTACCGCACGCTCAAGCCTGAGAAGGACGGCCTGTTCTGCGAGAAGATCTTTGGCCCCGTGAAGGACTGGGAGTGCGCCTGCGGCAAGTACAAGGGCATCCGCTTCAAGGGCATCGTCTGCGAGCGCTGCGGCGTTGAGGTGACTACCGCCAAGGTGCGCCGCGAGCGCATGGGCCACATCGAGCTTGCCGCTCCCGTGAGCCACATCTGGTACTTCAAGAGCCCCGCGAGCTTCCCCATGTCGCGCCTGCTCGACATGAAGAGCAAGGACCTCGAGAAGGTCCTCTACTTCGCGAGCTACGTGATCACCGATGTTGACACCGAGGCCCGAGAGGCTGATGCCGACGACCTCAAGGAAGAGCTTGCCGCAGACCTCGAGGAGCTGGACGCCGAGCGCGACGACCAGATCGAGCGTCTGAAGGAGCAGGGCCAGGCCTCTGGAGACGAGTTCGACGATGTCGAGCCCCTCTCTGAAGACGAGGTCCGTGCCGGCATCGCCGACCTCGAGGAGGAGTACGAGGAGGAGAAAGCGCTGCGCCGCGAGGCGTACGAGCAGTTCATGCAGCTCGAGAAGCGCCAGCTCATCTCCGACGAAGCGCTCTTCTCTGAGCTCAAGCGCTATTACGGCATCTACTTCAAGGGTGGCATGGGCGCCGAGGCCGTGCGTGAGCTTCTTCGCGGCATCGACCTCGAGAAGGAGGCCACCGAGCTTCGCGCCATCATCGCATCCGATGACTCCCAGAAGCAGAAGCGCGAGAAGGCCATCAAGCGCCTGGAGATCGTCGACGCCTTCCTCAAGGGCGGCAACGACCCGGCCAACATGATTCTGGACGTCATCCCCGTGATTCCACCCGACCTGCGCCCCATGGTGCAGCTCGACGGTGGACGCTTTGCCGCTTCCGACCTGAACGACCTCTATCGTCGCGTGATCAACCGCAACAACCGACTCAAGCGCCTGCTCGACCTTGACGCACCTGCGATTATCGTTAATAACGAGAAGCGCATGCTCCAGGAGTCCGTGGACGCCCTCTTCGACAACGGTCGCCGTGGCCGTCCCGTGACCGGCCGTGGCGGACGCCCGCTCAAGTCGCTCGCCGAGGCGCTCAAGGGCAAGCAGGGCCGCTTCCGCCAGAACCTGCTGGGCAAGCGCGTCGACTACTCCGGCCGTTCGGTCATTGTCGTCGACCCGCACCTCAAGCTGCACCAGTGCGGCCTTCCCTCGGCCATGGCGCTTGAGCTCTTCAAGCCCTTCGTGATGCGCCGCCTGGTTGAGCTGGGCAAGGTAGAGAACATCAAGGGCGCCAAGCGCGCCATCGATCGCGGCATGCCCGCCGTCTGGGACGTGCTCGACGAGGTCATCCAGGATCGCCTGGTGCTTCTCAACCGCGCACCTACGCTGCACCGCCTCTCCATCCAGGCCTTCGAGCCGGTCCTTGTTGAGGGTAAGGCCATCCACCTGCACCCGCTGGTGTGCGCCCCCTTCAACGCGGACTTCGACGGCGACCAGATGTCGGTCCACGTGCCCCTCTCCACGCAGGCACAGACCGAGGCACGCGTCCTCATGCTCTCGACCAACAACCTACGCAAGCCCGCCTCCGGCGAGGTCGTCACTGTGCCGTCCCAGGACATGGTCTTCGGCACGTACTTCCTCACCACCGCCAAGGACGGCGCTCAGGGTGAGGGCCGCGTCTTTGCGGACTTCGACGACGCCATTCTCGCCTTCGACAACCGCGACAACCTGGACATCCAGGCTAATGTCAAGGTTCGCGTGAGGGCCCAGGATGCCAACGTTGTCGAGAATGGCCGCAGGATCTTCCGCACCTTCGACAAGTGGAACAGCCCCGTGGACTACGACGTCACCGATCACGCGGTGCGCGTCGAGACCACCGTTGGCCGCGTGATCTTCAACACGCGCTGCCTCCCTGCGGACTACCCCTTCATCAACTACAAGATGAACAAGGGTGACATCAAGAACCTCGTCAATGACGCGTGCGACCGCTACAGCACGGCCGATGTCGAGCCCATCCTCGATGCCATCAAGGAGACGGGCTTCCACTACGCCACTGTTGCCGGCTTGACGGTCTCGGTCTGGGATGCCGTCAT
Organism: Atopobiaceae bacterium; assembly: GCA_902834555.1. Lineage (GTDB taxonomy): Bacteria > Actinomycetota > Coriobacteriia > Coriobacteriales > Atopobiaceae > Tractidigestivibacter. Next base: position 53,691 of record CADFJN010000005.1, read on the forward strand.
CCCGCCCGAGAAGCAAGAGATGCTCGACGAGGCGCAGGACAAGGTCGACGAGATCAACGAGTACTACGAGGATGGCTTCCTCTCCGAGAGGGAGCGCCACGTGGAGGTCGTCAACGCCTGGACCGAGTGCACCAATGAGCTTGGCTCCAAGATGCTCGAGGGCTTCGCTGAGGACAACCCCATCTACATGATGGCCGACTCCGGCGCCCGTGGTTCCAAGACGCAGCTTCGTCAGCTCGCCGGTATGCGTGGCCTCATGGCCGATATGTCCGGCGACACCATCGACCTGCCCATTAAGGCAAACTTCCGCGAGGGCCTGCTGCCGCTCGAGTACTTCATCTCCACCTACGGCGCCCGTAAGGGCCTCGTGGACACGGCTTCCCACACGTCCGATTCCGGCTACCTTACCCGCCGTCTGGTCGACGTTGCCCAGGACGTCATCGTGCGCGAGGAGGACTGCGGAACCGACGAGGCCGTGACCTACCCGCTCATCAAGCCGGGCGAGACCGACGTGGACGCCGACCTTATCGGCCGCTGCGCGCTCAACGACATCGTTGACCCTGCCACCGGCGAGGTCCTCATCCCCCGCGACGGCTACATCGAGTCCAAGGAGGACCTGAAGAAGCTCGTTGCCCACGGGCTCAAGAAGGTCCAGCTGAGGGCCCTTCTCACCTGCAAGTCCAAGTACGGCGTCTGCCAGAAGTGCTATGGCTGGGACCTCTCGACGCGTCGCCCCGTCAACATCGGCACGGCTGTTGGCATCATCGCTGCCCAGTCCATCGGCGAGCCGGGCACCCAGCTCACGATGCGTACGATTCACTCCGGCGGCGTCGCAGGCGCCGACGACATCACGCAGGGCCTCCCCACGGTCGCCCGCATGTTCGACGTCGTTGGCAACGTCAACGAGAAGATCCTTGGCCGCGAGGCAGACCTTGCGCCCGTCTCGGGCACCCTGCTCATCACGCCCGAGCAGACTGAGTATCTCATCCGCATCGTCGACAGCGACGACCACTCCCGCATCCTGGAGGAGTGGCGCATCCCCGCGTCCGCACGCTTCATGCCGGGCATGGAGGATGGCGTCGAGGTTCGCGCCGGCGACCAGATCACCCGCGGCTTCGTAAACTTCCGCAAGCTGCGCAAGCTCACCGACATCGAGTCGACGATGCACACCTTCGTTGCCTCCGTCAAGGACGTCTACACCTCCCAGGGCGTCGACCTCAACGACAAGCACATTGAGGTCATCGCCCGCCAGATGCTGCGCCGCGTCCAGGTGACCAACCCCGGCGACTCCCAGTACCTCCTCGGCCAGTACGTGGACCGCTACGTCTTTGCCGACACGGTGCGCAACGTTGCCTTGGCTGGCGGCACTCCGCCCGAGGCGGAGCCCGTCATCCTTGGTACGCTCAAGGTTGCCAGCTCCATCGACTCCTGGCTCTCCAGCGCGTCGTTCATCCGTACTGCCGGCGTCCTCACCGACTCCTCCATTGCCGGTGACGTTGACCACCTGCTTGACCTCAAGTCCAACGTCATCGTGGGCAAGCAGATTCCCGCCGGCACCGGTCTCTCCGCGTACCGTGGCGTCGAGCTTACCTACCACGGCACCAAGATCGACGGCCCCACCTCCCCGCAGGCGCAGAGCCTGCCCGAGTGGGCGCCTGACGAGCTCAAGGGCATCGAGGAGAAGCTCCCCAAGCAGCTCGACTGGGTGGGTGACGACTACGGTTACGGCGGGGTCTACTCGAAGAACGGCCGCACCCTCTCTAGCGAGGATGCCAAGCTCTACCTCTTCGACGACCTTGGCGTCTCGCAGCGCTGGACCAACAAGTTCAGCGAGGTGGGCATCGAGACCGTGGGCGACCTCATCGGCAAGACCGAGGATGACCTGCTGCGCATCGACGGCATTGGAGCCAAGGCCATCGAGGAGCTCCGTGACGGCCTCGAGGCGCGCGGTCTGCTCTACATCCTCGAGCCCGATGACGACGAGGCCGATTCCGAGGACCTCTCGCAGCTCCTCAACATGGTCTTCTCGCCTGACGCTGATTCGGACATCATGCTGGGCACGGCGGCTCCCGCTAAGCACCACTACGACGACGAGCTCATCGGCGGGTCTTCTGACGCGCAGTCCGGTGACTCCGACGTCATCAACGAGGACCTGGGCTCCCTGGGCGACCTGCTCTCGCAGGTGGTCAAGCAGGAGAACGCCTCCGATGACGGTGACGATAACAACGAGTAGCCCACGCACGGGCCAGGCGGCAAACTTGCCGCACAGATAGACAAGTGGGCCCCGGCATCGTGTCGGGGCCCTTTTCGTGTACGTGGCCTTGGAGTCGTGTCCCAGCCAGGAGATAACCGGGTACCATGAACCAGAACGAGAGTTGATTTTGTAGCCTACCGTGGGGGAGGACCCATGAACGAGGCCTGCTCGAGGGACCTTCTCGACGAGTATCTTGCTAACGATGACGTGGTCTATGACGCTACGCAGATTTTCGATGCACTGTCTGACCTCACGCGCTTCCGCATTCTGGGAGCGCTTTCGCTGGGCGAGAAGAGCGTCTCCGATCTTGAGGAAATTTGTTCCGTCTCGCAGTCGGCTATATCGCATCAGCTTCGGCTGCTGCGCGATCGCGGGCTGGTGACGGCTCGCCGCGACGGGCGCCGGGTGATTTACTCGCTGGCAGACGAGCACGTGACCACGCTCATCTCGGTTGGCCTTCTGCATGCTGCCGAGCCGGTGCGTACCGGCGAGGAGTAGGTCTCGGGGCTGTCCCCCTGCGCCTTCCTCAACACATCACATCGTTCTCTATCGGAATCTGAGAATGGCGCTTCATCTGAACTGGGCAAATGCTAGGCTGGCTTATCAAAAACCGATAAAAACGAGAATGGGGCGGACTCTGCCGTCCGCAGCAGCTTGGTTTTGAGATAGGGGCTAATGTCGGCTCCATTTATTGCGCGAAAATCCTTGATGAGAAGGTAACCAACTGCGTAGATACAGTTTTGGCGAGAAATAACGCGCAATAACAGGGAGCAGCAGGGGACAGAAATCAACTAGCACCAAGGATGCGGCCAGGCGTAGGGGCCTCCGTTGACCAGGGGATACTAACGTGGTACTGTTCGTATGAACACGTGCTCATGTGTTCACGAGATTGGACGCCTGAGCGCCTAGGTATACGGCTGAACCAACGGAGGACACGATGTCTTGCTCATGCTGCCACCACGAGGATGATGATAAGGACGAGAAGGCCGCCTGCGCTACCTGCGCAGATGCCAATGAGGAGACGCTCGAAGGCGAGGGTGACGACGGCGACGAGGAGGATGACGATGATGACGAGGACCCCGCGGTCCTCAAGCGTCGCATTATCGTTGCCGCCGCTCTTCTCGTCGCGGCGGTCATGGTCCAGCGCCTGACGAACCTGCCACTCTGGGCGCAGATGCTTATCTACCTGCCGTCCTACGTGGTGGCGGGAGGAACCGTTGTCGCCGAGGCCGTCGAGTCCGTGGCGCATGGGCGCCCCTTCGACGAGGACTTTCTCATGTCCATCGCAACGATTGGAGCCCTGCTCATTGGCTTTGTGCCCGGCGGTGAGCCTCAGTTTGCCGAGGCCGTCTTTGTGATGCTCTTCTTCCAGGTAGGCGAGCTCTTTGAGGGCATCGCCGAGGGCAACTCCAAGCGCTCGATCAAGGAGCTCCTGGACATCCGCCCCGACACCGCAAACGTAGAGCGCAACGGCGAGGTTGCCGTTGTAGACCCCAACACGGTGCAGGTGGGGGAGGTCATCCTGGTAAAGCCCGGCGAGAAGGTCCCTCTCGACGGAACCGTGATAGAGGGCGCCTCGAGTCTCGACACTCGCGCCATTACCGGCGAGTCCGTGCCGCGCCCAATCAAACCTGGCGAGGCAGCGTTCTCTGGCTGCGTGAACTTGTCCGGCGTGATTCGCCTGCGCGTGACCAAGGCCTTTGGAGAGTCCACGGCAAGCAAGATCATTGACATGGTCAAGAACGCCGGCTCCAACAAGTCCCACTCGGAGAAGTTCATCAAGCGCTTTGCCAAGATCTACACGCCCATCCTGGTTTACCTTGCCATCGCCGTGGCGGTTCTCCCCCCGCTCGTCTCGGGTGACTTTGCCGCTAGCTTTGCCAAGTGGCTTCTGCGCGCCCTCACCTTCCTCGTGGTCTCGTGCCCATGTGCGCTGGTCCTCTCGGTACCTCTTACGTTCTTTGGGGGCATCGGCAACGCCTCAAAGCACGGCATCCTCGTGAAGGGGTCGAACTATCTCGAGGCGCTGGCAAATGCCCAGATCGTCGTCTTCGACAAGACGGGCACGCTCACCAAGGGCGTTTTCAAGGTCACTACGGTCCATCCGTCGCGCCTGAGCGAGGAGCAGCTCCTCCACCTTGCCGCCCACGTGGAGCACAACTCGACGCATCCCATCGCGGCTGCGCTTCGCGACGCCTACCCCAGCGACCACGACGGGTGCACCGTGTCGGACGTGACCGAGGAGGCCGGCCACGGCGTGCTTGCCACGGTCAACGGCCACAGGGTTGCGGTGGGCAACAACCGCCTGATGGAGGAGGTAGGTGCTACCTGGCAGGGCTGCCACACTGCCGGAGGCACCGTGGTGCACGTGGCCGTGGACGGCGAGTACGCGGGCCATATCCACATCTCCGACGAGGTAAAGGATGACTCGCGCGAGGCGATTTCCAGCATCAAGGCCGAGGGTGTCCGCCGCTGCGTGATGCTCACAGGCGACCACGAGGCGAGCGCGGCAAGCGTTGCCCGCGAGATTGGGCTTGACGAGTACCATGCGGAGCTTCTCCCCGCAGACAAGGTCGAACAGGTCGAGCGCCTCCTGGGCGAGCGCGAGGGCAACGCGACGCTCGCCTTTGTTGGCGACGGCATCAACGACGCACCGGTCCTCGCCCGTGCGGATGTGGGAATTGCCATGGGTGCCATGGGCTCGGACGCCGCCATCGAAGCCGCCGACGTGGTTCTCATGGACGACAAGCCCTCCAAGATCGCTGTGGCCATCCGCATTGCCCGCCGCACCATCCGCATTGCCCGGCAGAACATTGTCTTTGCCATTGCGGTGAAGGTCGCGATTCTCTGCCTGGCCGTGGTTGGTCTCGCCCCCATGTGGCTCGCCGTCTTTGGCGACGTTGGCGTCATGGTTCTCTGCGTCCTCAACGCCACGCGCGTGCTGCGCTAGTTTGGGCAACTGGAATTGTGGCGGCATTTCGCCTGGTCCCGTGGGATACTTACAGCGATGCCACGCGGGAGGATCGTGGCTGGACAAGTGCGAAAGGGAGACCGTCATGAAGCTGTTGCGCGCGATGCGTGAGCCCCTGAAGTACGCCCAGGGCAAGGGTGCTCTGCTCAAGTTCAAGGATGAGATGGGCTACATGGGCAAGCGCTGGCTCTTCGTGTGCTCGAAGAGCGGCTACAAGGCCTGCCACGACCAGCTCGAGGAAAGCTTTGGTGACGCGGACGACTACCGTCGCTACGAGGTTTTTGGCGGCATCTCGAGCAAGGGCGAGATTGCCAAGATGAAGGCTATCGTCGAGGAGGACAACATCGATGCCGTGGTGGCCGTGGGCGGAGGCTCTGCCGTCGACACCGCCAAGGCAACGGCGTACTACACCGGCAAGCATGTGGTGATCATCCCCACCGTTGCCGCCACGGACGCACCCTGCACGGGCCTCTCGGTCATCTACAACGATGACGGCAGCTTTGACAAGTACCTCTTCTATCCCACCAACCCCGATGCCGTCATGGTTGACTCCCAGGTCATCGCCAACGCCCCGGTGCGCTTCCTGGTCGCCGGCATGGGTGACGCACTGGGAACCTACTTCGAGGGCCGCGCATCCATCCGCACTGAGTCTCCCAGCCTCGAGGGCACGGGCATCACGCGTGCCGGCATGGCGCTCGCCAAGCTCTGCTACCAGACGCTGCGCGACTATGGCACCCAGGCGCTGACTGCGTGCGAGAAGCACGTGGTGACGCCTGCCCTGGACGCCATCATCGAGGCCAACGTTTACCTCTCCGGTGTTGGCGCAGATAACGTCAACTGCGCTGCGGCCCACTCCTTCTACAACGGCCTCACGTCGCTCGGCGGCCACAGCGTGCCCCATGGCAACTGTGTGGCCTTCGGCACCCTGGTGCAGCTTACGCTCGAAGGCGCAACGGAGGAGGAGTTTCTTGAGGTTCAGGAGTTCTGCCTCGAGGTCGGCCTGCCGGTCACGCTGAAGGAGCTGGGCGTCACCACCGACGACGAGATTCGCACCATCGCCAAGAATGCCTGCGTACCTGGCGAGACGATCCACAACCTTGCCGGCGACGTTACGCCCGACGAGCTCTATGCGGCCATCGTGGCAACGGACGCCATCGGCAGGACCGTCCTTGGTCTGGACGACGAGGAGGAGTAACGGAAACGCTAGCTCCATCAACCGTTGCGGTGATGGGCGGGGTGCCACGCAGGTGGCCCCCGCCCTTCTCGTGCCCAGGCGCCCCAGTTGCGTGTGCGTCACGTGAAGAAGGGATACGCCCGGTCCCGTGGCTTTTTGACAACTGCAGCGGGCGCGCGTAACGTATCACCTCGCGCCAATCCAGGGTGACGGTGCTGCGCTGCCCTTAAGATTCGTGTACACGCACGTAGATAGGTATAGAAGGAGAGAACTTTGCCTACCATTAACCAGCTCGTCCGCCACAGCCGCGTGAGCGTCAAGGCCAAGTCCAAGAACGCCGCGCTCCAGCACAACCCCCAGAAGCGTGGCGTTTGCACCCGCGTCTTCACCACCACGCCCAAGAAGCCTAACTCCGCCCTCCGCAAGGTCGCCCGCGTGCGCCTCGTGAACGGCATCGAGGTCACCGCCTACATCCCCGGCGAGGGCCACAACCTGCAGGAGCACTCCATCGTGCTCATCCGTGGTGGCCGTGTCCGTGACCTCCCTGGTGTCCGTTACAAGATCATCCGTGGCGCTTATGACTGCGCTGCCGTCCAGAACCGCAAGAAGGCCCGTTCCCGCTACGGCGCCAAGCGCGGCAAGTAAACCATCACAAGCAACGCAAGCCAACTGTTCTAGGGAGATACAAACATGCCGCGTCGTGCAGCAGCAGTGCGTCGTGAGGTCCAGCCTGACGCCGTCTACAACAACCGCCTCGTGACCCAGCTCATCAACAAGGTCCTCCTCGATGGCAAGAAGGCCACCGCGGAGCGCATCGTCTACGGTGCCTTCAACATGGTCGCCGAGAAGACCGGCGAGGATCCCCTCTCCGTCTTCAAGAAGGCCATGGACAACATCCGTCCTACGCTCGAGGTCAAGCCTAAGCGCGTTGGTGGCGCCACCTACCAGGTGCCCATGGAGGTCAACTCCCGCCGTGCAACCACCCTGGCTATCCGCTGGCTCGTGACCTTCTCGCGCGCCCGCAAGGAGAAGACCATGGCCGAGCGTCTCGCCAACGAGATTATGGATGCCGCCAATGGCGTGGGCGCCTCCGTCAAGCGTCGCGAGGACCTCTATAAGATGGCCGAGGCCAACCGCGCGTTCTCTCACTACCGCTTCTAGTTGGGGGTAGCAGTATATGGCACAGATGAAGTACAAGCTCGAAGACCTGCGAAACATCGGCATCATGGCCCACATCGATGCCGGTAAGACCACCACTACCGAGCGCATCCTCTACTACACCGGCAAGACCCACAAGATCGGTGAGGTCCACGACGGTGCTGCCACCATGGACTGGATGGTCCAGGAGCAGGAGCGCGGCGTGACCATCACCTCTGCGGCCACCACGTGCTTCTGGAAGGATCACGTCATCCAGATCATCGACACCCCGGGCCACGTTGACTTCACGGCCGAGGTCGAGCGCTGCCTGCGCGTCCTTGACGGTGCCGTCGCCGTGTTCGACGCCGTCGCCGGCGTCCAGCCCCAGTCCGAGACCGTGTGGCGTCAGGCTGCAAAGTACAACGTCCCCCGCATCGCCCTCATCAACAAGTTCGACCGCGTGGGTGCGGACTTCTTCCACGCCATCGACACCATGAAGGAGCGCCTCTCTGCCCCCGCCGTGGCCGCGCAGATTCCCATGGGCTCCGAGTCCAACTTCTGGGGTCTCATCGACCTGGTCACCATGACTGCGTGGGACTTCAAGGAAGACGCCAAGGGCATGATTTACCCCGAGCCCATGGATACCATCCCGGAGGAGTTTGCCGACCTCGCCCAGGAGAAGCGCGAGGAGCTGCTCGACGCAGCCTCCAACTTCTCTGACGACCTCATGGAGGCCGTCCTCGAGGAGCAGGACATCCCCGTCGACCTCCTCAAGGCCGCCATCCGCAAGGGCGTCATCGCCAACGAGCTCAACCCCGTCTTTGTGGGCTCCGCCTACAAGAACAAGGGCATCCAGGAGCTCCTCGACGCCGTCGTGGACTACCTGCCCAGCCCGCTTGACGTTCCCGAGATCGATGGCAAGAACCTCAAGGGTGAGCCCGAGGTCCGTCACGCGGATCCCAAGGAGCCCTTCTCGGCTCTGGCCTTCAAGATCATGACCGACCCGTACGTGGGCAAGCTCACCTACATCCGCGTGTACTCTGGTCAGGCGGAGGCAGGCTCCTATGTCTACAACTCCGTCAAGGACAGCAAGGAGCGTCTGGGCCGCATCCTCGAGATGAACGCCAACGACCGTGTTGACCGTGAGGAGTGCTCTGCCGGCGACATCGTTGCCTGCGTTGGCCTCAAGAACACCCAGACCGGTGATACCCTCTGCGACGAGCACAAGCCCATCGTCCTCGAGTCCATCAAGTTCGCCGACCCCGTCATCGACGTTGCCGTTGAGCCCAAGACCAAGGCCGAGCAGGAGAAGATGTCCGTTGGTCTCGCCAAGCTGGCCGAGGAGGACCCGACCTTCCGCGTCCACACCGACCAGGAGACCGGCCAGACCATCATTGCCGGCATGGGCGAGCTTCACCTCGAGATCATCGTCGACCGCCTGCGCCGTGAGTTCAAGGTCGACTGCAACGTGGGCAAGCCGCAGGTCGCCTACCGCGAGACCGCTGGCCACGCCGTGCAGCACGCCGAGGGCAAGTTCGTCCGCCAGTCTGGTGGCCGCGGCCAGTATGGTCACGCGATCATCGACATGGAGCCCAACGAGGAGGGCAAGGGCTACGAGTTCGTCAACGCCATCGTCGGTGGCGTCGTGCCCAAGGAGTACATCCCCTCGATCGACAAGGGCATCCAGGAGGCCCTGGAGAGCGGCGTCATCGCCGGCTACCCCGTGGTCGACATCAAGGTGACCCTCGTCGACGGCTCCTACCACGAGGTCGACTCCTCCGAGGCCGCCTTCAAGATCGCCGGCTCCATGGCAATCAAGGACGCCCTCAAGAAGTCCGACCCGGTTCTTCTCGAGCCCATCGAGGAGGTCGAGGTTGAGACTCCCGAGCAGTACATGGGTGACGTCATGGGCAACCTGTCCTCTCGCCGCGGCAAGATCGAGGGCATGGAGGACCGCAAGGACACCAAGGTCATCCGCGCCAAGGTGCCTCTGGGCGAGATGTTTGGCTACGCTACCGACCTCCGCTCCCAGACGCAGGGTCGCGCGAGCTACACCATGCAGTTCAGCGCTTACGAGCCCGTTCCGAAGGCCGTCCGCGACGAGATCGTCGCCAAGGCCGGCGGCACCGCTTCCTAGTTAACGACCACGAGCGATAGCTCATTTACGGAGGTTTACAGTGTCAAGCCAGAAGATCAGGATTCGCCTCAAGGGCTACGATCACGAGGTCGTCGACCAGTCCGCCAAGCTCATCGTGGACACTGCCCAGAAGACGGGCGCCCGCGTTTCCGGCCCCATCCCCCTGCCCACCGAGCGCAACCTTTACACGGTCATCCGCTCGCCCCACAAGGACAAGGATTCCCGCGAGCAGTTTGAGATGCTCACCCACAAGCGCCTCATCGACATCCTCGACCCCAGCAGCTCCACCGTCGACTCGCTTATGCGTCTCGACCTTCCTGCGGGCGTGGACATCGAGATCAAGCTCTAGTCCAAGCAACCTAGCGCCTGAGAGGGACCCGTCTCTGCGAGGAGGCGGGTCCCTTTTCGTATGCGGGATTAGTTTGCCCGGCAATGGGATTGAGTTGCCCGGCAATTTAATCCCACTTTCTTGTTTGTGGGATTGGTTTGCCCGGCAATTCGATTCCATAGGTACTGGTAGTATCTAGACTGTTGGTTCCCAAGGCTAGGGGGTTGCATGTTCTGTCCTCAGTGTGGAAAGAAGCTCGCCGGTACGGAGAAGTTCTGTCCCAACTGCGGCTTTGACCTTTCGCGGCCCTCAAGGAGCGCGGCTGCTTCGGCCACCGCCGCTCCTGCCGGACAGCAAGCTCAGCCACAGGCGCAACCGCAGCAGGTGCCCCTTGCAAGCGCCCCCGCGCATTCCCCCAAGGCTGTGACAGCGTCTGAGCTCGTTACGCTCACCGCTGCGCTTCTCATGGGCATTGCGGCCTTCCTGCCGTTCCTCATCGTCTCTGGCTCGAGCTACGATTACTCCGTTGCGCTTACGGATGCCCCGGATGGGGCGGTGCTCGTACTTCTCACCATTGCCACCGCCGTGCTTCCCATGCTGCGTCGTCGTACTGCCGCGCTGGTACTCAGCTCAATTATCACCGCATTTGCCCTTTTCGAGATATGCTCGGTGGGTCTCATGCTGCTTAACTCCACGTACACCGTGTACTACGTCAACTTGGGCGCCGGGTTCTGTCTCCTTATTCTTGGCATAGCGATGGGGGTGCTCTCGATCGTTCTTCTCGCCCGCGACCATATGCACGAGAAGCTCGAGCGCCAGCGTGTTATGGGCTCCTTTATTCCGGCTAACGGGACTACTCCGCGCCAGCAGTAGGCTGGTGCCTGACGCCGTTGGGCCCTATGGATACGCCCGACGGCGCGGAACGCGAATCCCCAGCTCCTGGGGCCAAGAAAATCTGCGAAGACATTGTGAATGCCCGGTCCTGCGTGTAAACTAGACAGGCTGCGCTAAAGGGGAGAGTTGTGTCTCGCCCCCATGCGCCGCTTCTACAGGACGTGGTCCGCTGGGGAGGGCAGAGGAGCTGCCCACTGGTCCCATGACCACCGAGGGTAAGGAATGAGCATGGTCAGCACGATCCTTGGCCGCAAGCTCGGAATGACGCAGGTGTGGGATGAGGACGACAACGTCGTCCCCGTCACCGTCATCCAGGCTGGCCCCTGCACCGTCTCGCAGGTGAAGACGAAGGCGACCGACGGCTACGACGCCGTTCAGATCGGCTTCGGAGACATCAAGTCCAAGCACGTCAACAAGCCCATGGCTGGTCACTTTGCCGCCCACGGCGTCGAGCCCATGCGCTACCTGCGCGAGGTCCGCGTCGAGAACGGCGAGGAGCACCACACCGGTGACGTTGTGACCGTCGCCGACTTCGCGGACGTCAAGTCCGTCGACGTCATTGGCACCTCAAAGGGCAAGGGCTTCCAGGGCACCGTCAAGCGCTGGAACTTCTCCCGTGGCCCCATGACCCACGGCTGCCGCAACCAGCGTAAGCCTGGCTCCATTGGCCAGTGCGCCTACCCCGCTCGCGTCCGCAAGGGCCTTCACATGTACGGCCACATGGGCGACGAGCGTGTCACCGTCAAGAACCTCAAGCTCGTCCGCGTCGATGCCGAGCAGAACCTCATGCTCATCAAGGGCGCCGTGCCCGGTGGCAAGAACGCCCTGGTCCAGGTCCGCATGGCCTAGGGGCCCACGCGAGTAGGCACACACTTAGGCTAACAAGGAGGACTCATGTCCAAGTACGACATCAAGAACGTCGAGGGGCAGGCGGCCGGACAGGCCGACCTCTCCGACGACGTCTTCGGCATCGAGCCGAACATCCCGGTCATCCATCAGGTTGTGGTCTGCCAGGACGCCTGCCTGCGTCAGGGCACCCACTCCACCAAGAACCGTCACGAGGTCTCCGGCGGCGGCCGCAAGCCTTGGCGCCAGAAGGGCACCGGTCGTGCCCGCCAGGGCTCCATTCGCGCTGCCCAGTGGACCGGCGGCGGCGTTGTCTTTGGCCCCACCCCGCGTGACCACTCCAAGCGCATCAACAAGAAGATGGTCAAGCTCGCTATGAGGTCCGTGCTCTCCGGCAAGGTCGCCGATTCCGAGCTCGTCCTCGTCGACTCCCTCACCTTCGAGAAGCCCTCGACCAAGCAGGCCAAGGCCGTTCTCGACGCCCTGGGCGTTTCGGGCAAGCGCGTCACCGTGGTCATCCCCGATGATGACGTCAACAGCTACCTCTCCTTCCGCAACCTGGAGAAGGTCAACTGCATCGCCGTCTCCGAGGCCAACACCCGCAACCTCATCGACAACGGTGCCCTCGTCATGACCACCGACATCGCGAAGCAGCTCGAGGAGGTGCTTGCATAATGCAGTCCGCATACGACGTCATCATCCGCCCCGTGGTCTCCGAGCGTTCTTACGACCTCATGGAGCAGGGCAAGTACACCTTCGAGGTTGCCAAGAAGGCTCCCAAGGAGGAGATCGCCGAGGCCGTTGAGAGGCTCTTCAACGTCCACGTGGTCAAGGTCAACACCATCAACGTGCGCGGCAAGGCCAAGCGCGTCCGCTACCAGGTTGGCATGACCCGCAGCTGGAAGAAGGCCATCGTGACGCTCGCCCCCGGTGAGCAGATCGAGATCTTCGCTACCCAGCAGCAGGCCGACGCCGAGTAGCAATCCTGCCCGGCCCCTCCGGGGGTCCGGGCTCTCATGCCGCGCATGATGGATACGCGCGGTACCGTGGTAATCCGGTGTCACCCCGCCAATCCCTGAGCAGGGTGGCCAACGGAAACAGAAGGGAAAGAAGTAATGGCAGTCAAGCACCTCAAGCCTACGAGCGCTGGCAGGCGCTTCCAGACGGTCTCGGACTTCTCCGAGATTACCGCCTCTAAGCCCGAGAAGTCGCTCACTGAGCCGCTGCGCAAGAAGGGTGGCCGTAACAACAACGGCCGCGTCACCGTCCGTCACCAGGGCGGCGGCAACAAGCGCATGTATCGTCGCATCGACTTCAAGCGTCTGAAGGACGACGTGCCGGCCAAGGTCGCGACCATCGAGTACGACCCGAACCGCTCCGCTCGCATCGCGCTTCTCCACTATGTCGATGGCGCCAAGGCCTACATCCTCGCTCCCGAGGGCCTCAAGGTCGGCGACACCGTCATCTCAGGCAAGACCGGCGTGGACATCAAGCCCGGCAACTGCATGCCGCTCTCCGAGATCCCCGTTGGTACGCTCGTTCACAATGTGGAGTTCCAGCCCGGCAAGGGCGCGGCCATGGCCCGCTCCGCCGGCACCTCGGTCCAGCTCATGGGCAAGGACAATGGCTACGCAATCCTGCGTCTCCCGTCCTCCGAGCTTCGCCGCGTGCTCCTCACCTGCCGCGCTACCATTGGCGAGGTTGGTAACGCCGAGCACTCTAACATCGTCATCGGCAAGGCCGGTCGTCACCGTTGGGCCGGCGTCCGTCCCACCGTCCGTGGTACGGTCATGAACCCTGTCGACCACCCGCACGGCGGCGGCGAGGGCAAGAACCACACCTCCGGCCGTCCTTCTGTGACGCCCTGGGGCAAGCCCACCAAGGGTTACAAGACGCGCGACCCGAAGAAGGCCTCCAACAGGCTCATCATCCGTCGTCGCAAGTCCAAGTAACGGTACACGAGTAGTAGGAGAAAGAAAGCATGAGCAGAAGTCTCAAGAAGGGTCCGTTCGTGGAGACTCGCCTCCTCGCGCGTGTCACCGCTATGAACGAGGCTGGCAAGAAGGACGTCATCAAGACCTGGTCCCGCTCCTCCACCATCTACCCGGAGATGGTCGGCCACACGATCGCGGTTCACGATGGTCGCAAGCACGTTCCCGTGTACATCACCGAGTCCATGGTCGGTCACAAGCTGGGCGAGTTCGCTCCCACCCGCACCTTCCGTGGCCACAAGGCTAACTAGGGGGTAAGCTCGAATGGCTAACACCGATTCCAACGAGGTCAGGGCCGTCGCACGTTACGTGCGCATCGCCCCGCGCAAGGCTCGCGCCGTCGTGGACCTCATCCGCAACAAGCCCGTCGACAAGGCCCTCGAGATCCTGCAGTTCACCAAGCGTGCGGCTGCATATGACGTCTCGAAGGTCCTGCGTTCCGCCATTGCCAACGCCGAGAACAACAACGGCCTGCGCGGCGACGACCTGTACGTGAAGGCCTGCTATGTCGACGAGGGCCCCACGCTCAAGCGCATCCGTCCTCGCGCAAAGGGCTCTGCTTCGCGCATCAACAAGCGCACGAGCCACATCACCGTCATCGTCGCTCCTCGAAAGGAGGCGTAGGGAAAGCATGGGTCAGAAGGTTCAGCCTACCGGCTTCCGTCTCGGCATCACCGAGGACTGGCGTTCCCGTTGGTACGCCGATAAGAACTACGCCGAGAAGCTCGGCAACGATCTCGAGATCCGCAAGTTCCTCGAGAAGCGCCTTGAGAAGGCAGCCCTTTCCCGCGTCGACATCGAGCGCGCTGGCGACAAGGTGAAGGTCACCCTGTACACCGCCCGTCCCGGCATCGTGATTGGCAAGAAGGGCGCCGAGATCGACGTCCTGCGCTCCGAGCTCGAGAAGGTCGCCAAGGTTGGCAAGGGCCAGGTTGCCGTTGACGTCATCGAGGTCAAGCGCCCCGAGCTCGACGCCAACCTCGTCGCCCAGTCCATCGCCGAGCAGCTCGAGCAGCGTGTTGCCTTCCGTCGCGCCATGCGCAAGGCGGTCCAGTCCGCCCGCAAGGCTGGCGCCAAGGGTATTCGTATCCAGTGCTCCGGCCGCCTGAACGGCGCAGAGATGGGCCGTCGCGAGTGGTACCGCGAGGGTCGCGTGCCCCTGCACACCCTGCGTGCCGTCATCGACTACGGCACCGCAACCGCCCGCACCACCATGGGTGCCTGCGGCATCAAGGTTTGGATTTATCAGGGCGAGAAGCTGCCTGGCCAGCCCAAGCCCACGCCGGCTCTCGAGGGTTCTTCTCGTCCCCGTCGCGCCCGCAATGAGAGGAGGAGCCGTTAATGCTCGCACCTAAGCGCGTTCTTCACCGCAAGGTCCAGCGCGGTTCCATGAAGGGCCACGCCAAGGGCAACACCAAGCTCTACTTTGGCGACTACGGCCTGAGGGCCGAGGAGGCTCACTGGATCACCAACCGCCAGATTGAGGCCGCTCGTGTCGCCATCACCCGTGAGATGAAGCGTGGCGGCAAGATCTGGATCACCATCTTCCCGGACAAGCCCATCACCAAGAAGCCGGCAGAGACCCGCATGGGTTCCGGCAAGGGCAACCCCGAGGAGTGGGTGGCCGTCGTGAAGCCGGGCCGCATCATGTTCGAGATCGCTGGTGTCGACGAGGCTACCGCCAAGGAGGCCCTGCGTCTCGCCCAGCACAAGCTGCCCATCAAGACCAAGATCGTCACCCGCGCCGACCAGGACGGGGAGGAATAGTCACCATGAAGTACAAGGACATCCAGGCCCTCTCGGACGAGGAGCTTGCCAAGAAGCTGGACGACAGCAGGGCCGAGCTCTTCAACCTCCGTTTTCAGATGGCCACCAGCCAGCTGGACAACACCGCTCGCGTCAAGCTCGTGAAGCGCGACATCGCTCGCGTCCAGACCGAGATTCGCGCCCGTCAGATCGCCGCGGAGAAGTCCGCTGCACAGAAGTAGCAGGAGAGAGATAAGACATGGCAGAGACCGAAAGCAGGAACGCGCGTAAGGTTCGCACCGGAACCGTCGTCTCGCTCTCCGGCGACAAGACTGTGACGGTGAAGATCAGCTACCGCAAGCACCACCCCAAGTACGGCAAGATGATGACCATCTCCAAGAAGCTCCACTGCCACGATGAGAACAACGAGTGTGGCCTGGGTGACACGGTGAAGGTCATGGAGACCCGCCCGCTGTCCAAGACCAAGCGTTGGCGCGTCGTCGAGATTGTCGAGAAGGCCAAGTAAGTAGCGAACACCCAGGATTCCCCATGTGCGCCGCTCGCGTGGGTGCACCTCTGGTGGGATATAGGTTCGGAGGAACATCACATGATTCAGATGGAGACCATGCTCAACGTCGCTGACAACAGCGGCGCCAGGCGCGTCAAGTGCGTCAAGGTCCTCGGTGGCTCCAAGCGCCGCTACGCTGGCCTCGGTGACGTCATCATCGGCGCTGTCCAGGAGGCAACCCCTGGCTCCGGCGTCAAGAAGGGCGACATCGTGCGTTGCGTCATCGTGCGCACCAAGAAGGAGGCCCGTCGCAAGGACGGCAGCTACATCCGCTTCGACCAGAACGCCTGCGTCCTGGTCGACAAGGAGGGCGAGCCCAAGGGCACGCGTATCTTCGGGCCCGTTGCCCGCGAGCTGCGCGATCGCAAGTACATGAAGATCGTCTCGCTCGCACCCGAGACGCTGTAAGGAGGCCTGGACACATGCCTAAGATGAACGTAAGGAAGGGCGACAAGGTCGAGGTCATCACCGGCAAGGACAAGGGCAAGCAGGGCGAGGTTCTGCGTGCCATGCCGAAGGATTCCAAGGTCATTGTCGATGGCGCTGCCATTGTGAAGCGTCACACCAAGCCTAACGCCATGAACCAGCAGGGCGGCATCATCGAGAAGCCCGCCCCCATCCACGTCTCCAACGTTATGCTCGTTTGCCCTGTCTGCGGTAAGCGTACGCGCGTTGGCCACGATGTCGATGATAATGGCCGCAGGGTTCGCGTCTGCAAGAAGTGCGGCGCGAAGTTCTAAGCCACTGCGCTAGGACATGCACGAATCTCGAACCCGGCTGTCGCGATTGCGGCGGTCGGGTTCGTTCTAACTTGGGTGCGAGACAGTAGGGGAGAGATATGCGTGAGGTCAGTAATGTGCTGGTGAAGATACCCGTTACCGAGGAGGAGGCCACGGCGATGAGGGCTGCTGCGCCAGGGGCATCCTTTGACTTTGCGGCACCGGTGGGCGACACGAGCCAGCTCCCCAAGACGCCAAAGCTGCACATTAGCACCGCGCGGGTTGCCCAGGCGGATGTCATTCTCGGCAACGTGGCACCGGAGCTTATCGCCGCTTCCTCCCGTCTCCAGTGGATTCAACTGGGGTCGGCTGGGTTCGAAGCGTACCTTGCGCCCGGCGTGCTTGCGCCATCGACCATCGTGACCAACGGCACGGGGGCTTACGGACCGGCTGTGGCAGAGCACGCATTTGCTATGCTCCTCTCGCTCATGAAGCGTCTGCCAGCCTACTGGGATGACCAACGTGACCATGTGTGGTCGGACGAGGGGATGGTATCGACCCTGTCGGGTGCACACGTTCTGGTCCTTGGTGCAGGTGATATTGGTCGCTGCTTTGGGCGGCTCTGCAGGGCGGTTGGGGCTACGTGCGTTGGTGTGAGAAGGCATCTTCCTCGTAACGAATCCCCAGCGGACGCGCAGGCTTTCGAGCGGGTTGTGACCAAGGATGCGCTTGCGCGGGAGCTGCCCAAGGCAGATGTGGTTGCCGGCTTCCTGCCCAGCTCGGATGAGACGCGGGGCCTTGTGGGCGAAGAGTTTCTCGGCAGCATGAAGACCGGTGCGTACCTGGTGAACGCCGGCCGAGGCGACCTCATTGACCAGGTGGCATTGCGTGCTGCCTTGCAGGAGGGCAGGCTAGCGGGTGCGGCGCTGGACGTCACAACTCCCGAGCCGCTCCCAGCCAATGATCCCCTGTGGGATGCGCCCAACCTCATCATCACGCCGCACGTAGCCGGCTTTTGGCACCTGCACTCAACGCTCGAGCGCGTGGTAGCCCTGGCGACAGAGAATCTTAAGCGCTACGTAAGGGGCGAGAGTCTCAAGAACGTCGTTCGTGGCTGAGCCAAGCCCTGTATTACTATGAGAGAAGCCCAAAGGGCCGTGCCCCATTACCCACGGGGCGCGCAGGCATCGGGCGAACGACGCTCGACCAACCGAAAGGAGCGCCATGTACGGATATGGGTACGGGTACGATAACTACGGCTACGGTAGCCCAAGTTTTGGCATTGGTGCGGCAGGCGGTATCTTTGTGACCCTGGTCGTCATTGGCTTCATTGCCGCCATTGTGCTTGCTGTGGTTGTATACCGTAAATACGCAAGCGATGGCAACGAGCAGCCCCTGAGCTTCAAGGACAAGAGCACATGGGGGCCTTTCCTGCGCTTCGACAAGCTCGTGATAGACAAGATCCTAAGGGCGCTCTACATCTTCTGCGCCATCTTCACCGCGTTCTTCTTCCTGGCGCTGGTGCTGGCCAGCCTGGCAGATGGCATTGTGGTGTTTCTCATCACGCTTATCATGTGCGCCATCCTCTGCCTGATTATCGAGCTGCTCGAGCGCGTGTCCTTTGAGTCCGTGATGCTGAGCGTCATCATCACGCGCAACACTAGCGACATTAAGGGCATGCTGGGGAGCCGCCCCGCATCCGAGCTGCCTCCTGCTGGCCCCGCGCCGCAGCCGCCGTTCCAGCCTGCGCCCGAGGCGCCGGCACACCACGCGCCGCAGCCGTCCGAGGTGCCCGACCAGCCACAGGGAGCTGCATGCCAGCCTGCGCCTGCCCCTGCACCGGAGGCGCCAAGCGCCGAGCAGGCGGCCCCTGCCGCGGGTGGTTTCTGCCCCGTGTGCGGTGCGCCCGTCCAGCCAGGCTCTCACTTCTGCCCCGAGTGTGGCAAGAAGCTCGACTAGCCAGACGGTCCGAACGTCCGGGCTTCATTAGTGCAAGGACCCCTTTCCGCCGCGCGGGGAGGGGTCTCTCGTGTTGATACTGAGGAGAATTTCTCAGCGACAAAACCAGCAAACTTGAGGGCTGGCAGAAAAGTGCCGGAAACACTATGATTTGACCTTGCGTCGCTAGGCAGGGACTATGCTGTCTCGCGGTGTAGATACTGGCTCCTGGGACTGCCACCCCAGGGGGTGCGAGAAAGAAACCCCGCACGTAAACCACCAAGATTTAAGGAGTGAACATGGCAGAAGAGAAGTACGTGCCCCGCCTCAAGCAGAAGTACTACGACGAGGTTCGCGACGAGCTGCAGAAGCAGTTCAACTACGGCAACGTCATGCAGATCCCTCGCTTCGAGAAGATCGTCGTGAACATGGGCGTTGGCGAGGCCGCAACCGATTCCAAGGCAATCGACGGCGCCATCGCTGACCTGCGTGCAATCACCGGCCAGCAGCCGCTCGTCACGCACGCCCGTAAGTCTATCGCGACCTTCCACCTGCGCGCCGGCCAGGCCATTGGCGCCAAGGTCACCCTTCGTGGCGACCGTATGTGGGAGTTCCTCGACCGCCTCATCGCAGTCGCCATCCCGCGTATCCGCGACTTCCGTGGCCTCTCGCCCAAGAGCTTCGACGGCCGCGGCAACTACTCCATGGGCGTCACTGAGCAGCTGATCTTCCCCGAGATTGACTTCGACAAGATCGACCGCACGCGCGGCATGGACATCACCATCGTGACCACCGCTCCCACCGACGAGGAGGGCAAGGCACTTCTCGACGCCCTCCACTTCCCGTTCAAGGCGGAGTAGGCCAAACCATCGCAATGACCTCGCCCGGGATGTCCCCGGGCGGTCAAGATGCACTATGAAGGAGGATTTGTGGCTAAGACATCGATGATCGTCAAGGCGAACCGCGAGCCGAAGTTCTCGACGCGCAAGCAGAACCGCTGCCAGCGTTGTGGGCGTCCCCACTCCGTCTATCGCAAGTTCGGTCTCTGCCGTGTCTGCTTCCGCGAGCTGGCGAGCAAGGGCGAGCTTCCTGGCGTCCGCAAGGCAAGCTGGTAGGGCGCAGGGCTCTGGCGTCCAGGCGCCCATGCCATGGGTTTGGGCGAACCGGACACGCAGTTTCATCATGACGAAGGAGAAGGATCAATGAAGATTACCGATCCCATTTCAGACATGCTGACGCGCATCCGCAACGCGAACTCAGCGGGCAAGGCCGAGGTCTCCATGCCCTCGACCAAGGTGCTCGTCGAGATCGCTCGCGTCATCAAGGAGGAGGGCTACATCGAGGGCTACGAGGTGGAGGACACCAAGCCCCAGAAGACCCTTCACATCACGCTTAAGTACGGCAACAGGCGCGCCCGCGTCATCCGCGGCATCCGTCGCATCTCCAAGCCGGGCCTTCGCATCTACTCCCAGGCGGACAAGCTTCCCCGCGTCCTGGGTGGCCTCGGCACTGCCGTTATCTCTACTTCCAAGGGCATGATGTGCGACCGCGACGCCCGCAAGCTCGGCGTCGGCGGCGAGGTCATCGCCTACATCTGGTAAAACTCCCGCTGAATCAAGATAGGAGGAGACAATGTCTCGTATTGGTAAGAAGCCTGTCCAGATTCCGGCTGGAGTCACGGTGACCATCGACGGCACCACCGTCTCGGCCAAGGGCAGCAAGGGTGAGCTCACCCGCACCTTCTCTGAGCTTGTGAGCATCGCCCTGGACGGTGACGTCCTCACGGTCTCCCGCGTTGACGAGTCCAAGGAGTCCAACGCTCAGCAGGGCCTCGTCCGCACCCTCATCCACAACATGGTCGTTGGCGTCTCCGAGGGCTTCGAGAAGAAGCTCGAGCTCACGGGCGTTGGCTATCGTGCCGCGCTCAAGGGCAAGGACCTCGACCTCTCCCTCGGCTACTCGCACCCCGTCATCTTCGCTTGCCCCGAGAACATCTCGTTCGAGGTGCCCGACAACACCCACATTACGGTGAAGGGCATTTCCAAGGAGCAGGTTGGCCAGGTTGCCGCCGAGATTCGCGAGAAGCGTCCGCCCGAGCCGTACAAGGGCAAGGGTATCCACTACGAGGGCGAGCACATCCGCCGCAAGCTCGGCAAGGCCGCCAAGTAGTAATAGGACCAGGCACAAGACCATCACCCCGTCAGGTGGTGGCGTGACTAAGGAGAAGGAATGAACAAGTATCAGAAGAAGGCAGCTGGCCTCGCGCGTCGCAAGCGTCGCGTCCGCGCCAAGATCTTCGGTACCCCAGAGCGTCCCCGCCTCTGCGTGCACCGCACCAACGCCAACATCTATGCACAGGTCATCGATGACACCGAGGGCAAGACGCTCTGCTCTGCCTCGACCCTCGACCCCGAGTTCCGCGCTACCGGAAAGGTGGGCTCCAACAAGGAGGCCGCCGCGTTCGTGGGCGAGCTCGTTGGCAAGCGCGCCATCGAGAAGGGCATCACCACGGTGAGGTTCGACCGTGGCGGCCGTATCTATCACGGCCGTGTCCAGGCTCTGGCAGACGGTGCCCGCAGCGCGGGCCTGAAGTTCTAGGAGGATTCAATGGCACGTGATCGTAAGCGCCAGCAGGACACGGACCTTCAGGAGCGCGTCGTCTACATCCACCGCGTCTCCAAGACCGTCAAGGGCGGCCGTCGCATGTCCCTCGTGGCTCTCGTCGTCGTTGGTGACGGCAAGGGTACCGTGGGCCTGGGCATGGGTCGCTCCACTGAGGTGCCCCTGGCAATCCAGAAGGGCGTCGAGGACGCCAAGAAGAACATGTTCAAGGTTCCCGTTACCGCCGAGGGCAGCGTGCCCCACACGGTCGAGGGCCACTACGGCGCCGGGCGCGTTCTCATCAAGCCGGCTATCGAGGGTACCGGCGTCATCGCCGGTGGCCCTGTCCGCCCGCTCTTCGAGCTCGCCGGCATCACCAACGTTCTCTCTAAGTCCCTGGGCACCGATAACGCCATGAACATCATCAAGGCGGCTGCCGAGGGCCTGAAGGAGCTCTCCAGCCCCCAGGAGACCGCCGAGCGCCGTGGCATCACCGTCTCCGAGATGTTCGTCGGGAAGGAGAACTAGCGATGGCAGAGAAGAAGCTCACCGTCACCCTCGTCCGCAGCGCCGTGACGCAGGTGAAGAAGGACCAGACGGCCACCTGCCGTGCCATGGGCCTTCGCAAGATCGGCGACGTCGCCGTCCTGCCCGACAACCCCAGCGTCCGAGGCATGATCTTCAAGGTCAAGCACCTCGTGACCGTTGAAGAGAACTAGGAGTCATCCAAATGCAGCTCAATGATCTGCGCCCCGCAGAGGGCTCCAGGAAGAACCGCAAGCGCATCGGCCGCGGCAACTCTTCCGGCCACGGCACCACCGCTGGTCGCGGCACCAAGGGCCAGCTCTCCCGCTCTGGCGGCGGCAAGGGCGCCGGCTTCGAGGGCGGCCAGCAGCCGCTCGCCATGCGTCTTCCTAAGCTCCCCGGCTTCAGGAACCCCAACCGCGTCGAGTATGCGCCCGTGAACGTTGCCCGCCTCCAGGAGGTCTTCGAGGACGGTGACACCGTCGACGCCGACTCCCTGGTTGCCAAGGGCGTCATCAAGCGCGCCTATGTTCCCGTGAAGGTCCTCGGTGACGGCGAGCTCACCAAGAAGCTCACTGTCAAGGTGGACAAGGTTTCCGCCTCGGCCAAGACCAAGATTGAGGCGGCCGGAGGAAAGGTCGAGCCGGCGTGCTAAACGGAATCGCCAACGCTTTCCGAGTGCCGGAACTGAGGAAGAAGATCCTCCTCACTGTGGGGATCCTCGTCCTCTACCGCTTCGGTGCGTACCTTCCCGTGCCTGGAGCTCCGTTCCAGGAGATGCTGAGCGCTTATGCCGCAGGCGTTTCCTCGAGCGGTGCCATGGCAGTGCTCAACCTGTTCTCGGGCGGCGCCCTTTCGCGCATGTCCGTCTTCAGCTTGGGCATCATGCCCTACATCACTGCCCAGATCATCCTTCAGATGTTCCAGGCAGTGGTGCCCTCGCTGGGAGAGCTTGCCAAGGAGGGGGAGTCGGGTCAGCGTAAGATTACGCAGTACACCCGTTACCTCACCATTGGCCTTGCGCTTCTTAACGCCATCGCCTATCTCTTTTACTTCAAGAGCTTTGGCGTGTCGTTCTCCCAGATGGGGATTCCCGAGGCACTTGAGAATGTCATCGTGGTCTTCACGATGCTTGTGGGTGCAGTGATCATCATGTGGCTGGGCGAGGTCATCACCCAGCGCGGCGTTGGCAACGGCATGTCTCTCATCATCTTCGCGAACATCATGTCTGGCCTGCCCTCGGCGCTCATCTCCTCGGTGACCACCAACGGCAACGCCCTGCTCACGATTATCACGCTCATCGTGATCATCGCGATCGTACCTCTCATCGTGTATGTGGAGCGCGGCCAGCGCCGCATTCCCGTGCAGTACGCAAAGCGCGTGGTGGGCCGCAGGGTCATGGGTGGGCAGAACACCTACCTGCCCGTCAAGGTCAACACGGCTGGCGTCGTCCCCATCATCTTCGCCTCTGCCGTGCTGTACTTCCCGGCCCAGATCGCCGTGTTCTTCCCTGGTGTGGGCTGGATCCAGGCAGTTGCCAATGCCCTTTCCTCGGGCTGGCTCAACTGGGTTCTTTCGGTTGTTCTCATTGTGTTCTTCGCTTACTTCTACACCTCGATGGTCTTCAACCCCGAGGAGACAGCTGACCAGCTTCGCAAGCAGGGCGGCTTTATTCCCGGCGTAAGGCCAGGGGCTGCGACGGCATCGTACATCAAGAGCACGATCGACCACGTTACGCTTCCCGGTGCGCTCTTCATGGCAGTCCTTGCTGTGGTGCCCACCATCATCTTCTGGTTCACTAACGACACACTCATCCAGTCGTTTGGCGGGACCTCGGTGCTCATCATGGTTGGCGTGGCCATGGATACCATCGCGTCGCTCGAGAGCCAACTTAAGATGCACAACTACGAGGGCTTCTTTAAGTAGGCAATCTGTTGCGCTGGGTGCCGGCCGTGGGGCCGGCACCTTTTTAGAAGGGGGATGCACATGAACATCGTTCTGCTCGGTGCCCCGGGAGCTGGTAAGGGCACGCAGGCACAGAAGCTCGTCGAGGAGTTTGGCCTCGCCCATATCTCCACGGGTGACCTCCTGCGCGCGGCCGTCAAGGCTCAGTCGGAGCTTGGTCTTCAGGCCAAGACCTACATGGACGCTGGCAAGCTCGTTCCCGACCAGCTTGTAATTAACCTTGTCAAGGAGCGTCTTCAGGCCGACGACGCCCAGGCGGGTTTCATCCTTGATGGGTTCCCCCGCAATACCGCTCAGGCTGTGACGCTCGACTCCGAGCTTGCTGCCATGGAGCGCAACCTTGACGCGGCGCTTCTTGTCGATGTCAAGCCCGACGTCATCGTTAAGCGCCTGAGCTCGCGTCGTACCTGCCGCTCCTGTGGCTACACTGCTCCTGCTGGCGTTGACGTTTGCCCGCGCTGCGGCGGCGAGATGTATCAGCGCGACGACGACAAGCCTGAGACCATCCAGAAGCGCCTGGATGTGTACCAGACCCAGACTGCCCCGCTCATCGAGTACTATCGCGGTCACTCGATTCTCAAGGAGGTTGATGGAGACAGGCCAGTCGACGAGGTCTATGCCGACGTCAGGGCGCTCCTCACCGCATGATTCACATCAAGAACTCAGAACAGATTGAACAGATGAAGGCCGCCGGGGCTGTGTCCAAGGCGGCCCTTCGTCGTGCCGGGGAGATGGTTCGTCCCGGCATTACCACCCGAGAGATCGATCAGGTGGTTGAGAGCTACATTCGTCTCCATGGCGCTACCCCAACGTTTAAGGGATACAGTGGCTTTCCCGCCAGCATCTGCTCTTCTGTGAACGAGCAGATCGTCCATGGCATCCCTTCTCCTGCTGTTGCTCTCAAAGATGGCGACATCATCTCGATCGATACGGGCGCCACGCTTGGCGGCTGGGTGGGGGATAACGCCTGGACGTTCTACGTTGGCAATGTGTCGGACGAGGTAAAGGGTCTCTGCGAGGTTACTCGCGACTGCCTCAAGGCGGGTATCGAACAGGCTGTTCCCGGCAATCGCCTGGGTGATGTCGGCGCAGCCATTCAGGAGCTTGCCGAGTTGCATGGGTACGGCGTGGTGCGCGACTACGTTGGTCATGGCGTGGGCCACGTTATGCACGAGGACCCCAACGTCCCCAACTACGGTAAGCGCGGCCGCGGCGTTCATCTCCAGGTTGGCATGGTCATCGCCATTGAGCCCATGATCACCCTGGGCTCCTATGACTCGCATACCCTTTCGAACGGTTGGACCGTTGTTACCAATGACAACCTTCCTGCCGCTCACTATGAGAACACCATTGCCATCACGAAGGATGGTCCCGTCATCCTCACTACCGACGAGATTGGACCTTGGTGCAGCATGCAGGGTGGCGAGAAGGACGCCTAGCGCCCTTCTCGCAGATAAAATGCGTCCACGTTGTGCGATTTAAGTGCAACGTGGACGTTTGTGAGGATTTTAGGTAAGATATTTGGTCGCTGTCACAGCGTTGAGAGGGTTGAATTTGAGCAAACAGGATGCAATCGAGCTTGAGGGCAAGGTCATCGAGCCGCTGCCTAACGCCATGTTCAACGTCGAGCTTGAGAACGGTAAGACCATCCTCTGCACCATCTCGGGGAAGATTCGGATGAACTACATCAGGATTCTTCCCGGAGACAAGGTCGTGGTGGAGATTTCGCCGTATGACCTCACGAGAGGCCGCATCACCTACCGTTACAAGTAGGCGCTGCGCACAACGATCGGTTATTCACGCCTGCGGCTGGGCGATGAGATAGAGTGCCAGGCAGCACCACCTGCCAGGCCAGATGTACTACCAGTACAGGTACTGTCTACTGGAAGGAAAGACACATGAAGGTACGCCCTTCGGTCAAGAAGATGTGCGACAAGTGCAAGATCATTCGTCGCCACGGCAAGGTATACGTAATCTGCGAGAACCCGCGCCACAAGCAGCGTCAGGGCTAGATAACTGAGAGGAGACTCACGTTGGCCCGTATTAATGGCGTCGACCTTCCGCGTGACAAGCGTGTCGAGGTCGGACTTACCTACCTTTACGGCATCGGCCAGACCACCGCGACCAAGATTTGCGCGGAGACCGGTGTTGACCCCTCCACTCGCGTCAAGGACCTGACAGAGGACGAGGTCACCAAGATTCGTGACTACATCGATGCAAACTACACCACCGAGGGCGACCTTCGCCGCGAGGTGAGGCAGAACATTGCCCGTCTGATGGAGATTGGCTGCTACCGCGGCCTTCGCCACCGCAAGGGCCTCCCCGTTCGCGGTCAGCGCACCCACACCAACGCTCGCACCCGCAAGGGCAAGAAGCGTCAGATCGGTGCAAAGAAGAAGGCGTAAGGGGATAACACAATGCCGCAGAAGAAGAATGCCCGTACAACCCGCGTGCGTCGTTCCGAGCGCAAGAACATCGCGGTTGGCCAGGCTCACATCAAGAGCACCTTCAACAACACCATCGTCTCGATCACCGACCCCCAGGGCAACGTAATCTCCTGGCAGTCCGGCGGTACCGTTGGCTTCAAGGGCTCCCGTAAGTCCACGCCGTTCGCGGCTCAGCTTGCCGCCGAGGCCGCTGCCAAGGCAGCCATGGAGCACGGCCTGCACAAGGTCTCCGTGTTCGTCAAGGGCCCCGGTTCCGGCCGTGAGACGGCCATCCGCTCCCTCCAGGCTGCCGGCCTTGAGGTTTCGGGCATCCAGGACAAGACCCCCATTCCGCACAACGGTTGCCGTCCGTGCAAGCGTCGTCGCGTGTAGCTAGGAAGGACACCACTAATGGCAGTTGACAGGACGCCTGTCCTTAAGCGGTGCCGTCAGCTCGGCATCGATCCCGTTGTTATGGGAATCAACAAGGAATCTCACCGTCAGCCCAAGCAGCGTCGCCGTCAGGAGAGCGAGTACGGCACGCAGCTCCGCGAGAAGCAGAAGGCCAAGTTCATCTATGGCGTTCTCGAGAAGCAGTTCCGCAGCTATTACAAGCTGGCTCTCAAGCGCGAGGGCATCACGGGCGACAACCTCATGACCATCCTCGAGTCCAGGCTCGACAACGTCGTGTTCCGTCTCGGCTTTGCCCGCACCCGCAAGGAGGCCCGTCAGACCGTCCTCCACGGCCACATCACCGTGAACGGCCACCGCGTGGACATCCCCTCCTACCAGGTGAAGGCCGGCGACGTCGTTGCCGTGGCCCCCAAGGCCAAGGACCTTCTCCCCATCAAGGAGGCCCTCATCTCCTCCGAGCACATGGCTGTGCCCGCCTGGCTTGAGGTCGACATCGAGAAGCTCCAGGGTACCGTCCTCCAGCTTCCCAGCCGTGACCAGATCGATCTCGACATCGACGCCCAGCTCATCGTCGAGCTTTACTCCAAGTAAGCCCGACAAAGTTTGGAGGTAGCAATGTCCGAGTTCATCCGGCCTACTGTGTCGGTAGAAGAGATCAGCGACAACCTCGCACGCGTGAGCGCAGAGCCGCTCGAGCGTGGTTATGGTGACACGCTGGGCAACTCCCTGCGTCGCGTGCTGCTGTCCTCCCTCGAGGGCGCGGCTGTCGAGGCCATTCAGATCGATGGCGTGCAGCACGAGTTCACCACCGTGCCGGGTGTCTACGAGGATGTTACAGACATCGTCCTCAACGTGAAGGGCCTCGTGTTCCGCTCCATGGGCACCGGCGATGAGGCCACCGCCTCCATCAACGTCGACGGCCCCATGACGGTCACCGGTGGGGACTTTGACGTCCCCGCGGAGTTCACGCTTGTGAACCCCGACCACGTGATTTGCACCCTCGGCGCCGACGCGCACCTCTCTATGAAGATGCGCATTGGCATTGGTCGCGGTTACGTCTCTGGTGACGACAACGAGCGCGAGAGCGACCCCATCGGCATCATCCACGTGGATTCGCTCTACTCGCCCGTGCGCCGCTGCGCCAAGTCCGTCGAGCCTTGCCGCGTTGGTCGCCACACCGACTACGACCGCCTGCTGCTCGAGGTCGAGACCAATGGCTCCATCAGCCCGCGCGACGCGATCGTCGAGGCCGCCAACATCATCAACCAGCACATGACGGCCTTCATGGGCCTCGCGGACGTCGACGAGCCCCAGGAGGACGAGTCGATCTTCGCGACGGGCGCCGAGGAGGACAACGCCGAGCTCGACAAGCAGATTGAGGATCTGGACCTTTCCGTCCGTTCCTATAACTGCCTGAAGCGCGCTGGCATTCACTCCGTGCGTCAGCTCGTGGAGTTCTCCGAGAACGACCTTCTCAACATCCGCAACTTTGGCGTCAAGTCCATCGAGGAAGTCAAGGACAAGCTCGAGTCCATGGGACTTTCCCTCAAGGCTTAGGCCGCCGCACGCATCGCATAGGAGAAGCTAGACATGAGGCACAACAAGAAGAGGGGCATGAAGCTTGGCACCGATGCCAGCCACACCAAGGCCATGAAGAAGAGCCTGGTCTCTGCCCTGCTTGCCAATGATCGCATCAAGACCCTTGAGCCGCGCGCCAAGGCCATTCGTCCCGACGTGGACAAGGTCATCACCTGGGCTAAGAAGGGCGATCTGCACTCCCGTCGCCTTGCCATCGCCAAGGTTGGCGACAAGGAGATCGTCCGCGAGGTCTTCGAGAAGGCCGCGCAGGGTATGTGGGCTGACCGCAACGGCGGTTACACCCGTATCATGAAGCTTGGTCCCCGCAAGGGTGACGGCGCCGAGGTCGTCATCATGGAGCTCGTGACCGAGGCCGTCACGCCCAAGACCAAGGCCGAGCCCAAGGCAACCGTGACCAAGGTTGCCGCGGCGCCCGCCGAGGAGCCCAAGGCTGAGGAGCCTGCCGCTGAGGAGGCACCCGCAGAGGAGCCCAAGGCCGATGAGGCCGAGGAGAAGTCCGAGTAGGACTGACCCACAGAAGCAATCATAAGGACCCCAACCTTGTGGCTGGGGTCCTTTCTTGTGCGCGGACCTCTTGGCCCTCGTGGTAAGCTCCATGCGTTGACCATCCAATGCCAGAAGAAAGCTCACGCCTCATGCAAGAAGTGCCACACACCCCAGTGTCCATCCACCGGCCAAGCCGTAATGAGCGGGAGGTGCCCTTGGTGGAAGGGGTTCCCGCAGAGGGTGCGTTGGTGCTCTGTGTTGGTTACCGCGGGGCTGACTTTGCGGGCTTCGCCGAGCAGCCCGGCATGCGAACGGTGGCGGGTGAGTTGCGGCGTGCGCTCTCGACCGTCCTGCGCCGTGAGGTGGAGCTTGTCTGTGCCGGGCGAACAGACTCCGGCGTACATGCGCTGACGCAGTATGTAAGTGTTCCTGTGAGCGAGAGAGAGCTGATCCTTCCGGCTCGCGCGCTCTCGCGGTCGCTTGTAGCGCTCACGCCCGACGACATCTCCATCCGGCGGCTCTATCGCGGTGACGCACTCTTCTCGGCTCGCTTTGACGCTATCTCGCGCTCGTATCGTTATCGCGTTGCCACTGGGGATGCGCGGCCCGTTCTTGCCTGGGGCCATGCGTGGTGGTACCGCGGGAACCTTGACCTTGATGCCATGCGGTCCGGTGCCGCCTCCTTGGTGGGGGAGCACGACTTCAAGAGCTTCTGCAAGGCGACCTCGGCAGAGGGCAAGCCCACGAGCCGCTACCTCGAGCGCGTGGAGGTATCGCGCGTGGTGGAGGCCGGGGAGCCACTCGTGGCAATTGACGTCACGGGCAACGCGTTTCTCCACAACATGGTTCGCACTATCGCCGGGACTCTTGTGGAGGTGGGGAGAGGACACCGCGACCCCTCCTGGGTCGAGCAGGTTCTCTCTGCGCGAGATAGAGCTGCTGCGGGGCCGTGTGCTCCGGCGCAGGGACTCACGTTTGTCGGGGTAGAATACCCCAACGGACTTCTCGCGCGCTGGGCATAGCTCAGTGCTTCTCGTGTTGGAGGATTTGCTTTGGACATGCTTGTCGACGTAATTGCCGACTCGGTGCTTGACACACTTGAGCTCGTGCCGTTTCTGTTTGTGACTTACCTTGCCATGGAGGCGCTTGAACACTCCACGGAGGGACGCGTGCAGACAATCGTGGCGCGCGCAGGGCACGCTGGTCCCGTTGTGGGCGCACTTCTCGGCGCCATTCCCCAGTGCGGGTTCTCTGCCATGGCTGCCACGCTCTTCTCTGGCGGCGTGGTGACGGTTGGCACCTTGGTAGCCGTGATCCTCTCGACCTCAGACGAGATGGTGCCCGTGTTTCTCGCCCATCAGGAGCCCGTGGAGCGGCTGCTCTCAATCATGCTGCTCAAGGTGGTCGTGGGCATCATAGTGGGCCTGCTGCTGGATGCCGTGCTGCACGCCGTGCGCCACGTGGGCACACCCAAACCCCACATCCACGACCTCTGCGAGCGGGCGCACTGCCACTGCGAGGAGGAGGGAGAGGGGGAGATTCCCTCCAAGCAGGTTTCCACTGATACGGCGCACCCCCATCAGCATCATGGTCACGGCCACTGGGCAATCGTGCGATCTGCGGCCGTTCACACCGTGCAGGTGACAGGGTTCATTCTTCTCGTCACGTTCTTCTTTGGCCTGCTCATCGAGGTCATGGGCGAGGACTCGCTCGCCCAGCTCCTGGGCAGCCATCCCGTGCGGGCAGCCTTCCTGGCGGGGCTTGTGGGACTCATCCCAAACTGCGGCGCTTCCGTTGCCATCACCGAGCTCTACCTCGACGGCGTCCTTGGTGCTGGCCCCATGGTGGCGGGCCTTCTCGCCTCTGGCGGTGTTGGGCTTCTCGTACTCTTCCGCACCAACAACAACGTGCGCCAGAACGTTGCCGTCACGGCTTTTGTCTACGCGGTCGGGGTCATCGTGGGACTTATCGTCTCTGCTTCAGGTATCCTCTTCTAGATGCCGGGACGCCCCGGCTCCAGGCAGTGGATGACGGGAGGGTTCCATGGCTAGACAGCGAGAGCGATTCGAGCGGACCGACGTTCCTCGCGACAATCCTCACCGCAACCTCATTGCTGGTATCGTGCTCGTTGTTGTGTTTGTCGCCTGCGGGATTGTTGTCTCCACCGCATGGAAGCGTGCCCAGGCACAGTCACATCTTGGGGACAGCAGCCTCAGCTCCTCGGTGAGCAGGACGCCATCTGTGTCGGACCTTGGCTATACCGTCTCGGGTGACTCATTCGTGGGCGTGCTGCTTCTCACGACGGACAACCTTGATGCGTCCGCGACAGGCGGGGCCAACCTCTCCTCGGCGGAGCTTCTGGTCTACGACGAGACCACCGCCACGGGCAAGCTTGTCTCCATTCCCACCGACACCAAGGTCTCCTACAACGGGCAGGACACCACCTTGGCCGAGCTCTTCAACAGCTCTGGCGCCGCAGCATGCGTCTCTCCGCTTTCCACGGCTGCCAACCTGCCCGTAACGCATGTCATTGTCTCGACGAGCGCCGTGTGGGACGAGGTGCGCTCGCTCTCCGGCGTGGGCGTGAACTCGCTTCTGAGCCGTGCGACCGAGTTCCTCTCGTCCATACGTACCGACATGTCGTCGCAGGACATCCTCGATTTGGCCGAGAAGGTCCAGTCCGCGGGGACCGACGGGCTTGCGAAGGTCGATGCGCCCATGGTGGATGAGACCACAACCGACGAGAGCGGCAATGCCGTCTCGACAGGCTACCGTGTGATCGACCAGGCATCGCTTGGGCTTGCCGTGGGCACGCTTGTGAGCAACGAGGGGTAGCGCACGCGCGTGCGGCGAACGTCTCGTACGGTCGGCGAACGGCATCGCAGACTTTAGCACTGTGTCTCTCTCCTGGGCATTATTTGTAGTAATGGTAGTTGCTCGCGATTGTCACGCAGGCTCCACGAACGGCTGATACCCTTTCCTCAACATTTGGTAGGGCTACAACACAGCCCTCTGGGACGGTCTTCGGGGAGGAGAGTCGCGCCAGGATATGCCAAGCACCATGTACAGGGAGCCCATCGTCTCGATTGTCATCGCCTCGCGCGATGATGCCGCCACGATTCGCCGAGCTCTGGAGAGCATCCAGAACCAGACGCTGAGAAGCCATGAGACTATCGTTGTTGATGACGGCTCGACGGATGGAACGCCGGGCATCGTCGATAACATGGCGCAGCGAGACCTCACAATTTCGTTCATGCAGGCAGACGGATGTGGCCTGGCGGCCGCGCTCGACCTTGGGATGTCCCGTGCGCGTGGCCGTTACCTGGCGTTCTTTGATGCAAGCGGCTGGGCGAACCCAGACATGCTGGCAGACCTCGTTGGGCTTGCGGAGGAGTCTTCACTTGAGCTTGCCATAGCGGGCTTCTCGGCAACCGTTCTGGGAGACGGGCGTCGGCAAGAGTCCATTGAGGCGAACCAGCCCGCCTACGTCTTTCCTACCCAGCATGACTTTCGCGCTGGCGCATGGCAGCTCTTCGAGGGCAATCTTCTCTCGCCACCCTGTGCCAAGCTCTTCCTGCGCGCTCGTGTTGAAAGGCTGGGCCTCTCGTTTGCAGATGCTGACGGCGACTGCACAGACGCCCTGTCGTTTATTGCCGGCTACGTGCGTGACGTCGAACGGGTTGGTCTTACCGGACACGCTCGCTATCACGTAGAGAGTCGCTCTCCGCAGCGCCTACCGGGCTTTTCCGTACGCGACTACCGGGCGCTCGAGCGGCAGTACGGCACCCTTGTGGGCATCTACCATCACTGGGGGCTCGACGGAGACCCTACGAGCATGGGACTCATCCAGAACCGCTACTTCGAGTGCCTTGTGGACTGTGTGGCGAGCGTCTTCTCTGATCGTTCCGGCCTCTCCGCGGCCGAGCGCCGCCAACTGGTTGGCGAGATGGTCTCCACCGACCGCGCACGCCTTGCAGCCGACGTTGCACGTCCCCGTGGGATGGGCGCAAAGGCCATGCAGGGGCCCATCAGGTCCGGCAACGCGGGCCTTGCCTACACCGAGGGTTTTCTCACCTCGTTCATGAAGCGCGGTGGCGAGAGAGGCCTGGGCCCGTTCTGCACGTCGCTGTAGGGACTGCCGCGGGGGGCGTGGGCTCGCGGCCTACTCGCTCTCCCCGGTGCGACCTCTGTGATGTCGCAGGAAGCTCGTGATCGAGAACCACGTGTAGCTGGGGCTTGTGTGCCGTAGGCGATACCACACCTCGCCGGCGGCAGCGGGCAGCATCGAGAAACGGCCGATCTTGGGTTCTGGCTGGCCCGTGAGCTCACAGTAGAGCCGCTTGGCTGCTGGCGTCACGAGTGGCTGCTCCATCACCAGGTCGTAGTCGAGCCGCTGGTAGAGGGCTGTAACCGCCTTGCGCACGCCGGGATGGTCCAGCCCAACCGCGTCGATAGTGAGGCCGCAGTAGTTGATGGCGCGCTTGGTCTGCGCCGAGAGCACGCGCCTGTCCGTGACGCCCAGGCGCTCGACGATGTCCTGCATGTCGTTCCAGCGCTTTATTGGCAGCAGGGGGTCTCGGCGCGTGGAGGCGACGAGCTTCTCCTCCGTGTCCTCGCGGTAGTTGTAGTAGGGGTGGTTCACGTAGGCAATGCGGTCCGTCTGGCAGAGCGTCTCTACCAGGAAGGGATTGTCGGCCCAGGCGGCACCCGGGTACTCGCGGAAGCGGATGTGCTTCTCGTCCAGGAATGCCTTGCGGTAGAGTGCCGTCCAGATTGCCGGGTGGTGCTCGAGAAGGGCGACGCCGTCTCCAATGGCAAAGGGCTGGCTCGGCGGGTTCACGCGGTCCTGGTACAGGCAAACCGTGCGAAGCTCGTTGGGGGTGCCGGCGTTGAAGATGCGCCAGTAGGAGGACCTCACGATGTCAATTGGGCCGCCGGCGAGCGAGTCCGCAAAGGCGAGAAGGTCGCCAAACATGTTGCCTGTGAGGTAGTCATCCGGTTCGACGATGGCCACGTAGTCGCCGGTGGCAGCATCTATTCCGGTGTTGCATGCCGCGCCGTATCCGGCGTTTGGCTTGTCGATAACGCGCACGCGCGGGTCACGAGCGGCGTGCTCGCGCATGATATCCAGCGAGCCATCGGTCGAGCCGTCATTCACGCAGATGACCTCGATGTTCGCGAACGGCTGCATCTGGATGCTGGTTAGGCATTGGTCGAGGTAACGCTCCACGTTGTAGGTGGGGACCACCACCGACACCTTGTGCGAGAACCGTCTGTTGCTCCCGGACATCTTATCCGCTGCATTCGTGGCTTCCACGTGACCTCCCTGCCGCCGACCGCCACGGTGGGTCCGCGGCCGTACCCTATAATACAGTGACTCGGCGCCGGGCTGGCGCATTGCTCGCCCGCCCGGACGCACCGCACGCCTTGTACCGGCCACCGCAACCTTGGATGGGACATGGATCGTCTCGCTATTGTGATAGTCACCTTCAAGCGCCAGGAGCTGCTGGGCTCGCTCTTCGACTCAATCGCGGCCCTTACGGTGGCACCGTGGCGCATTGTGGTGGTGGACAACGAGAACTCCCCCCAGACGGCGCAGATGGTGGCGGATTTCTCCGCGCGCCTTGCGGCGCAGTGGGGCCAGACGGTCTCAGAGCCGGATTCCGCAGGCGGTGTGGAGCGTGTGGTCTATGACCCGCAGAAGACCAACACCGGCGGTTCTGGTGGCTTCTCAGAGGGCGTGAAGCGTGCCCTCGAGCTTGGTGCCGAGTGGTTCTGGGTCATGGATGACGACGTGGCCGTGCTCCCCGAGGCGCTGGAGCGCCTGGAGCCGTGGTCCGAGCGGTACGACGTGGTGCAGGGCCAGCGCTACGACTACGACGGCACGCCATTCTTCTGGCAGCACCACTTCATGACCTCGCTGTGCATCTACAACCCGCTCTCGCGCGCGGGTTTCAAGGGCGCCGACCACCTGGACGTGAACGTCATGTGCTTCGAGGGCGGGCTCTTTAGGCGCAGGGTTGTCGAGAAGATTGGACTGCCGGACTACCGCTTCTTCATCTACTACGACGATGCCATCTACGGCTACCTGGCAAGCAAGGTGTGCCAGCCCGTGCTGGTGCCGGACTACGTGCTGCGCCGTACGCGAGAGGTTCGCCACCAGGAGGTTGGTGCGTCTGGTGTGCGGCAGATCTCCTCGACCTCAGACATGACCCGCTACTACATCATGCGCAACCGCGGGTACATGGCGCGCTATTTCATGCTGCACGGAGACTACAACCCTGTGGGATACGGCTTTGGCACGTTCCTCTCGTTTGCAAAGGAGTTCCTGCGCCTGGTGCTGGTCGACCGAGGCCACTTTGGCCCCAGCTGGGCGAGGCTCTGGGCGGGGTACCGCGACTCAAGGAAGGCCCTGCACGACCCTGCGTGGAAGCCTATGCCGCCTTTGGCGTAGGCGCGAGCGCTACCTGCGGCTGCGGCTTATTTGAACTGTGATGCTTGCCTTACCGCAGCCTGACAGGCGAGGGGACGGGCCTTTACGCGCTGGGCATCGTTGTCTTTGGAGCGGCGTGCGCAGCGTGTGGAACGGTTGCCGTGCGTCCCGTGGCTCTTTACAAGAAGCAGAACGCAGCGGGCCTGCCGCTTGCGCTTCGTGCGATTACTTCTCGTACATCGTAAGGTGGACATTGGGGTTCTCAAGCGCCACTCGAGCCACCACGGCGCAGAGGGTCCCAAAGAACGCGCGCCGCTTTGGGTTGGGGTCATCACGATAGCGAACGATGTCGACGCGGGTGCTCTCGGTCATGTCGCCAAGGCAGTCCTCTAGCGCGGCGAAGTTATTGCCAAAGTAGCTGGGAAACCTGAGCTTCTTTGCAATCTGCTGGAATATCTCCTGCTCAGAGGCATCGCTTGCCTCACGGATCTTCACGGTTGCCACGGCTCCTCCTAGTAGAGCTGCTCAAAGGTCTGGTAGTGGTCTGGCGTGTAGTACACGAGGCCATCGTTGGAGTACACAATGCGTTCTGGACCGCGATGCCCGCCCTGGTAGTTAATGTCGCATTCGTGCCAGGTGCGTCCCGGAGCGTCCGGCAGCGCACCGTCATCATTGTAGAAGACGCTGCCGCCAATGCTCTTGCCCGGGCAGACCTTGTCGAGGTTGCCCTCCTGCGGGTTCCACCCTGCCTCTCGGGCCCTTGTCTTCGAGATGAAGTTTGATGGAAGCTCTCCGTAGGTGTGCAGGTAGAGTGCCACGTCCTCCGTGCTGGTGTAGCTGCCGTCGCGGGAGATTGCGGTGGCTTGCGGCTGGTCTTGGGAATCCGCCTGTTGAGCGGTGCCGCTGCCGCAAGCAGCAAGAGAGAGGCTCAGCACTACTGCCGTGAGCGTGATGGCGAGCGCATGTGCAAGGTCGTGAAGCTTTCCCAAGGGTCCTCCCTGCGGCGTGGCGTTCGGTTCTTCTCGATTGTATGTGGGCTGTCTCCGGGTCGTTGCAGCAGGTGTCCCAAAGCTACGTGATTCCCCGCTGGCTGCATAAAAACGCTCTATCGAACGGGATTTTGGAGACTGATGCACAAAAACGCCCCATCGAACGGTGCCCCCCGCGCAATGACATCAAACTTCAAATCAACGTTGCATGTAATTGCATATATTCATAGAAATATGTGTATTCATGCAAATAATATTCAACTTTTGATGAGGATGCGTGGAGGAAACCGTTCGATAGGGCGTTTTTGTGCAGCCGGAAGAAAAAATCCGTCCGATAGGCCATTTTCGTGCACTAGTGCAGCGAGCTTTCAATCGTGCGCCGCTTTCCTGCAAGCCGAGGGCTCTGCAACTCGCTGGCCGAGGACGCCAATTATTGAACGTAATTCCTGATATTTACGGTGTTTGCCCAGTTACAGCTAGCCTGACCCAAGAATTTCATGCGAAAACGACTGCTGGGGATAGTTCTGCGCGGCGATGCTCCATCCCGCCGTGCGTTGCTCGCCCACTGAGAAAACCTGCGGCTTAATAGCAGTGCCTGAGAAAGCCGCAAGTCATCTGCCTGCAGTTATTCTCGGCATCGCATGAGCCCAGCTGCAACTAAGCCGCAGGTTTCCGCTGCATTTGGGTGTCTTGGAGGCGAGGCTCCACCGCGGGGGCTACCGCAGACAAGAAACGGGCCCCGAGGCCAGATGGCCTTGGGGCCCGCGAACGCGGCAAAACCTACGAGAAGCGCTGTGCTACTCGGCGGTAAGCGTCTCGGTGATGCTTGCTGCGGCGGTCTTGCCGGCGCCCATGGCCAGGATGACCGTTGCGGCACCGGTGACGATGTCGCCGCCAGCCCAGATGCGGGGGTTGGAGGTGCGGCCGTTCTCGTCAGCAACGATGTAGCCCCACTTGTTGAGGCCCATGCCACCAATCTTCTTGGCGAAGGGGTTGGCGTTGGTGCCAATGGCGGAGATGGCCACGTCGCAGGGGATCTCCTCGATGGCGCCCTCGATGGGGATGGGGCGACGACGGCCAGAGGCGTCGGGCTCGCCCAGCTCCATCTTCTGGACCTTCACGGCGCACACGTTGCCGTCTTCGCCAGCGATGAACTCAAGCGGCGAGACAAGCGGCATAACCTCGACGCCCTCGGCCTTGGCGTGGTGAAGCTCGGCGCGACGGGCGGGCATCTCGGCCTCGGTGCGGCGGTACGCGATAATGGCGCGCTCGGCACCCAGGCGCTTTGCCGTGCGGACAGCGTCCATGGCGACGTTGCCGCCACCAAAGACCACGACCTGCTTGGCGTGCTTGGTGGGGGTGTCGTACTCGGGGAACTTGTTCGCCTTCATGAGGTTCACGCGGGTGAGGTACTCGTTGGCGAAGTACACGTTGGGCAGGTTCTCGCCGGGGATGTTGAGGAACTTAGGCAGGCCGGCGCCAGTTGCCACGTAAATGGCATCGAAACCCTTCTCGTTGAGAAGCTCGTCAGCGTTGGCCAGGTTGCCCATCACGGAGTTGAACTCAAACTTGACGCCCAGCTCCTTGAGGCCGTCAATCTCACGCTTGACAACGGCCTTGGGCAGACGGAACTCGGGGATGCCGTAGACGAGCACGCCACCGCCGGTGAAGAACGCCTCGAAGACGGTGACGTCAAAGCCGTTGCGCGCAAGCTCGCCGGCGCAGGTGATACCGGAGGGGCCGGAGCCAATGACGGCAACCTTCTTGCCGTTTGCAGGCTTCATCTGCGGCTTGCTTGCAAGCTCGGGCTGGTCGCCCAGGAAGCGCTCGAGCTGGCCGATGGCCACGGGCTCGGACTTCTTGCCGCGGATGCAGCGGCCCTCGCACTGGTTCTCCTGCGGGCACACGCGGCCGCAGATTGCGGGGAGCATCGAGTCCTCGTGGATGATGTCGAGAGCGGCGCCAAAGTCCTGCTCGCGAATCTTCTCGATGAACTTAGGGATCTTGATGTTGACTGGGCAGCCCTCGACGCAGAGGGGCTTCTTGCAGTCCATGCAGCGCTCAGCCTCGGCCAGCGCCATCTCCTTGGTGAAGCCCTTGTCGACGGGGCGGAAGTCGTGGGCACGCTCCTCCGCCGGCTCCTCGTTGTCCGGGGTGCGCGGGGACTTCATGTCGGGAACAAAGCGACCGTTTACCTGTGGCATGCGCAGTTCGCCTCCTCATAGGCCTTGAGGGCCTGGCCCTCCTCGGTACGGTATGCAGCCTGACGCGCGCGCAGGTCGTTCCAGTCGACCTTGGTGGCGTCAAAGTCGGGACCGTCGACGCAGGCAAACTTGGTCTTGCCGTCGATCTCGACGCGGCAGCAGCCGCACATGCCCGTGCCGTCGACCATGATGGGGTTGAGCGACGCGGTGATGGGGGTGCCGTACTTCTCGGCCGTGAGCGTGGAGAACTTCATCATGGGGACGGGGCCAACACAGAAGACCTCGTCGACGGCCTTGGCCTGGAGCAGACGCTCGAGCGGGGCGGTGACCACGCCCTTCTCGCCGTAGGAGCCGTCGTCGGTGGTGATGTGGATGTGGTCGTCGGGCAGAAGCTCGCGGAACTGATCCTCGAGAAGAAGCAGGTCCTTGGTGCGGGCGCCCATGATGGCGTGAACCTCGTGGCCGGTCTTCACCAGCGTGCGCGCAACGGGGTACGCGATGGCAAGTCCAACGCCGCCACCAATGACGCAGGTGGTCCCAGGGGCCATGACCGTGGGCTGCCCCAGCGGGCCGGTGACGTCGAGAATGGCGTCGCCGGGCTCGTACGTAGAGAGCATCTTCGTGGTCTTGCCGACCACCATGAAGATGAACTCGACCCAGCCCTCCTCGGGGTTCCAGTCCGCGAAGGTGAACGGCACGCGCTCACCGGTCTCGTTGGCGCGAACCATGAGGAACTGGCCAGCGTGTGCGTGCTTGGCCATCTCCGGCGCCTCGATGCGGAACTTGAACACCTTCTCCGAGAACTGCGTCTTTTCGAGGATCTTATACATGAAGCCTGACTCCTCTCCTAAAGCCGCTTCAGACTTGACCCCGGGCGGAGATGCCCAAGGCCTACCAACGTCTTAGTTTAATTGTTGGTTGAACTGTAGATTACCCTCAACAGCGCCTACATGATTTATCGCAGCAGGTTTTGAGGCGAGCGGTTGCTCGTTGCCGGAGCTAGCGTAGGGCGTCCGCGGGCATACCGTCTCTCACGACCTGCTCGCAGAGAGACGTCGCGTCCTGGGCCAGAATGAGGAACTCGTCCAGGAAACCGCCCTTGAGCTCGCGCAGGACGTAGTCTGCAACCTGCATCTTTCCGGGTGGACGGCCAATGCCGCACCGAATGCGCGAGAAGTCTCTCGTGCCAAGCTTGTTGGCAATGGAGCGCAGGCCATTGTGGGCGTTGAGGCCGCCTCCCCACTTGGCGCGCACCTCTCCTGCGGGAAGGTCGACCTCGTCGTGCACCACCAGGATCTCTGCGGGGGTCACGTGCTCCTGTCGCATGAGCTTGGAGAGCGGGCCGCCGCTCGTGTTCATGAAGTCCTGCGGCTTGGCGAGAATGACCTCGCGTCCGCCGATGAGGGCGTGGGCAACCATGCAGCCGGCCTCGCTCTTCCAATATCGTGTGCCGGCGCGCTCGGCCAGCACGTCGACGGTGGCAAAGCCAATGTTGTGGCGTGTGTGCTCGTACTCCGGGCCGGGGTTGCCCAGACCGCACACGAGCCGGATCTCCTTGGGGCGTGTGGGCATGCCGTTCCTCTCGTAATGGCTGCTTGTGGTCACGGTAAGGGTAGCGCAAGCGGTGTGGCAACGTTGAGAAGCGCGTGCTAGGCTTCTCGGCTGCTGTCGTTGTCTGAGGGGGATTTGTTCGTGGAAGAGACTGTGACTGGCGTTACGCCGGGCCGCGCGCGTCTGTGCGTGGCCCTTCTCGTGCTCATGGGCTTTGCGCTGGGCTGCTCGGAGTTCATCGTGATTGGCATCGAGTCGAACCTGGCAAAGGAGATGGGCGTCTCGCTTGCCACTGCCGGCCAGCTCGCTCGAACCGCTCTCGTTTAACGTGGGCATTGCCTTTGGCACCTTTGTGGGAGGCGTCGTGGTCTCTGGCCCGGGGATCCGCGCGGTTGGTCTGGTGGGGGCCGTGCTCGCCGTGGTGGCAGCGGCGCTGGTGGTGTCACGCTGGCGCTCACGAAGCGCGAGGAGTCGCGCGGATAGGGACGGCGTCTCCGGAGGGGCCCAGGTGATGCAAAACGCAACAATAATGCCCCTCCGGCGACTGTTGCCGTTGGCGGCGGGGCGAGACCTACGTATGCCATCGCGTTCGGAACGTGCCCTCTAGCGCCGTCTCCTACCGCACGGCGCGGTCGTGGTTCACGGGCCGATAGAAGAGCTTTGCCACCTCGGCCGGTTCGCGTGTCTGGCCGAGCGCCCACATGGTCTTTGCCACCAGGGCCTCCGTGGTCATGTCGTCACCGCGGAGGATGGCCGGCTCGTTGGCATACGCGCTTCCTACCTCGTAGACGCCCAGGTCAAGGCCCTCCTCCGAGACCTGCGTGGTAAGCACGATAGTCTTTCCGCAGTCAATCCAGTCAAAGATCGCCTGCTCGAAGTGGGCGCCCTTGCACTCTGGGATGCCGCCAATGCCAAAGGTCTCGAGAATCACAGCGTCGTAGTCTGGTCCCAGCGCGTCGAGGATGCCTGGCCCCAGGCCCGGGGTGAGGCGCACCACAACCACGTGCTCGTCCAAGCGCTCGTAGACGCGCGGCCGTCCCGCCTGCTGCGCGGAACCCCCATCCATCGCACCGGGGATGGTCATTCCCTCTCGGCCCTCCCGCATGATGCGGTCGTTGCGGATGATGGCGGGCAACGGGTAGTTTACGCTGGTAAACGCATTGAAGCTCATCGTGCGCTGCTTGTGGGCGCGCGTCCCCACAATGACCGAGCCGCCAAACACAATGGATACGTCGTGCGAGTCGTCGTCGGTGGCGTAGAGCAGCGACTGGTACAGGTTGAGCTTGGCATCGGTGAAGGGGTTCGCCATGGGCTGCTGCGAGCCCGTGAGCACAATGGGCTTGGGGCTGCCCTGGATGAGGTAGGAGAGGGCCGCCGCCGTGTAGGCCATGGTGTCCGTGCCGTGCAGCACCACAAAGCCGTCGTAGTCGTCGTAAGCATCCATGATCGTGGCGGCTATGCGCTTCCAGTCGCTGGGGCGCATGTTGGTCGAGTCGATGTTCATGGGCTGAACGATGTCCAGGTCACACAGGCCGCGTGCCTGCGGAACGTAGCCGGCCAGTTCCTCGCCCGTGAGTGCAGGGGCAAGGCCTGTGCCGTCTGCCTCGGGCATGGATGCAATGGTGCCGCCCGTGGCCACCATGAGGATCCTCTTCATGCGTTGCTCCGTTCGAGAAGTGCGCCACTGCCGAGAAGCGACGGCGATCGGCCGCCGGGCGGTCGCCCGCCGGCGCCTACGCCTCCGGCCTCACCAGGATGGGAATGCTGTCCAGCTTGTCTGCCGTCGCCGCAGGCAGGTAGACCGTCAGTCGTGCGCCGACGGTGGAGAACTCCGCCCAGCCCTCGTCGTCAATCGTGACGGTGCCGTCGACGCCCAGCACGCAGCGCCAGGTCTCGCCCGCGTGCCCCGCACCCACGCACATGCGCTTTGTTGCGTTGCCCGCGCGCGTGGAGAGAAGCACCGCCGCGCCCGAGACCCCGTGCTGCGCCGTGCCCTCGCGCGTCCAGCCGATAAGGTCCTTCTCGTCAAACCAATCGCGCTGCTCGCCGTAGGCAAAGCGACGGCGTACCTCCATGAGCAGCTCAAGCTCGGGGACGGCGGGAATCTGGTCGTTGGGGAGGCCAAAGAGGTCGCCCATGAAGACGCAGGGATAGCCTGCCTCGCGCAGCAGGATGAGCGCGTAGGCAAGAGGCTTGAACCAGGGCTCAACTGTGGACTCGAGGGCCTGGTCGGGCTGGGTGTCGTGGTTGTCCACAAAGGTCACGGCATGGATGGGGTCCACGCTCACCAGGCTCCCGTCCAGGATGTGGGCGAGATCTATGTCGTCACCGGCGGTGGACGCGTGGTAGAAGTTGAAGTGGAGCGGCACGTCAAAGAGGCTCATGACGCCCTCGCGTCCCAGGTAGCCCCGCAGTTCGTCCACGCTCTGGGACCAGTACTCGCCCACGGCAAAGAGCTCCTTGCCGGTCTTCTCGCGCATGCGAGCAAGCCAGTCGAGGTAGAACGAGCGGCTCATGTGCTTCACGGCGTCAAGCCGCACGCCGTCCACGCCCGTGAGCCCCAGGTACCAAGCGCCCCACGTGGCCAGCTGAGCGCGCACGCGGGGGTCATCCAGGTCGACGTCGGCTCCCATGAGGTAGTCGTAGTTGCCAAGCTCGTCGCTCACCTCGTGGGACCACTCCTTGCCCACAAAGCGGTAGACGCCGGTTGTGCCCTCGAGCTCATCGTAGTCGACGCCGGTGAAGTCCGTGATGCCCCACTGGTAGCGGTCAAGCTTTCCGGCACGCCCCGGGAACTCGAAGCGCGTGTAGGCACGAATCTCGCGCGGCTCGCCAATGGACTTTGTTCGGTCCTGGGCGTCGCACTCCTGTGCCAGCACCAGCTGCGTGCCATCGGCACCCATGCGGTGGTTGAGAACAACGTCTGCCAGCACGTTGACGCCCTGCTCCTGGA
Organism: Atopobiaceae bacterium; assembly: GCA_902834555.1. Lineage (GTDB taxonomy): Bacteria > Actinomycetota > Coriobacteriia > Coriobacteriales > Atopobiaceae > Tractidigestivibacter. Next base: position 96,540 of record CADFJN010000005.1, read on the forward strand.
TGGCGTGGATGGCCGCTAGATACTCGTGGCGCGTACCGTACTTGGTGCGCACGGATCCCTTCTGGTCGAACTCGCCCAGGTCCCAGAGGTCGTAGACGCCGTAGCCAACGTCCTCGGCGCCCGCCTGCCCCTTGTAGGCAGGCGGCATCCACACCGAGGTAAAGCCCTCCTCCGCGAAGCGCGGGGCCATCTTGGCGAGACGACGCCAGTGTTGGCCGTCTGCTGGGAGGTACCAGGAGAAGGCCTGGAGCATGAGCCCGTTCTTCGTGTTGATGGCCATGGGCTCCCTACTTCCGGGGCTTGATGCCCAGGCGCTCGCGACGGGCGATGGCGTAGCCCTCGACGTTCTTCTGCTGGCTGCGCTCGATGGCAAGGGCGTCGTCGGGCACATCGTGCGTGATGCAGGAGCTGGCACCCGTAATGGCGCCGGCGCCAATGTTGACGGGCGCCACCATCATGGTGTCCGAGCCAATGAAGGCGCCGTCGCCGATGGTGGTGTGGCTCTTGTGCACGCCGTCGTAGTTGCAGGTAATGGACCCGCCGCCGATGTTCACGCCAGCGCCCATCTGCGTGTCGCCAATGTATGAGAGGTGCGGTACCTTGGAGCCCTCGCCCACCACGGAGTTCTTGAGCTCCACGTGCGTGCCGGCCTTGGCGCCGCGTAGCAGGTGGGTGTGGCCGCGCAGGTAGGCGCGGGGCCCGCAGTTGACGTCGTCGTCGATGGCGGAGTCTACAATCACGGTCTCGTCCACGGTGCAGTTGTTGCCCACCGTGGCATCCTCAAGACGGCTGTTGGGGCCAACGGTGCAGGCCTCGCCCACAGACGTCTTGCCCCAGAGGAAGGTCTGGGGGAGAAGGACGGTGTCCTTGCCAACGGTGGCCTCGGGGCCAACCCAGACCTGGTCGGGATCGAGCATCGAGACACCGGAGCGCATGAGGCCCTCGTTGATGCGGCGCTGCATGATCTTGGTGACCTGTGCCAGCTGGACGCGGTCGTTGACGCCCAGGAGCTCCTCGTAGTCGTCGCAGTGGACGGCCGAGACGGGCTCGCCCATGCCCACGTAGATGCCTACCATGTCGGTGAGGTAGTACTCGCCCTGGGCGTTGTCGTTGGTGACCTTGTCGATGTTGGTCGAGAGGCGCTCGCCGCAGAAGCAGTAAGCGCCGGCGTTGCACTCGAGGAGCGTGGCGCGCTGCTCGAGCGTGCAGTCTTTGTCCTCGATGATGGCACGTACGCCGCCGTCCTCGATGAGCACACGGCCGTAGCCAGAGACATCCGGCGGCGTCATGGTGAGCAGCGTGCAGGCGTTGTGGTCAGCGCGGGTGGCATCTACCAGGGAAGCTATGGTCTCGGGGCGAACGAGCGGCAGGTCGCCGTTGAGAACCACCACGGGTCCGGCAAAGCCGCCCAAGGCGTCGCGCACCACGCGCACGGCGTGGCCGGTGCCCAGGCGCTTGGTCTGCTCGACAAACTCCACGTCCTTCTCGTCCGCAAAGTACGAGCGAACTTCCTCGGCGCCGTTGCCAACCACCAGCACGATGCGATCGACACCGGCCTTGCGGGCGGCGTCGACAACCCACCAGGCAAGCGGCTTGTCGAGGACCTTGTGCATAACCTTGGGATGGTGAGACTTCATACGCGTTCCCTCGCCGGCGGCAAGGACGATCGCGGTGACGGGCATGGCTGCCTCCTGTGTTCGCGGTGACATGGGGCGTGCGGGCCGACCGGCACTCGCCGGGCGGCCACATACCAATTCATGATAGCTCAGGCATGTGCAGGGCCCGAGGGCCGCGGCTAGTTGCGGGAGTGACCGCTGGTCTTTGCGCCAACGACGGCAGCAAGTGCCACCACGGGTAGGCTCACTGGCGGAAAGCACAGCGCAAGCACGCAGGTGGCAATCAGCCAGTTTCTGGTGACGGCCCCCACGAGGGTACCCGTAGAGAGCGCCACCGCGAGCATGGGGTCGCCCCCGGTGATGATTGCGACGGCGTAGCCGGCGGCCACCCCGCCGTAGCCGGCGGCCACCCCGCAGAAGATGAGGGGGAAGAACTCTCCACCAATCCAACCAGACTCCTCGTAGAGCTGCGTGAGGGCAAGCTTTGCCACGCAGGTTGCAAGCAGCATCCCAGCGCCCATGGCCAGTTCTTTACTCGGTAGCCGCCCTCGGTGCGACAGCGGCCAACCACCACGCCAAGGGTGTCAAGCGAGAAGCCCGCGTGGCTGGTGGCCACGCCCACGAGGACGCCGCCCAGGGTGCAGAGAAGCACCGGTGCCACTGCGCCCAGGGGCTGGGAGTGCCTCGGCGATGCCCCCCAGACAACCTCCTGGAGCAGGTCGACCGCCTTCAGCGTGGCGAGGCAGCCCGCGCCCACTACCACTCCCGCCAAGAGTGCCCAGAGCAGCAGCACAAGGGACGCGCGCAACAGAGCGACGCCGCGGAGGGCTCCTCCGCGGCGTCGATGATTCTCTTGTGTGTTTTGGGCTTCTCGTCCGGTATGCGTCTAGACCTCGGAGTGGCCAGCTGCGCCCTGCGAGACCGAGTTGTTGGTGTAGACGTTGTAGATGCAGATGGCCAGGGGCTCGGCGATGCTGATCTGCTTGATCTTGGAGCCGGGCTTGTTGGCGGCCTCGCAGGGGATGGCGTCGGTGACCACGCACTCAACGATGGGCGCGTTCTGCAGGCGCTCGACGGCTTGGCCAGAGAAGATACCGTGGGTGGCAGAGACGTAGATGTCACCCGCACCCATCTCCTTGAGCTTGTTGATGGAGCCCACGAGGGTGCCGCCCGTGTCGATCATGTCGTCGTTGATGATGCAGGTCTTGCCCACGATGTCACCAATGACGCCCATGACCTCGGCGGCATTGTGCTTGGGGCGGCTCTTGTGGGCAATGGCCACCTTGCAGCCAAGGTAGTCGGAAAGCTTCTTGGCAACCTTGGCACGGCCCATGTCAGGCGAGACAACCACGGTGTTGTCCCAGTCGAAGTCCTTGGTCTTGAAATAGTCGCCAAAGTTGTAGAGGGCGGTGAGGTGCGTCACGGGGATGTCGAAGAAGCCCTGAATCTGGCCGGAGTGCAGGTCGAGCGTGATTACGCGGTCGACGCCGGCGGCCTCGAGGAGGTTTGCCACCAGGCGGGCGGTGATGGGCTCGCGGCTGGAGGCCTTGCGGTCCTGACGAGCGTAGCCGTAGTGGGGGATGACCGCCGTGAAGCTCTCCGCGCTTGCGCGGGTGGCGGCGTCGGCCACGATGAGGGTCTCCATGATGAGGTCGTTCACGTTCTTGCCGGCAATGGTCTGGATGAAGAAGACCTCGTCACCGCGGACGGACTCCTCAAAGCGGGCATAGATCTCGCCGTTGGCGAACTTCTCGATCTTGAGGCCCTGAAGCTTGAGGTGGAGGATGTCTGCGATGTCCTGGGCGAGCTTGGGGTTGCTGGTACCGGAGTAAAGCTTGATTTCCTTCTGGTAGGTGGTGGGCTTGCTCAGGTCTTCGTACATCGACTGCCGTCCTTCCGTCTGGGACCTATCCCGGCTATTCAGGCTGTTCGCGCCGGCACGATGATAGCGCAGCCAAAGCGCCTGCCGCCACATTACATGCGCGTTTCACGGGTATCGCAAGACGAGGGGCGTCACTCTACCGTTCGCGGAGAATTCAATGCATCCCAGCTTTTGTACCAGGTAAAGGCAAATGCGAGAAGGATTGGCTGGGGTAGTAGGATTCGAACCCACATTCCAGGCACCAAAAACCCGTGTCCTAACCGTTGGACGATACCCCAATGCGCGTGCCACCCGCTAAGCGGGCTTCTCGGCTAGTGTATCAGAGTGTGACCGCGCGAGGTGCCGTGCGCTCTCGTGCCGAGAGGGGGATCACATCATGATGAAGGCCATCCAGCGGTTTGGTGGCGCGCTCTTCACGCCCGCCATGCTCTTCGCCTTTGCGGGGGTCGTGGTCGGCCTGGGGACGCTCTTCACCACCGAGTCCATCATGGGGCCCATCGCGGCGGCCGGCACCTCCTGGACCAAGTGCTGGACCGTGATTCTCGACGGCGGTTGGACGGTCTTCAACCAGCTTCCGCTGCTCTTTGCCGTGGCACTCCCCATTGGTCTTGCCAAGAAGCAGGCGGGCCGCTGCTGCCTCGAGGCGTTTGTCGCCTACCTCACGTTCAACTACTTTGTGAGCTCGATACTCTCTGCCTGGGCGCCCGAGCTTGGCGTGGACTTCTCGGCCAGCGCTGGGACTGCGGAGGGCATCGCGACCATTGCCGGAATCCGCACGCTGGACATGGGCATCGCCGGCGCACTTCTCATCTCCGGCGTGGTCATCGCGCTCCACAACCGCTTCTTCGATACGCGCCTGCCGGAGTGGCTGGGGGTCTTCTCCGGCTCGACCTTTGTGTACATGGTCTCGTTCATCGTGATGCTGCCGATTGCTGTCGTGGTGGTGCTGGTATGGCCCAAGGTCCAGGTGGGCATGCACGTATTTCAGCAGGTCATCCTCGACGCCGGCACGGCGGGCGTGGGAATCTTCGTCTTCCTTGAGCGCGTGCTCATTCCATTTGGCCTTCACCACCTGCTCTATGCGCCCTTCTACTACGACAACGTGATCGTGCAGGGTGGCATCTACGCGGCATGGGCGAATGCACTTCCCGAGATTGCCGCGTCCACGCGTCCGCTTGCGGAGCTTGCGCCGTGGGCGTCGCTCACGGCCACGGGCTGGTCAAAGCTCTTTGGCATTCCGGGTATAGCTGCCGCGTTCTACGTCACCGCCAGACCCGAGCGCCGCAAGCGCGTGCTGGCGCTTCTCGTGCCCGTGACGCTGACCTCGGTGCTCTGCGGGGTGACAGAGCCCATTGAGTACACCTTCCTCTTTGTGGCGCCCCAGCTCTTTGTGGTCCATGCAGCGCTTGCCGCCTGCCTTTCTATGACCATGAACGCATTTGGCGTGGTGGGTGTCTTCTCGGGCGGCCTCATCGAGATGTCCTCGCTGGACTTTGTGCCCCTCTCGGCAACGCATGGGCAGACATACCTTGTGGCGCTGGTAATAGGGCTGTGCTTCACGGTCATCTACTTTCTCGTCTTTCGCTTCCTCATCCTTCGCTTTGACTTCAAGACCCCCGGGCGTGCAGGCGAGGAGGACATACGGCTGCACACTCAGGACGAGTATCGCGATGCGCACGGCATGCCTCGTGCACAGGATGGAAAGCGGCTTGGGGTAGAGGGCGAGAAGGCCGACGCCAGCCAGGAGGATGCTTATGCCACGCGGTTGGTGGAGCTTCTCGGCGGTGCCGAGAACGTCGAGGGCATCACCAGCTGCGCCACGCGGCTGCGCGTGGATGTGCGCGACCCCGAGAAGGTCGCGGCGAGCGGGGCATTCGTGGCTGCCGGAGCTCGGGGTGCCGTGTGCACCGGCCGTGCGGTGCAGGTGATTGTGGGCCTCAACGTGACGCAGGTGGCAGAGCGTGTGGAGAGGGCCTTGGGTCTTGATGAATGAGGCGCGCCCAGGCTCACATGACCTTGTTGGAAGTTTAAACAAGTGGTTGAATGACATGGTAGTAGGTTGTTTCGGCGAAGATGCGGTGTTGCTGTTGAGCCTGTCCGTACCCCGCCGCATGTGGTGAGAGGGAAGACTTTCTTGGGCGAGCGCGTGACGGCATTTTTCGATATCGATGGGACCCTGGGCTGGACCGATCCGGTTGCCCGTGAGCAGATGGATGACGAGGAGCGAAAGCTTTCGCCGGCCCCCAGTCCTGCCGTGGCGGATGCCATCAGGCGCTTTGTGGCCGCAGGCAACCGTGCGTTTATCTGCACGGGCCGCTCGCCGTTGGACATTCATCCCGAGATGGTTGCCCTGCCCTTCTCGGGCATGGCCTGCCTTGCCGGCGCATACATTAAGGTGGGAGAAGCCGTCCTTCGCGACGTTGCCCTTCCGCCCGAGGTGCTGGCCTGCGTGGATGAGGTGCTCGCCGAGACGGGTACAGGTGCCTTGCTGGAGTCCGCATGCGGCTCCGTTGACGTGCGCGGGGGTGCGGCCGGCACGCATCAGCCTTCGCCTGGAAGCGTGGCCGAGGCGCTTGAGCTCATCCCGGGCGGGCGCGCCCATAAGGTTGTGCTGCCCACGCCTTCGGCAAAGCTTGTGGTGGAGCGGCTCGACGGCGTGGTGGACCTCTCGATAATGGAGCTCGAGCTGGGCAACAGCGAGGTTGGCCTGCGCGAGAACTGCAAGAGCGGTGCCGTGAGGGCAATTCTCGACTACCTGGGAGATGCTGGCACCACGTATGGCTTTGGCGACTCGGAAAACGACCTCAGCCTGTTTGAGCAGGTTGACGTTCCAGTTGCCATGGGGAACGCATCGCCGGCGGTGAAGGCTGCGGCTGCGTTCGTGACCGATACCGTTGGAAACGACGGCGTGGCAGCTGCCCTTATCAGGCTCGGCCTTATCTAGGCCTGTTGGGGCGGGTGTCGCAATGACTGGAAAGACGCACATTGCCGTTGGGGCTGCCGCCGCGCTTGCCGCGGCGAAATACATCCCGCTTGCGTTGACGGGTGGGGCGCCGGTCATCACTGGCGACGCATCGACGTTTGCCTGCCTTGCCGCAGGGGCGGCGGGTGGCCTTCTTCCCGATACCGACGTTTCAACCAGTGAGGCCTCGCGTCAGCTGAGAAGGGCGTGGTGGCTTCTAATTGCCGTGGTTGCCTCGTCGTTTGGCGCCGATGCGATTGTTGGGTCCGATCTTTGGGCGCGCGCCGTTGTGTTTGTTCGCGCTGCGGGGGTGTACCAGGTTGCGGGCGTCGCGGTGATTGTGGCGGTTCTCGCCTGTGGGCGCGCATCGGGGCACAGGGGCTTCTCGCATTCGCTCGTGGCTACGGCGCTCTTCTTTGTCGGCGCGTACCTTGCGGTGCCGGGGCTCGCGCTAGCGCTTGTGGTTGGGTACTTCTCGCACTTGGTGGTTGACCTGCTCAACAAGGCACCTGAGCGGATCTTTTGGCCTGTCTCGCATGGCGTGTCGCTGGGGTTGTGCAAGGTTGGGGGCGTGGTGGACGGTGCGCTTCTCGTCCTTGGCGTTGCCGCCGTGGTCGCCCTGCTTGCCGGGTGGTTGTAGGGGGGTTGACGGCGCTGGCGTAGGCTCTTGCTGCTCTTCCACGATGCTTTGCGCCACACGTTCGCACCCGAAGCTGTATCCCGCGCAGGTCGATACAGATTCGCGCCCCGAACCTGTACTCGCTCGCCACACGTTCGTACCCCGATTGTGTGGCGAGAGGCAACGCAACCGCCGCGCTCGTGGCGGCTACCTTCTCGACACGGTGGTGAAGCAGAAGAGCTCCGGGTGGTGCCGCACCTGCGTGTACTCGAACATCACGCCGTCGGAGTTGTATGACTGGCTCTCCACCACGGCAACGCAGTTGTAGGGATCGAGGTCCATGTAGCTACAATCCTCGTCGGTCGCCAGCTGCACCGTGATGCGGCGCCGGCTCGTGAGGATGCGCATTCCCAGGTTGTGCTCGAGATAGCTGTAGACGGACTTCTCGGCCTGCTCTGCGGTAAGCCCGGGAACGGCGGAGGCAAGGAAGTAGTCGTGGTCAATCTGGCGCGCGACGTCGTCCAGCGTGCGCACGCGCACCACGCGCACAAGTTCGACGCCCTCGGCAAAGCCGGTGCGCCGTGCCAGGCCTGCGCCACAGGTGACATGTTCAAATGACTTGACCTGCGTACCAGGCACAAAGCCGTTCCTCCGTGCGTACTCGCCAAAGGATTCCACGCCCTCAAGAGATCCCTGAGCGCTGTGAGCCTCGCGCTGCCATATCACGCGCACGCCGCGCCCGTGCATGGGCTGAACGTAGGCGTCATCTGCAAGCATGGAGACCGCCCTGCGCAGCGTGTTGCGCGAGCACCCATATTCTGCCGTGAGCTCGCCCTCGGAGGGGAGGAGCTCCTGGTACGAATAGGTACCCTCCTGAATTTTGCCCTTGAGGTCGCGGTAGATGCCCTCAAAGATTGCCTTAGGCATGAAATCTCTCCTCGCTTGCGGACCGCCGGGCCCAGGGGGCGTGGCGGGAGCGGAACATGTGCGGTACCAGATATCCTAGAACTCCTGAAAGCTATTTGGACGAGTAACCGGTGGCCGATTGCACCGATATAGCAATCTACCTGCGAAAACAATAGATGTATGACAACTCATACCTACCGTTCGCCACAAAATAGATACCGCTCAGTCAAAACTTGTTTGAACAAGAACTCCGTCACGCTATTGTCATAGACAAGAAACGGAGCCGTGCCCGAGAAAAACCTCGACCACCAGCTCCGCACAGGTGCGAGAACGGCGGATGGCGCCGTTCGAACAGGAAGCAACGGGAGGATCACGATGGGGAACATTTCGAGGAAGCAGTTCATCACGCTCGGTGCGGCGTCGGCGGCGGTTCTTGGCCTCGCTGGCTGCGGCAGCAGCTCCAGCAGCGACAGCTCCAGCTCGTCTGACGCCGGCAGCTCCAGCACTGATGACCGCTCCGGCAACGTCTACTGGCTCAACTTCAAGCCCGAGCTCGACGAGACCGCCCAGGCCCTCGCCAAGAGCTACATGGAGAAGTACCCCAACGTCAAGGTCAAGGTCCAGACCGCCGCGTCCGGCACCTACGAGCAGACCCTGACGTCCGAGATGGACAAGACCGACGCCCCCACCCTCTTCAACATTGGCACCACCGCCGGCGTCAAGGAGTGGGGCTCCAGCGCCATGGACCTCACTGGCACCGACATTGAGAAGGCCCTCTCTACCTCCGAGTACACCTACAAGGACTCCGACGGTCGCCTGGTCTGCGCTGGCCTCTGCTATGAGACCTACGGCATCGTCGTGAACGCTGACCTGGTCGAGAAGGCCGGTCACAGCGTCGACGACATCAAGGACTTCGACTCCCTGAAGGCGGTCGTGGAGGACATCCACAAGAACGCTGCCACCCTGGGCTTTGACGCCTTCGCGGCGACCGACCTCGACGACTCCTCTTCGTGGCGCGTGACTGGCCACCTCGCCAACCTTGAGTACTACTACGAGGAGAAGGATGACGGCGGCTGGGACGAGACCCCTGCCTCCATCAAGGGCACCTACCTCCCCAACTACAAGAAGATCTTCGACCTTGCTATCAACAACTCCGCCGAGGATCCCTCGACCCTCTCCACTGGTGGTCACGATCCCTCGACCGAGTTCACCTCCGGCAAGGCTGCGTTCTTCTTCACCGGCTCCTGGGATTACGCCACCATCGCTAAGGCCCAGAAGAACACCACGATGATTCCGTACTACTGCGGCGTGTCCGGCGAGGAGAAGGCCGGCCTCAACAGCGGTACCGAGAACCGTCTCGCCATCAACGACGCGGCCTCCGATGAGGACAAGAAGGCCACGATGGACTTCTGGCTCTGGATGGTGACCGACCCCGAGGCCTCCAAGGAAATGGTTGCTCAGCTGGGCGTCCTTCCTTACACCGACGCCGCCAAGGGCGACAACGGCTACCTCAACAAGGCGGAGGAGCTCTCCAAGGCCGGAAACTACACCATGGACTGGGCTACCAACTACCAGCCCAACGTTGACCAGTACCGCAAGGGCCTGGTGTCCGCGCTCAACGCCTACACGGCGGATCAGTCCGACGCCAACTGGGATACCTTCAAGACCGCATTCGTCGACGGCTGGGCTCAGAACTACAAGGTTGAGAACGCCTAGTCTCATCTGACCTCTGACTGGCATACGGGGGCCGGGCGTTCTTACGGCGCCTGGTCCCCGTTCCTTTTCTCACGCGGGAGTGGAAAAGCATGAAAAGCAAAGCCATAAAGCAGAGCTCCCAGATAAAGTCGACCAGACATTTTTGGTGGCTCTTCCTTTTGCCCGTGACGGCAGCGTTCTGCATTGGCTTCGTCTGGCCGTTTATCCAGGGCATCTATCTTTCCTTCTGCAAATTCAAGACCGTCTCGAGCGCTAAGTTCGTAGGTCTTTCCAACTACGCCTCCGCCTTCGCGGACGAGTCCTTCCAGCATTCCTTCTGGTACACGGCGCTCACTGCCATCGTCTGCCTTGTCCTCATCAACGTGATTGCGTTCGCCGTGGCCTATGCGCTCACGCAGGGCATCAAGGGCTCGAACATCTTCCGTACGATCTTCTTTGCGCCCAACCTCATTGGCGGCATCGTCCTGGGCTACATCTGGTCGATGATCTTCGACGGCATCCTGCAGCAGTACGGCACGTCGGTGGTTCTCGAGACCAAGTACGGCTTCTGGGGCCTGATCATCCTCATGTGCTGGCAGCAGATCGGCTACATGATGATCATCTACATTGCCGGTATCCAGGCCGTTCCCGAGGACATGATCGAGGCAGCCAAGATTGACGGCGCAACCAAGGCGCAGACGCTCTTCAAGGTGATCATCCCCAACGTCATGCCGTCGATCACCATCTGCACGTTCCTCTCGCTCACCAACGGTTTCAAGCTCTTCGACCAGAACCTCGCGCTTACGGGAGGCCTGCCGTACGAGCAGCTCGCCGATGGCTCGACCATCAACACAACCGAGATGATGGCCCTGAACATCTACAACACGTTCTACTCCGGTACCGGTGCATCGCGTGGCGTTGCCCAGGCAAAGGCGGTCATATTCTTTATCCTCGTGGCAGCCATGGGCCTTGCGCAACTCTCGTACACCCGTAAGAGGGAGGTGCAGCAGTAATGGCAAACCAGCAGCCACAGACGCTCGCATCCGAGGCGCGTCACAAGAAGATTCTGACCATCGTCTTTACCATCATCTGTGTCATCTGGGTCCTGCCCGTTGTGTGCGTGGCAATCAACTCCTTCAAGCTGAACACCTTCGTCAAGACCGAGACGTTTGCCCTGCCCACCGAGGAGAGCTTTGCCGGCTGGTCCAACTTCATCACCGGAATGACCTTCGGCAACTACCCGTTCTGGAGCGCGTTTGGCTACAGTGCCCTCATCACCGTGCTCTCCACCGCGCTGATCCTTGTCTGCTGCTCCATGGCGGCCTGGTACATTGCCCGTGTGGACTCCAAGTTCTGCAAGGTCATCTACACGCTCTGCATCTTCTCGATGGTCGTGCCCTTCCAGATGGTCATGTTCACGCTGTCCAAGACAGCTGACACCCTGAAGCTCAACACGCCCTGGACCATCCCCATCGTCTACCTGGGCTTTGGTGCGGGCCTTGCGATCTTCATGTTCGTCGGCTTCGTGAAGTCCATCCCGCTGGAGATCGAGGAGGCTGCCGCCATTGACGGCTGCGGCCCGGTGCGCACCTTCTTCCTGGTCGTGCTCCCCATGCTCAAGCCCACGCTTATCTCCGTTGGCATCCTCGAGATCATGTGGGTCTGGAACGACTACCTCCTCCCGTACCTGGTCCTGGACATCAACCAGTACCGCACGATCCCCATCCAGATCCAGTACCTCAAGGGCAGCTACGGAACGGTCGACCTGGGTGCAACCATGGCAATCATCCTCATGGCCATCATCCCCGTCATCGTGTTCTACCTCTCCTGCCAGAAGTACATCATCAAGGGCGTTGCTGCCGGCGCCGTCAAGGGCTAGGCCAACGACCGGGCACGTCTGAGTTCGCCCCCCTCTTTCCCACTCTCTCCGCAGGACCCACTCTGGGTCCCGCGGAGGGGGGACCTCCTCAAAGACATGCAGCCTATCGCGGGGACGCGGGCCCCGGCTGCGACCTAAGGAAGGAATCCGAGAACCATGGCAGAAGTCAGCCTTAAGCACATCACCAAGATCTATCCAAACATCGAGAAGACCAAGAAGCACCACTTTGGCAAGAAGGCCGCCGAGCCCGAGAAGAAGAGCAACCTCAAGGTCACCGACGAGGGCGTCGTGGCCGTCGAGGACTTCAACCTCGACATCGCCGACCGCGAGTTTGTCGTCCTTGTCGGCCCCTCCGGCTGCGGCAAGTCCACGACGCTGCGCATGATCGCCGGCCTCGAGAGCATCTCCGGCGGCGAGCTCACCATTGACGGCAAGGTCATGAACGAGGTGGCCCCCAAGGACCGCGACATCGCCATGGTCTTCCAGAGCTACGCCCTGTATCCTCACATGACCGTGTACGACAACATGGCCTTCCCGCTGAAGCTCCGCAAGGTCCCCGAGGACCAGATCGACCAGAAGGTCCGCCAGGCGGCAGAGACCCTGGGCATCACCCAGTACCTTGACCGTAAGCCCAAGGCCCTCTCCGGTGGCCAGCGCCAGCGTGTCGCCATCGGCCGTGCCATCGTGCGTGACCCCAAGGTGCTCCTCATGGACGAGCCCCTCTCCAACCTTGACGCCAAGCTCCGCAACCAGATGCGCGCCGAGATCATCAAGCTCCGCAAGCGGATCAACGCCACCTTCGTCTACGTCACGCACGACCAGACCGAGGCAATGACCCTGGGCGACCGCATCGTGATTATGAAGGACGGCGTGGTGCAGCAGGTTGGCACCCCGCAGGAGGTCTTCAACGAGCCCGCCAACCTCTTTGTGGCCGGCTTCATCGGCGTGCCGCAGATGAACTTCTTCGATGGCCACCTCGAGAAGACCGCCTCGGGCTACGTGCTCGACGCGCTCGACACCAAGATTGCCATCTCGCCCGAGACGGGCAAGGCCCTTGAGGCAGCCGGCGTCACCTCGCTCGATGTCACCGCAGGCGTGCGTCCCGAGCAGATCCAGCTTGCCAACGCGGACGAGCCGGGCGCCATGTCTGGCACCATCGACGTCTCCGAGCTCATGGGCTCGACGGTCCACGTGCACGCGAGCGTCGAGGGCTACGACTTTGTCCTCGTCATTCCCACCATCGACTTCGACGGCGCCCTGGGCAGGTCCTTTGCCGATGGCGCACCCATCTCCTTCAAGTTCGAGCCGAACGCTGTCCACTTCTTTGACAAGGCGTCCGGTAAGAACATCATCAAGCCGTAGCCTTCCCTCCCTCCCGCGACATCGGCTTGGTGCGGCCCCGGCCCGCTTTCTCGGACGGGTCGGGGCCCTTTTGCGGGAGCGACATCGATGACGGCCTGCGCGAGAGCGCAGAACGAGAGAAGGAGAGAAACATGGAGAGAGCAAGCGGCGTTCTCATGCCCGTCTCGTCGCTTCCGGGTATTGTGGGCATTGGCACCTTTGGTCGCGAGGCGTATGACTTCGTGGACTTCCTTGCCCGCACCCACCAGCGCTACTGGCAGGTGCTACCCCTCACCACCACAAGCTTTGGCGACTCGCCCTACCAGTCCTTCTCCGCCTTTGCGGGGAATCCGTACTTCATAGACATCCAGGATCTCGTTCGCCTTGGCTACCTCACCGAGCAGGACCTCGTTGTTTTGCCCTTTGGAGACGATCCAGAGAATGTCGACTACGGCACGCTCTTCCGCGGACACAGGGCTCTGCTCGAGCGTGCGCTCCCGAGCTTCTCGGCAGCGCCGCCCGAGGACTTCGGGGAGTTCTGCGAGTCGAACGGCTCCTGGCTCGAGCCTTACTGCGAGTTCATGACCGTCAAGGAGGAGTTTGGCCTCAAGGCGTACTACGAGTGGCCGCAGCAGTACCGCAGCCGCGGCAAGGCGAGCGCAGCGCTCTGCGCCAAGCACCCCGAGCGCATGCGCTACCACCAGATGACGCAGTACTTCTTCTATCGTCACTGGAAGAGCCTGAAGGACTACGCCAACGAGCGCGGCGTGCTTATCATTGGAGACATCCCCATCTACGTCTCGCGCGACTCTGTGGAGATGTGGGCCACGCCGGAGCTCTTCCGCGTGGATGCCACGGGCAACCCCACGTGCGTGGCCGGTACCCCACCCGACCAGTTCTCCTCGACCGGTCAGTACTGGGGCAACCCCATCTATGACTGGGCGGGCATGGCCGAGGATGGCTTTGCCTGGTGGGTCGAGCGCCTGCGCGCTAGCCTCGAGCTCTACGACATCCTGCGCATCGACCACTTCCGCGGCTTCGAGTCCTACTGGTCCGTGCCCTTTGGCGCGCCTGACTCGAGCTTTGGGCGCTGGGCCAAGGGTCCCGGCAGCGACGTCTTTGACGCCGTCGCCGAGCATCTGGGCGAGCTTCCCATCATTGCTGAGGACCTGGGCTTCATGACGCCAGAGGTCATAGCCATGCGCGAGCACACGGGCTTCCCCGGCATGAAGATCCTGCAGTTTGGCTTTGACTCCGAGGGCGATTCCCTCGACCTTCCGCACCACTACGTTGCCAACACCGTCGCCTACGTGGGCACGCACGACAACGAGACTGCCATGGGCTGGTTCAAGGACACCGCCACGCCCGACGTGCGCGAGAAGACCATGCGCTACCTGGCCCTTGGACCCGGTGAGACCGTGGCGCAGGGCTGCAACCGCGCCATTGCCGCCTCGGTGAGCGACACCTGCATCTTCCGCATGCAGGATCTTCTCGGGCTGGATAACTCCGCTCGCATCAACACCCCCTCGACCGTGGGGAAGAACTGGCGCTGGCGCATGCTGCCCGACGCCGTGACACCCGAGGTCGAGGCAGAGCTCTCTGATCTGACCACCACCTACTACCGGGTCCCCGGCACGAAGGAGCCCGAGCTTCCCGAATAGGGGAGTGCGGGATGCCGCATGGCCACCGTCCACTCTGTCATGTCACCGCGACACTTGGAGGTATCGCATCACATGAAGATCGATCTTGAGGCACGTTCCCAGGAGAAGTTTGGCCGTCCGCTCGCCGAGCTCGACGACACCACCATCTGCACCATGCTCGAGGACATCGTCCGCGAGCATGCGGCGACCATGCCCCTCAACGAGGGCAAGCGCCGCCTGTACTACCTCTCGGCCGAGTTCCTCATTGGCCGTCTGCTCACCAACAACCTCATCGAGCTGGGCGTGTACGACGACGTTAAGACGCAGCTCGCTGCCGCCGGCCATGACCTGGGTGCCGTCGAGGAGCGCGAGGTCGAGCCGTCCCTGGGCAACGGTGGCCTGGGCCGCCTTGCCGCGTGCTTCCTGGACTCCATCGCAACGCTTGGCCTCCCCGGAGATGGCGTGGGCCTGAACTACCACTACGGCCTCTTCCACCAGCGCTTTGTTGACCTGCAGCAGGCTGCGGAGCCCGATGGCTGGCTGGACCGCCAGGACTGGCTCGTGAAGGACGAGAAGGCCTACACCGTCGAGTTCGGCGGCTTTACGGTGAAGTCGCGCCTGTACGACATTGACGTCTTGGGCTATGGTCGCACCACCAAGAACCGCCTGCGCCTCTTTGACCTCGAGAGCGTTGATGACTCGCTGGTGCCGGTCAACTCCATCGACTTCGACAAGGGCGAGCTCGCCAAGAACCTCACGCTCTTCCTCTACCCCGACGACTCCGATGACGCCGGCCGCCTGCTCCGCGTGTACCAGGAGTACTTCATGGTCTCCAATGCGGCCCAGCTTATCCTCGACGAGGCCGTCGAGCGCGGCTCCAACCTGCACGACCTGCCCGACTACGCCGTGGTGCAGATCAACGACACGCACCCCTCCATGGTCATCCCCGAGCTGGTGCGCCTGCTTGTGGACGTTCATGGCTTCGAGCTCGACGAGGCCGTCTCGGTGGTGCGCCGCATGGTGGCCTACACCAACCACACGATTCTTGCCGAGGCGCTTGAGAAGTGGCCGCTCGAGAGCCTCAAGACCGTTGCCCCGCGCATGGCGGAGATCGTGGTCAAGCTGGACGAGCTCGAGCGCGCCGAGAACGGCAGCGACGACGCCGTGGCCATCGTGCGCGATGGCGTGGTGCACATGGCCCACATGGCCATCCACTACGGCTTCTCGATCAACGGCGTGGCCGCGCTGCACACCAAGATCCTCGAGGACACCGAGCTGCACCCCTTCTACGAGCTCTATCCCGAGAAATTCTCCAACAAGACCAACGGCATCACCTTCCGCCGCTGGATCATGGATGCCAACCCGGCGCTCTCTGGCGTGCTCGATGACGTCCTGGGCACGGGCTGGCGCACCTCCTGTGACCTCTCCGGGCTTCTCGCCTTCAAGGACGACGAGGCAGTCCTCGCGCGCCTGGACGACGCAAAGTCTGAGGCCAAGGTCGGTATGCGCGAGTTTCTGTGGGAGACGCAGGGCGTGCGCATCCCCGAGGACGCCATCATCGACGTGCAGGTGAAGCGCATCCACGAGTACAAGCGTCAGCAGATGCTCGCGCTCTACATCATCTGGAAGTACCTCGACATCAAGAATGGCAACATTCCCGCACGCCCGCTCACCATCGTCTTTGGTGGCAAGGCGGCGCCCGCCTACACCATTGCGCAGGACATCATCCACCTGATCCTGCTGCTCTCCCGCTGGATTGCGGCAGACCCGGTTGTCTCGCCGCACCTGCAGGTGGTCATGATCGAGAACTACAACGTGAGCGCTGCCGAGCGTGTGATTCCCGCTGCCGACATCTCCGAGCAGATCTCTCTTGCCTCAAAGGAGGCCTCGGGCACCTCGAACATGAAGTTCATGCTCAACGGAGCCGTGACCCTCTGCACGCTGGACGGAGCAAACGTCGAGATTGCCGACCTTGTAGGCGACGAGAACATCTACACCTTTGGCACCTCCTCCAAGGAGGTCGAGCGCCTGTACGCCGAGCGCGCCTACGATGCGCACGCGCACTACCTGCGCCCCGGTGTGAAGCTCCTGGTGGACTTCATCACCAACCCCGCCTTCCTTGCGCTGGGCAACGCAGAGCGCCTGCACCGCCTGCACGACGATATGGCCTGGAAGGACTGGTTCATGGCGCTTCTCGACATTGAGGAGTACATCCAGAAGAAGGAGCAGGTGCTTGCCGACTACGAGAACCGCGATGCCTGGCGCAAGAAGTCGCTGGTGAACATTGCGAAGGCGGGTGCCTTCTCGTCTGACCGCACCATCCGCCAGTACAACGAGGACATCTGGCACCTGTAATGAGACAAGGGAAACTCCCCCGTCTTATGGCACGTCCCAAATTACGACGGCCCCGAAGCAACTTCGCTTCGGGGCCGTTTCTATGAGACAAAGGTACGAGACAAAGGGAGTTTCCCTTTGTCTCACATCCCTTCGAACGCAGCGCAGATTGCGTCGAGCAGCAGCACGGCGTAGGTCTGGGCGTCGCCGATGGTGAAGGTGCCCTCGAAGTTGGGGCCAACGGGCAGCTCGATGCGCACCACGGGCACGGTCTCGCGCGAGCTCTCGACGGCCGTGCGCAGGCGCAGCGGCAGCGTGTCGACGTCGTCCATCACCACGTTGGAGGTGGTAGTGCCATCGGGCAGGGGAGCGGCAGAGAGCACGAGCACGGCCTGGGCTCCCTTGCAGGCGTCGGACGCCGCGGAGTCCACAAGCTCGAGGCCCGAGGCGTTTGTCGTGGCGCTTGCCAGGTTCCAGATGCGGCCCGCGACGTTTCTCGAGATGGGGTCCTCGCCGGTGATGCAGAGCTTCACGACCTCGAGCACGCCTGCGGCGCGGGCAAAGCCCATGCCGCCCTGCGGATGTGGACCAGCAGCGGGGTTACCGCCCCACACGTGCTTCAAGCGGTCGATGGCATCAAAGGTGTCGGGGAAGGCCATGCCGTCTGCCAAAAGGCCAACGCTCTCCTGGAACTGCTTGACCGCGGCCTCGGTGTGGGCACCGTACTGGCCGTCGACCGCGCCGCAGGAGAAGCCCAGGACGTTGAGGCGCTCCTGGAGCTGGCGCACGTCGTTGCCATGGAAGTTTGGGAGGCGCAGGTAGAGCGTGCGGTCACCAAGCTGGTAGCACTCGTCCACCAATGCGGCCCAGGTAGCAGTATCAATGACGTCGCCCAGCGACAGACCGTGGTCGAGCCTAAAGCGCGCGACGGCGGTGGCTGTAGAATGGCCAAAGGTCTTCTCGGCAGTTTCCTTCTCGTCGATCTTGTATCCCAGCGAGCCCAGGCGCTCCTGGATGTCCTCCACGGCGGGGCCCGACGCGCCTTCGCGAATTGGTTCCATACCCTAGTTCCCCTCGATATCGTGGGCGTGAGGCAGCATCCGGACTAGCCCCTGCGTTCCACAAAGAAGTCTGCCATAGATTCGAGAACGGCGTGTGCGTCTCCTGCGAGCTCGACGCCCTTGAGGCTTGCCTTTGCGCTGCGCGCGAGCCCATGGGCGTAGCTGCGCACTGCGTCGATGGCCCCCGCATCCTCCATGAGCTCTACCGCGCGGGCAAGTACCAACGTGTCCGTTGCGTGCGACGAGAGGATGCCGAGAAGCTCGTCCCTCTCGGCACCTGCAAGGTGCTCGAGCGCCCAGCACACGATCATGGTTCGCTTGCCCTCGGTGATGTCGCTCCGGAAGTCCTTGCCCTGGGCCTCGGCGTCGCCAACGAGGTTGAGGAGGTCGTCCTGCAGCTGGAAGGCGAGGCCTGCGTCTATGCCAAAGGAGCCAAGAGCCCCCACCTGTGCGTCCGTTCCGCCGCCGCAGATGGCGCCAATGGAGAGCGGCGAGGCGGCGGAGTAGAACGCGGTCTTGTGCGTGGCCATCGTGAGGTAGTCACCCGTGGTGACGTCCCAACGCTCGTCGCGCGCCCAGCCGAGGTCGAGCGCTTGACCCTCGACGGTGCGCTGCTCCATCTGCGCAATCTCCTCGAGCACGCGCAGCTTGGTTGTGCCGTCGAGCGATTCGTCCTCGAGCACGCCCCCGAAGGTGCGAACGATGCCGAGGTCACCAACGTTGATGGCCACGCCAACGCCTTCGGTGTGGTGCACGCAGGGCTGGCCACGGCGCATCTCGCCCTCGTCGGCGATGTCGTCGTGGATGAGGGCTGCGGACTGGAAGTCCTCTATTGCGGCCGCGGCCGAGAGGGCGCACGAGGCGTCTCCGCCAACGGCCTCGCAGCCAAGCAGCACCAGCGCGGGACGCGTGCGCTTGCCGCCCGAGCGCGTGAAGCGCGCAAATGGGTCGTAAAGGTAACGCGAAAGGTCATCGCCCGCGTGCGTCTCGTCGGACAGGGGTGCGGGCGCGTGTCCGACGAGGTACGCCTCGATGGCGGGGCGCTTCTCGGCGAGGTATTCCGCGAAGAGCCTGCCCCCGTTGCCCGTGTCTGTGGTGCTGCCTGCTGCCATGGCTAGCCCTCGTAGCCGTTAGGGTTCTTGCACTGCCAGTTCCAGGAGTCGCGGCACATGTCGTCGATTGTGTACTTGGCCTCCCAGCCCATCTCGCGCTTGGCCTTGGAGCAGTCGGCGTAGTTGGCGTCGACGTCGCCGGGACGACGCGGGTCGATCTGGTAGGGGAGGTCCTTGCCGCAGGCACGCGAGAAGGCCTTGATGATCTCGAGGACCGAGGTGCCCTTGCCGGTGCCGAGGTTGAAGATCTCCACTCCGGTGCGGCCGTTCATCCAGTTGAGAGCCGCGGCATGGCCGGTGGCAAGGTCGCAGACGTGGATGTAGTCGCGGACGCCGGTGCCGTCTGGGGTGTTGTAGTCATCGCCAAAAACGTGCACGCACTCGCGCTTGCCGATGGCAACCTGCGCGACGTAGGGCAGGAGGTTGTTGGGAATGCCCTTGGGGTCCTCGCCCATGAGTCCCGATGGGTGCGCGCCGATGGGGTTGAAGTAGCGGAGAAGCACGACGTTCCACTCTGGGTCTGCGGTGTGGAGGTCGGTCAGGATCTGCTCGATCATCCACTTGGTCCAGCCGTAGGGGTTGGTCGCGGGCTTCTTGGGGCTCTCCTCGGTGAGGGGGAGCTTGTCCGGGTCGCCGTAGACCGTGGCGGAGCTGGAGAAGATGATGTCCTTGCAGCCGTGGTTGCGCATCACGTCCACGAGCGTGAGGGTGTTGCCCAGGTTGTTGGTGTAGTACTCGATGGGCTTGCTCACGGACTCGCCAACTGCCTTGAAGCCGGCGAAGTGGATCACGCGGTCGATGTGGTTCTCGTCAAAGACGGCGTTCATGGCCTCGCGGTCGTTGACGTCGGCGCGGTAGAAGGTGAGGTTGGCGGCAGCGGCGTCGCCCACGATGGTCTTGATGCGGCCGATGACCTTCTCCGACGCGTTGGAGAGGTCGTCGACAATGACTACCTTGTAGCCGTCCTGAAGGAGCTCCACCACCGTGTGGCTGCCAATGAAGCCGGCGCCGCCGGTGACGAGCACGCAGGTGTTCTTTGGGTCTTTTGCTTCGCTCATGGGTTTCCTTTCGGGTCTTGTGACAAGGTACCTCGCGGCGAATAAGCCAAGAAGACAGTATACGTTGCCGATGTGTACGCGGCGTTGGGGTTGGTGGGCGCCGAGAACCTCGCCGGCAACGTGGTTGCTGCTACAACGCGCCCCCGGCGTCATTTCTGCGCCGGAGGCGCGTTTCTCTCCGCCGCGGCTGCCAAGGCGCTCCCTCCGGCGCCGGCGGCGCGGAGCTCCACCTCCTCGAGCATCTCGTCGTAGCCACGGAGGGCGGCAAATGGGATGAACTGGCGCCCCCGCTCGGGGGAGGCCATGGCACGGCGCGGCCCGTCCTCAACAATGCGCTGGACAATGCCTCTAAGCACCGCTTCCCTGCGCTCCTGCTCGCGCTCGCCTATGTCTGGCCACGAGGATGCCAAAGGTAGCCGGCCGATCTCTTGGCGCACGTCCTCACGCACGGTGGCCCCCGATCTGCAGGTTGCGTTCACGGGCATTGGCGGCGGGAAGAAGACTCGTGCCAGAAAGCACGGTGTTGGGCCCAAAGCGCCGTCGCGCGCGCATCACGGTGCCGGCCAGCCGTGCCTCACGCGCGTCTGCCACGGGGTTGTCGAAGAGCGTGGGGGCTGCGATGGCCGCCGGGACAACGCCGCCCAGCCACAGGCACACGCGGCGTATGGGCACGTTGCGCGCAACCGTCTGGTCGTAGAGCGCGAGAAGTGCGTCTGTCACCTCTCGCCCGCCGGCCGTTTGGTGTCCGAGGCCCATCTGCCCGCCGCCGTGCCCAAAGAGCTCGGCCTGACCCGAGTAGCCCACGTAGAGCCCCACCGTGTCGCACGCGAGTGCCTGCTGCCGCAAGTCCAGGCAGCTCTGCCAGGCCATCTCGCGCAGCACCACGCGCGCCTCGCCAAAGCCGTAGTCGCGCATGAGCACCTGGCCGTTGGAGAGCGAGCGCGCCATGGGCACGTACCCGCGGGCGTCCGCAATGGTGCAGGGCTCGAGCCCCCAGGCGTGGTCAATGAGCCATTCGGCGTTGCGGCCAAACTCCCCGCGCAGCCACGTTGGGTCCGTGGCGCAGATGCCCGCAAGGTCGTAGACGCCCGCCCGAGCGAGCCTGCGCGCAATGCCGGGCCCTATGCCCCAGATGTCCGTGATGGGATGGTGGAACCACACATCGCGGCGAAAGGTCTTCTCGTCCAGCTGTCCTATGCCATCTGCGGCGTGCTTGGCCATGAGGTCGAGCGCCACCTTGCAGAGAAACATGTTGGGGCCTATGCCCGCCGTTGCCGAGACGCCCGTCTCCTCTCGTACCGTGGCGATGATGCGCTTTGCGAGCGCCCGTGCGTTGGGGCCATAGAGCGCCTGGTAGGGCGTCACATCGAGAAAGGCCTCGTCCACGCTGTACGGCCAAGCGTCCTGACTGGACACGTAGCGCAAGTAGATGGCGTACACCTGCGCGGAGACCTCCATGTAGCGGTGCATCCTGGGCATGGCAGTGATGTAGGGGATGCCCTGGGGTATCTCGCGCACGCGGCAGCGGTTCCTGACCCCCTTGGCCTTGAGCGCGGGGGTTATGGCCAGGCAGATGGTGTTGGGGCTGCGCGTTGGGTCTGCCACCACAAGGTCCGTGGCGAAGGGATCCAGGCCCCTGTCAGCGCATTCCACACTTGCGTAAAACGACTTGAGGTCGATTGCCAGGTAGGTCTTCTCGAGTGCGTGCGCATCTGGTGCCATGGCTCCTCCATTCCATCTAAGAACACATGTTCTAACTCGCATAAGGTTATACGGCGTCCGCGCGACACAAATAAGCGCGTTCCGCTCGGAGAATTCACTACTCGTTCGCTTGTCGAGAGGGAACACATGTTCTACTCTCGGGTCATGGAATATCGAACGCTCACAGACGGGACGCGGCGTCGTGTGCACCGCGAGTACGTGGATGTCATCGCGCGCTTTGGGCGTGACGGCTCCCTGGAACCCGTTGCGGTCATTTGGAAGGATGGGAGGAGCTTTGCAATCGATGAGGTAACGGAGGAGGGTACATTTGGCGCCGAGACGCGCGGGCGACGGCAGGCCTGCTACCACGTGCGCTTTGGCGGGCACGAGACGGAGCTCTACCTCGAGCGGCGCAGCGCCGTTCCGGCGGTGGGCCAGCCCGAGGAGCTTCGCTGGTGGGTCTTTGCCTACGACCAGACGCGCTCGCGCGAGGCGGGCTAGGTCACGCCGTCCGCGCCATGCCTGCGCTGCCGTCCGAACCACGTTTGCGCCGTCCGCGCCATGCCTGCGCTGCCGTCCGAACCACGTTTGCGCCGTCCGCGCCGCCTGTGACCCGCCCACCACCTTTTCCATACTTTTTGTTTGGATGGCGTTATAGTTTGTAAGCAAGAACGCCGTCATCGGACAGGCACCACATCTGTGGCGGCGAAGCCCACAGGCACCACATGGGCAGCACGCAAAAAGCATCGCACCAGAGATGCGCCCCAGGCAGGCATTACACCGAGGGAAAGGAAGGCACCATGGCAGGCACCAGCATCACCAGGCGGTCGTTTGCGTTGGCGGCGGTCATCGCGGCAGGCCTTGGATTGGTGGCGTGCGGAGGCACGCAGTCCCAGTCCGCAGACTCGACGGCGGCAGACACCGCGTCCGCAGCAGAGACAAAGACGCTCGTCGTCTTTGCGGCGGCCTCACTCACCGAGTCTCTCACCGAGGCGGGCGACCTCTTCAAAGCAGCCAATGACGGCGTGGACATCAGCTTCAACTTCGACTCTTCGGGCACCCTCAAGACACAGATCCAGGAGGGGGCAGACTGCGACGTCTTCATCTCCGCCGGCCAGAAGCAGATGAACCAGCTTGACGCCAGCGCCACCTCCGGCAACGACGAAGGTCTCGACTTCATCAACCACGATACGCGCTTTGACATCCTCGAGAACAAGGTCACGCTCTGCGTGCCCGACGGCAACCCCAAGGCCGTCCAGGGCTTCGATGACATGGCCAAAAAGCTCCAGGCCCACGACATCCTGTTGGGGATGGGCAACTCCGATGTGCCCGTGGGCCAGTACACCCAGAGGATTCTCGCCTACTACAACCTCGACGAGACCGAGCTGGCAAACGCTGGCTGCATCACCTACGGCACCAATGTGAAGGAGGTCACCTCGCAGGTAACCGAGGCGGCCGTCGACTGTGGAGTCATCTACAAGACCGACGCCACGTCGGCAAACCTCACCATGGTGGACGAGGCAACGGAGGAGATGTGCGGCCGCGTGGTCTACCCGGCTGCGGCCACCAAGAATGCCCTCCAGCCCGAGCTCGCCGCATCCTTTCTCAGTTTCCTCAAGACCAAGGATGCCGGTGACTGCTTCGAGAAGGTCGGCTTCACGCCGCTTGCCGAGGCGTAGCGCGGCATGGACTGGTATCCGCTTCTCAACTCGCTGAGAATAGCCGCCATCTCTACGGTGGTCGTCTATCTTCTCGGCATCTGGCTCGCGGACGTGGTGGCGCGGGCGCCCCGGGTGGTGAAGGGCATCCTCGACGTGGTGCTCACGCTGCCCCTGGTGCTGCCACCCACCGTCGTGGGCTACCTCCTGCTGGTGCTTCTCGGGCCTAGGCGCCCCATCGGCTCATGGGTGCTGGCTACCTTTGGCGTGAAGCTCACCATGACCTGGTACTCGGCCATCTTTGCCACCGTGGTGGTGAGCTTCCCGCTCATGTACCGCACGGCGCGCGGTGCGTTCGAGGGCTTTGACCAGAGCTTGGCCGACGCCGGCCGCACGCTGGGAAAATCCAATACCTGGGTGTTCTGGCGCGTCAAGATGCCTGCCTGCCGTCAGGGCATCATCGCGGGCTCGGTCTTGGCCTTCGCGCGGGCGCTGGGCGAGTATGGCGCCACCTCGATGGTCGCGGGTTACACCCCTGGTTCCACCGCCACCATCTCCACGACGGTCTACCAGCTCTGGCGCACGGGCGAGGATGGCCTTGCCTTCCAGTGGGTCCTCGTGAACCTGGCGATAAGCGCCGTGGTGCTTCTCGCCATGAACATGCTCGAGGCGCGTTCTCGCTCCGCCCGCGCGAAGGGGGCGGTCGCATGACGACGCTCGAGGTCGACATCACCAAGCGGCTCGGATCCTTCTCGCTTGACGTCTCGTTTGCCATCGAGCGCCCGGACGAGATCATGGCGCTGCTCGGCCCCTCGGGCTGCGGCAAGTCCATGACGCTCAAGTGCATCGCCGGCATCGAGCGCCCTGACTCGGGGCGCATCGTGCTGGGGGGCCGCACGCTCTTCGATTCCAGCGCGCACGTAGACCTACCGCCGCAGCAGCGCCGCGTGGGTTACCTCTTCCAGAGCTATGCGCTCTTTCCCACCATGACCGTCGAGCAGAACGTGCGCGCCGGGGCTGCCGGTGCCACGCGCGAGGAGCGCTCGGCGCGTGCGGCAAAAGAGATTGCCGCCATGCGCCTGGAGGGCCTTGAGCACCACAAGCCGGCCCAGCTCTCCGGCGGCCAGCAGCAGCGTTGCGCCATGGCGCGTATCCTCGCAAGCGACCCAGAGCTCATCCTGCTTGACGAGCCCTTCTCGGCGCTCGACGGGTACCTGCGCTGGCAGCTCGAGCTTGAACTTGCAGACGTCCTGCGCGGCTTTCCCGGTGGGGCGGTCTACGTCTCGCACAACCGCGACGAGGTCTACCGCATGTGCGACACGGTCTGCGTTCTTGACCGCGGTCGCTCGGATGCCAAGGTGGGCGTGCGCGAGCTCTTTGCTTCTCCGGCGACGCTGGCGGCGGCCCTCATCAGTGGCTGCAAGAACGTGAGCCGAGTGCGGGTGGCGGGCCCCGGCCTGCTTTTGTGCGACGATTGGGGCGTCACGCTGGAAACGTCGCTTCCCGTGCCCGAGGGCGTTACGCACGTGGGCATACGCGCGCACTACTTCCAGGCGCATGCGGCAGGCGACGGCGCTGCGAGCGCCGCTGGCGGGAATGCGATTCCCTGCACCGTTGAGCGGGTGATAGACTCGACATTCTCGACGATCGTGATGGCCAGCACGCCCGGTGGCGCCTCACTTCGCTACGAGTGTGAGAAGGATGCCTGGGCTGCGCTTGGCAATCCCGCGCAGCTGGTGCTTGTGGCGCCGCCCCAGACGGTCATGCCGCTTGTCTCGGCGGGTAACGGCGAAACGCCTGACACAATTACTTTGGACAACACAGGGAAGGGAGGCGCGCCTCGTGCGTGACGATTACGGCCGCGACATACGCTACCTGCGCCTTTCGGTGACCGACCGCTGCAACTGCCGCTGCGTTTACTGCATGCCCGAGAATGGCGTGCCCATGCTCTCGCACGCAGACATCCTCTCCTTTGAGGAGATGCGCGACATTGTGGCTGCTGCTGCGTCACTGGGAGTGCGCAAGGTGCGTCTTACGGGTGGGGAGCCCCTGGTGAGGCGCGGCATTGTTGACCTTGTGGGCATGGTTGCCTCTGTGCCGGGCATCGAAGAGGTGGACATGACCACCAACGCCACGCTGCTCGCGCCCATTGCTGGCGACCTGCGTGCCGCGGGGCTTACGCGCCTCAACGTGAGCCTGGACACGCTTGATGCCGCGCGCTACGAGGCCATCACGCGGCGTGGCTCGCTTGCGGACGCACTGGCCGGCCTCGAGGCTGCCCGCGTTGCGGGCTTCACCAACACCAAGATTAACTGCGTGCTTGTCGGCGGCGTGAATGACGACGAGCTGCGGCCCCTGGCCGAGCTTGCGCGCGACCGCGACCTTACCGTGCGCTTCATCGAGCTCATGCGCATGGGGGAGTGCGCCGACTGGCCCAAGGGACGCTTTGTCTCGGCAGATGAGGTCCTTTCGGCCGTGCCGGAGCTTGCGCCGGTGGGCGGCCAGGGCGTCTCGGAGCTCTACCACGCGCCGGGCTGGAAGGGCAACGTGGGTCTCATCCGGCCCATGACCCACCGGTTCTGCGGCAGCTGCGATCGCATACGCGTGACGGCGGACGGGCGTCTCAAGCCCTGCCTGCACTCCGCAACTGAGGTCAACCTGCGCGGCCTTGTCGGCCAAGAGCTGGTCGATGCCATGCGCGCGGGCATAGCGGCAAAGCCGCGCGGGCACAGGATGGACAATGGGCGCGCGAGCGAATCCATGCGCGCCATGAACGAGATAGGGGGATGAGCCATGGGGCTCACGCACTTCAACGAGGAGGGTCGCGCCCGCATGGTGGACGTGTCCGAGAAGCCCAAGACCCAGCGAGTTGCGCGTGCCGCAGGCAAGGTGCTCATGCGGCCAGACACGCTCGAGCTTGTGCGTACGGGTGGCGTGCGAAAGGGAGACGTGCTGGCCGTGGCGCAGGTTGCGGGCATCATGGCCGCCAAGCGCTGCTGGGAGCTGGTACCCATGTGCCATCCCGTGCAGCTCACGGGCGTCGACGTCTCGTTTGCGTACGAGGAGGACGGCATAGCGTTTACGGCAACCACGCGCTGCTGCGGCGAGACGGGCGTCGAGATGGAGGCGCTCACGGCGGCGTCCGTTGCCGGCCTCACCATCTACGACATGTGCAAGGCTCACCAGCGTGACATGGCAATCACCGAGGTGCGCCTGCTCGAGAAGGACGGCGGCAAGTCCGGGCACTTCGTGCGTGCCGAGGGGGACGACCCCACGGCGCCGCTGGATGCGTCTGCGGCTGCGGCACCCGCCGCGTCGGAGCTGCCGCACGGCACCGTTGTCGCCACCTGCATCTCGGAGAAGAAGGGCACGCGCAAGCACCCCGTCGACTCCATCGAGCTCGTGGTGGGCAAGGGCATTGCGGGCGACGCCCACGCCGGCACCTGGCACCGCCAGGTGAGCCTGCTGGCTGACGAGTCCGTGGACCTTATGCGCGCAAAGGGCATCGACCTTGCGCCCGGAGACTTTGCCGAGAACGTGCTCACGCGCGGGATCGACGTGAAGAGCCTGCCCGTGGGCACCACCGTGGCCGTGGGGCCCGCGCGCATGGTCGTGACGCAGATTGGAAAGACCTGCCACAACGACTGCGAGATTC
This sequence comes from Atopobiaceae bacterium, assembly GCA_902834555.1. Taxonomy (GTDB): domain Bacteria; phylum Actinomycetota; class Coriobacteriia; order Coriobacteriales; family Atopobiaceae; genus Tractidigestivibacter. The sequence continues at coordinate 123,659 of CADFJN010000005.1, forward strand.
GCCGTCTTACCGGCATGTGCGTCATGCCCACCGACGGCATCTTCTGTGTGGTGACGCGCGGCGGCATCGTGCGCGCCGGCGACGAGGTTCGTGTGATGGGGGAGGACGAACTGGCATGAAGCTTGTGAGAACCGAGGACGCCATCGGGCACGTTCTGTGCCACGACATGACGCAGATTCTGCCCGGCGACGGCAAGGGGTCGCCGCGCTTTAAGGGGCCACGCTTCAAGAAGGGGCACGTGGTCACTGCCGAGGATGTGCCCGTGCTGCTCTCGATGGGCAAGGAGCACCTCTACGTGTGGGAGGCCGGTCCCGGCATGCTGCACGAGGACGACGCGGCGCGGCGCCTGGCGGCGCTCTGCCTTGGGCGGGGATGCGTTGCCGCCGGAGAGCCCCGCGAGGGCAAGATCGGCATCAAGGCGGAGCATGACGGCGTGTTTCTCGTCGATTCCGAGCGCCTGCTCGCCGTGAACGACTGCGAGGAGGTCATGGTGGCCACCCGCAAGGGAGGCTTTGCCGTTTCCGCGGGCGACGACCTTGCCGGCACGCGCGTGATCCCGCTCGTGGTGAAGGAGTCCGTGGTCGAGGCGGCGGAGCACGCTGCGGATGTCGAGAAGAACGGGCCGCTCATGCGCGTGGAGCCGTGGCGTCTTAAGACGGCGGCCATTATCGCTACCGGCTCCGAGGTGGCCAAGGGCCTCATCGAGGACCGCTTCACTCCCGTGGTCGAGGCCAAGCTCGCGCGCTACGGCATTGCCACCACCTGGCATGCCACGCCCGGTGACAACATGGATGCCCTGGTGGCGGCCATAAACGATGCTCGCGCTGCTGGCGTTGACATGGTTGTGTGCACGGGTGGCATGAGCGTTGACCCCGATGACAACACCCCTGGCGCCATCAAGCGCGCAGGCGCGCGCATCGTGACCTATGGTGCGCCGGTCCTGCCGGGTGCGATGCTCCTGGTAGGCTACTTTGACGAGAAGGACGCAGCCGGCGATGCCCGCACGGTGCCCGTGGTGGGGCTTCCGGGTTGCGTCATGTACAACGCGGCCACGGTCTTTGACCTGGTGCTGCCTCGCCTTGTTGCCGGCGTGGAGGTGCAACGCCGCGACCTGGTGCAGATGGGCGAGGGCGGGCTGTGCTTGCACTGCTCGCCGTGCACCTTCCCTGTGTGCCCGTTTGGAAAGTAGGAGACATGAGCCCTAGTGAGACAAACAAGTCGCAGGTCACAGAAGGTGAGGCCTACACGGCAGCGGTGATTACCGTGAGTGACCGCTGCTCGCGCGGCGAGCGCGAGGATGCCTCTGGCCCCGCGCTCGCGAAGCTTCTCGGCGAGAAAGGCTACCGCGTCGTCTCTATGAGCGTGGTGCCCGACGAGCGTCCTCAGATTGAGGCCGCCATCCGCGAGGCCGCTGCTGCGGACGTGGCGCTCGTTGTCACCACGGGCGGTACGGGCTTCTCGCCGCGAGACGTGACGCCTGAGGCTACCGCCGCCGTGTGCGAGCGCATGACGCCCGGCATCCCGGAGGCCATGCGAGCCGCTTCGATGGCCATTACGCCGCACGCTTGCCTCTCGCGCGAGGCGGCGGGCATCCTTGGGGGCACACTCGTGGTGAACCTGCCCGGCAGCCCCAAGGCTGCGTGCGAGAACATCTCTGCGGTGATTGGGCCCATCGCGCATGGGCTGCGCATCCTGCGTGGCGGGCCCGCCGACTGCGCCGCGGAGCGCCGATAGCCCGCCTCCTTGGTGGCCCTTCCTTCCCTCCTCTCCTCCCTCCCCTTCTTTATCGGTATTTGTGAATTGCGATGCTCGCCAACTGGGCAAACGCAGGTCTCATTTCTCAATAACCGCTAAAGAACGGAGGGGGGAGGGAGGCAGAGACGAGAGGGGCCTACTTACAGGCTCCGGACGTCTTCCCTGATGAACGTCCCCTCGTCGAGGTCGCGGAAGGCTTGCCGCAGCTCGGCAGTGCTGTTCATCACGATGGGCCCGCCCCATGCTATGGGCTCGCGCAGGGCAACAGAGCTCATGAGCAGCACCACCGAGGGCTTCTCGTCTGTGGCGGTGATGCCCACGCGGTCCCCTTCCACAAGCTTGACCGCGGTCTTCTCGCCCAGCGGCAGGCCGCCGATGAGCGCGGGCCGCTCGAGCGTGAACGCCAGGACCGAGCGGTCCTCGCCTACGGGAATCTCGACACTGTGGCCCGCCTCCACGGTGAGCTCGTAGTAGTCAAGTGGAAGGTGGCTGCCAACAAACCCCTGGTGGGACTTGCCATTCTCGTCAACATAATGCCCGGCGAGCAGTCGCAGCACAGCGCCGTCAAGCGGCACGGACTCGATGGCGTCGCGCTTCACGGCGTGGTAGGTGGGTTGTGCCATCTTCTCGGCAGCCGGGAGGTTAAGCCACAGCTGCACGCCAAGCAGGCGTCGTACGGCTGGAATGGTCTCCTCGTGCTCCACACCCGAGCCGGCGCACATCCACTGCACCTCGCCCGAGGTCACGGTGTCCTCGAACCCCATGGTGTCTCGGTGGTGCATCGCGCCTTCGCGCAGGTAGCTTACGGTCTCGATGCCGCGGTGAGGGTGGAGTGGGAATCCTGCGGTGTAGTCATCCGGGTTGGTGCTGTCAAACGAATCCAGCATGAGGAAGGGGTCAAAGTCGCGTGCGGTCTGGTCACCCAGTACGCGTACGAGGCTCACTCCGGCACCGTCCTGCGTGCGGTACCCCTTAACGACGTTGGCGGCATGCCTGAGCATAGGTTTCTCCTTTGATTGGCCGTGGTGTGGCTTTGGTCATCGGGGGCCTTATACCCTACTTGCACAGTAGCATTTACGAGAACTGCGGGGGGGTGGACGTTGCAGGAGGATGGGTGCTGCAGGTGAGGCCCGCCGCCGGAATCCGTTGCCGAGAAGGGCCCGCTAGCCCCACAGCATATTGGCAGCCAGCCGCGAGAGCACCGTGCGAACGCGCGCAAGGTCTGCCACGGGAACGTGCTCGTTGGGCTTGTGGGCAACCTCGAGGCTGCCCGGCCCGTACGAGAGGCACGTGGGGTTCCCGCAGGTACCCGCCACGACGGCAGAGTCGGTGTAGCCGGTGAAGACATCCGTTGCCGGCGTCTCGCCCCAGGCCTCCTCGCTCGCCCGCGTGAGCGCTGCAAGCAGCGGCGACGCGGGGTCAAGCTCGATAGGCGGCCTGTCCCCGGTGCAGCGCACGTCCGCATGGGTGCCAGGCACGGCTGCCTCTGCCGCGGCGCAGGCATTGCGCACAATCTTCTCGGCATCCGAAGAGCCCGTGGGCGGCACCAGCCGCATGTCGATGGTCACGTGGCACTCGTCGGGCACCACGTAGGGGCTGTAACCACCTTTGACCTGCCCAAACGTGACAGTTGAGCGGCCAAGTTCGGGGTGGGAGGGCAGTGCCGCAACAGACCCGCGGATCCGGCAGACGGCCTCTGCCAGGGCGGCGATGGCGTCTGCGCCGCGCCAGGGCGTGCTGGCGTGCGCGGTAACGCCGTGCATGTCGATGACGTACCAGGTGCGCCCCTTGTGCGAGCCACGCGCACGGCCGTCGGTGGGCTCGGTGTCGAGGACCCAGCCGATGGCACCCAGCCAGCCGGCGCGGATGGCGGCCTCCGAGCCGCGCATCTCGTCCTCCTCGTCCACGGTGCACACAATCGCCAGCGAGCGCCCAGGCAGGCTCCCGCGCCGACCAACCTCGTCAAGCGCATCCGAAAAGGCGAGAAGCGCGCAGGCCAGGCCACCCTTCATGTCGCACGAGCCGCGGCCATAGAGCTCGCCATCGCGCAGAACGGGCGAGAAGGCCGGCGTGTCCTCGCTCCAGCCGGAGCCCACGCGCACGGTGTCCATGTGGCAGAGAAGGGTGAGGTCAGCAGGACCGGCAGAGGCGTCGCTCGTTCCTTCCGCGGGAATGAGTGCCCTCAGGCAGTGGCGTCCTGGCAGCGCCTCGAGCTCTTCGATTTGTATGGACCCGGCAAGGCTGCCGGCGCGCTTGCGACGTTCCTCGAGCCACGTGTGCACAAAGTCCTCGATGTGGCCCTCAAAGGCACCGGGGTCTGTGCTCTCTATGCCCACGAGCCGTGACGTGAGCCCTGTTGCCTCGTCGTCAGTGCGGCACTCGTTGGACATGCGCCTACTCCTTCTTCTGTGCTTTGGCTTCGTCCATGTAGCTGTACAGCGTGTACTTCGAGATGCCAAAGTAGTTGCAGACCTTCTGGCCGGCCTTGGTGATGAGGAAGGCGCCGGAGTTGTTGAGGAAGCCTATTGCCCTGACTTTGTCTTCCCTGGTCATGAGTGCCACCGGCTTACCCACCAGCCGCACGCTCTGGTCGATGAGCTCGTCGAGGAGGTCATTCACGTTGTGGGGAATAACCTCCGGCTCGTCTGTAGCGGGGCTGGCAAGCGCGGTGAAGTCCTTGAGCATGTTCTGCAGCGCCATGATGGGCGTGGAGTCATAGTTGATGGCGAAGATCGCCACGGGCTTGCCCGTCTCGTCGCGGAAGAAGACCGTGCTTGAGCGCAGCTCGCGACCGTCCTCGGTGCGCGTGTGGTAGGCAAAGTGGTCCTGGAGCTTGTCTGGGTCTGAGCTCAGGGCCTTAAGCACCACGTTGGAGGGGCCATCGCCGAGCTTTCTGCCAGAGACCTGGCCGTTCTCTATCGCGACGATGGTGCTGTCCGGATCCTCAGACTCCAGGTCGTGGACGACGACCTCGCAGTTGCTGCCAAACTGTGCGGCAATACCCTTTGCAAGGCGAGAGAGAAACTCGACCTCGGACTTCTTCATGATTCCTCGATCCCTTTCTGGCGGGCCCGCTCAGTCGAGGCGCATGAGTTTCTAGCGCACGGGCGCGGGCTGCATGGCGCAGTTTTCTACATGGGCGGGGAAGCCAACAGTTAAGAAATACTAGCACCACGAGGGGCTTATTGAATGTAAGGGAACGCCTGTTTCAACGTAAACGCTTATGAACATGACATGGTGTTGTCCAAGAGCGGCATCATAGCGTCTGTCCGTTCAACGACACCATGTGCTCTTTTGCCGTTGGACCATAAACAATTCCCAGTTCATTGGTATTGTTTCCTCACAAGGGCGTGCTTATTTGGGTGGCCGGCGCGTCTACGTTAGATTTCTCAAAATATAACGTTACCGTCCACACCGGCAATCGACCGTACGCCGATGTTCTCCAGACTGCGACGAGCAGGACGCCAATTTGAAGCAAAATATTTGTTAGGTTGTATTACAAGTAGTGCGAAGATTCGCCAATACGGTGATTTGCAGGGAGAGGCCAACGGGGAAGGACCTTGTACCTGCGCTTCGTTTGCAGTTGGGTAGTCGGGTGCCCATGCGGCGCAATAGCGTTCGCGCAACGCCCGGCCGTCGCGGCATGAGAGGGTCGCGATGAACACAGGTTGGGCCGTAGCTGATCTGCGGCATGTAGCAAGGAGGAGAGGTCCTATGCTACTTGTTGGAAACGGTCGGGTCGTAACCAGGGACCCCCAGATGCCCTTCATCGAGGACGGTGCCGTTGTCATCGACCACGACAAGATCGTGGCAGTTGGCACGCGTGCCGAGATGGACGCCGCCTACCCCACGGCAGAGTTCATCGATGCCCACGGCGGCCTTATCATGCCCGGTCTTATCAACTGCCACACCCACATCTACTCCGGTCTGGCGCGCGGCCTTGCCATCAAGGGCTGCAACCCCACCAACTTCCTCGAGAACCTCGAGCAGCAGTGGTGGAACATCGACCGTCACCTCACGCTCGATGGCACGCGTGCCTGCGCGTACGTGACCATGATGGAGTCGTTCCGCAATGGCGTGACCACCATCTTCGATCACCACGCAAGCTTCCGCGAGATCCCCGGCTCCCTCTTTGCCATCAAGGACGTGGCGCAGGAGATGGGCATGCGTGCCTGCCTGTGCTATGAGGTCTCTGACCGTGACGGCAAGGAGAAGCTCGATCAGTCCATCCAGGAGAACGCCGACTTTGCCCGCTGGGCGGCCAGCCAGGACGATATGATTGCCGCCATGTTCGGCGGGCACGCCCTCTTCACGCTGCCGGACGAGGCGCTCGACCGCATGGTCGAGGCGAACAACGGCCTCACCGGCTTCCACATCCACGTGTGCGAGGGCATGAACGACGTCTACGACTCGGCCCAGAAGCACGGCTGCACGTCGATTCACCGCCTCCTCGACCACGGAATCCTGGGCGAGAAGACCATGCTCGGTCACTGCATCCACATCACCCCCGCCGACATGGACGTTGTTGCCGAGACCCACACCAAGATCGTCAACAACCCGCAGTCCAATGCAAACAACGCCGTGGGCACTGCCCCGGTGCTCGAGTTCTTCAAGCGTGGCATCACCGTGACCATGGGTACTGACGCCTACACCCACGACATGCTGCAGTCCCTCAAGGCCTTCGTGCCCCTGCAGCGCCTCAACTCCGCGCTGCCCAACGTGGCCTGGGGCGAGGCCATGACCATGCTCTTCAAGAACAACGCCGAGGTAGCCAACATGTACTTTGCCTCCAAGCCGCAGGGCAAGCCCCTGGGCGTGCTTGCGCCCGGTGCCGCCGCGGACGTCGCCGTGTTTGACTATCCGGCGCCCACGCCCATTGGCGCGGAGAACATCGACGGCCACATCCTCTTTGGTGTCGAGGGCCACGACTGCCGTACCACCATCGTGAACGGCCGCGTGGTCTACCGTGACCGTGAGTTCACGGACATTGACAAGGATAGGATTGATGCCTTTGTGCTCGACCAGTCCAAGAAGCTCTGGGGAGAGCTCAACGACTGCGAGTACTAGGTGTCTTCCCGGCAGCGGCGCTCCAATGCCGCCGCTGCCACGACGTGCGCGGATCCCGTGGCGCCGCGCACGCCTCACGTCCCCACGGAAATGCGTTTCTGGAGAGGAATCGCAATGAGCGACATCATGCGTCCCATCCCGTTCGACCAGCTCATGGACTGGATCCTTACCGAGAAGAAGACCCAGGGAACCATCTTTGGCGAGTCTCGTCTCGCCAAGCTCGGCGGCCACGCCCGTCCCATCTTTGGCGAGAAGGTCGAGTCGCCCGTTGGCCCGGCTGCCGGCCCCAACACCCAGCTCGCGCAGAACATCATCGCCGCCTACGTCACCGGCGCTCGCTTCTTCGAGCTCAAGACCGTCCAGAAGATGGACGGCGCCGAGCTCTCTGCCTGCGTGAACAAGCCCTGCATCCTTGCTGCCGACGAGGGCTACAACTGCGAGTGGTCCACCGAGCTCACCGTGCCCGGTGCCTTTGACGAGTACGTCAAGGCGTGGGTTGCCTGCAAGCTCCTTGCCCAGGAGTTTGGCTTTGGTGACCCCGATGGCTTCGTCTTCAACATGTCGGTTGGCTACGATCTCGAGGGCATCAAGGGCGAGAAGGTCGACACCTACATCAACAACATGAAGGACGCCTCCAACACCCCTGTCTTCCAGGAGGCCATTGCGTGGGCCAAGGCCAACCTCGACCGCTTCCAGCACGTTGACGCCGCGTTTGTCGACTCCATCTCGCCGTGCGTCTCCCGCTCCGTCACCGAGTCCACGCTCCACGGCTGCCCGCCGGCCGAGATCGAGCGCATCGCGACGCACCTCATCACCGAGAAGGGCCTGAACACCTACATCAAGTGCAACCCCACGCTCCTGGGCTATGAGTACGCGCGCAAGACGCTCGACTCGCTGGGCTTCGACTACATCGTCTTCGACGAGCACCACTTCAACGAGGACCTGCAGTGGGCCGACGCCGTGCCCATGCTCAACCGCCTCATCGCCCTGGCCAAGGAGCGCGGCGTCGAGTTTGGCGTCAAGCTCACCAACACCTTCCCGGTGGACGTCACCCGCTCCGAGCTGCCCAGCGACGAGATGTACATGTCGGGCCGCTCGCTTTACCCGCTCACTGTCTCGCTTGCAAAGCGCATTGCCGACGAGTTCGACGGCAGCCTGCGCATCTCGTTCTCCGGTGGTGCGGACGCCCTCAACGTTCGCTCGCTCGTCGACGCGGGCATCTGGCCCGTCACCGTGGCAACCACGCTCCTCAAGCCCGGTGGGTACCAGCACCTTGGCCAGATTGACGAGGCCCTCGTCGGCATCGACGAGAAGCCCTTCTCGGGCGTTGATCCCGCCAAGGTTGCCGCCATCGTGGACGACGCCCTCACCAACCCGCGCTACCGCAAGCCCGTCAAGCCTACGCCCGAGCGTCACGTGGGCCACGAGCTGCCCCTCATTGACTGCTTCACGGCTCCCTGCCGCGAGGACTGCCCCATCGAGCAGGACATCCCTGGCTATCTTCGCGCCTGCGAGGAGGGCCGCTACGCCGATGCCCTCAACATCATCCTCGAGCGCAACGCGCTTCCCTTCACCACGGGTACCATCTGCCCGCACACCTGCGGAAACTCCTGCATGCGCAACTACTACGAGGAGCACGTGCACATTCGCGAGTTCAAGCTCCTGGCTGCCGAGAAGGGCCTGGCAGAGGTCCTGCCCACGCTCTCCGCGCGTGGTAGCGTGACTGGGCGCAAGGTGGCCGTCGTGGGCGCCGGCCCTGCCGGTCTTGCTGCGGCGTCGTTCCTCTCGCGCGCCGGCGTGGACGTCACCGTGTTCGAGCGCACCGGCCAGCTCGGCGGCATCGTTCGCCACGTGATTCCCGGCTTCCGCATCTCTGAAGAGGCCATCGATCACGATGTTGAGCTCTGCTCGGCATATGGCGCCACGTTCAAGACGGGCGTCGAGGTAACCAACGCACGCGACCTTCTCGACCAGGGCTTCACCGACGTCGTGGTGGCAATTGGCGCCTGGGCGCCGGGCCGTCCGGCCCTGCGCAGCGGCGAGGCGCTTGACGCCATCGACTTCCTGCGCGACTTCAAGGAGGATCCTGCCCAGTGCAAGCTCGGCTCTGACGTGGTGGTCATCGGCGGCGGCAACACCGCCATGGACGTGGCGCGTGCCGCCAAGCGCGTGCCCGGCGTGGAGCACGTGCGCCTGGTCTACCGCCGCACCCGTCGCTACATGCCCGCCGACGAGGAGGAGCTCGTTATGGCGCTCGAGGACGGCGTGGAGTTCATGGAGCTCCTCTCGCCGGGTGACCTTGCCAATGGCACGCTGACCTGCGAGGTCATGCGCCTTGGCGCGCCTGATGCCTCTGGCCGTCGCGCTCCCGAGCCTACGGGCGAGACCGTAAGCTTGCCCGCCACCGCTGTCATCACTGCCGTGGGCGAGCGCATCGAGCAGGGTCTCTACCAGGCCACCGGCTGCGAGCTGGACGAGAAGGGACGTCCCGTTGTCTCGGACTCCCTCGAGACCAGCGTGCCGCATGTCTTTGCCGCCGGTGACGCCCGTCGCGGGCCTGCCACCGTGGTCAAAGCCATCGCTGACGCCATGACCGTCACAACGGCCATTGCGGGTGCTTCCTTCGACGCTAAGGGCGAGGCAAACGTCGACCCCTGCTACGAGACGCCTCTTGCGTCCCGAGGAACCCTCGAGGCTGACGTCGCGTCGCTCGTCCACACGCGCTGCCTTGGCTGCGCCACCGTGTGCGAGACCTGCTGCGAGGTCTGCCCCAACCGCGCCAACGTTGCCATTCGCGTGCCCGGCATGCGCGAGCGCCAGATCGTTCACGTGGACGGCATGTGCAATGAGTGCGGCAACTGCGCCGTGTTCTGCCCGTACTCCGAGGGCAAGCCCTACCGCGACAAGCTCACGCTGTTCTGGAGCAAGGAGGACTTCGACGACTCCCAGAACGAGGGCTTCCTTCCCGTCGAGGGTGGCATGCTCGTGAGGCTCGACGGAACTACGGCAGTCTACGATGTGGACGACGTCGCCTGCGGCCTTCCCGAAGCGGTCCGCGCGACCATCGTGGCCGTGCGTGACGACTACGGATACCTGCTCGCCAGGAAGTAGGCACCCGGCGCCTTCGCGCCTCGAAGAACACACTGGCGGGGCGGCCGTGCGGCCGTCCCGCTGTAGCTCATATGGGGGACTGAGTTATGGCACGAAAAAGAGACATGGTTGCGGTTGTGAGGTGCGCAGGGGGACCCGCGCCCGACCGCTGCTCAGAGGGTTGTATCGGCTGCGGCTCATGCGTCGCCGCCTGCCGTATGCACGCAATAGAACTCAACGAGAACGGCGTGGCGCACGTGAACCGCGAGGCCTGCATTGGTTGCGGCCTGTGCGCCCGCATGTGCGAGCAGCACATCATCGATATTGTCCCGCGCCACCAGCGCATCCAGGTGCTCTGCTCAAACCATGAGGTTGGCTCTGCGGCACGCGCGGTGTGCCAGGTGAGCTGCATCGCCTGTGGTGCCTGCGAGCGCGCCTGCACGTCGGACGCGGTCCACGTGACCGAGAACCTTGCCGTCATCAACCAGGAGGACTGCATCTCCTGCGGCATGTGCGCGTCCAAATGCCCGCGTGGGGTCATCCACGACGCGTTTGGCATTATCGCCAAGAGTCTCTAGGGAGGAGGAGAGATGGCAACCTACAGCTTCTTTGTGAACGGTCAGGAGATCACGACCGAGGAGAATAAGTCGCTCCTGCGCTTCCTGCGCGATGACCTACATCTCACCTCCGTGAAGGACGGCTGCTCGGAGGGCGCCTGCGGCACCTGCACCGTGGTCATCGACGGCATTGCCACCAAGGGCTGCGTCATGACCACCAAGCTCGCCCAGGGCAAGCACATCCTCACCGTGGAGGGCCTTACCCATGAGGAGCAGGAGGCGTTTGTCTACGCCTTCGGCGCCGTGGGCGCCGTGCAGTGCGGCTTCTGCATCCCCGGCATGGTGATGAGTGGCGCCGCCCTGGTGCGCCAGAACCCCAACCCCACCGAGGAAGAGGTCAGGTGGGCCATCCGCGGCAACGTGTGCCGCTGCACGGGCTACAAGAAGATCATCGAGGGCATTCAACTCGCCGCCGCAGTCCTGCGCGGCGAGGCGCAGATCGACGAGGACCTCGAGCGCGGCGACGAGTACGGCGTGGGCAAGCGTGCCTTCCGCGTGGACGTGCGCCGCAAGGTCCTGGGCTACGGCAAGTACCCCGATGACCTGGACGATCGCGACTTCCCAGACATGGCGTACGCGTCTGCCGTGCGCTCCAAGTACCCTCGTGCCCGCGTTCTCAAGATCGACGCATCCAAGGCAGAGGCCCTGCCTGGCGTTCTTGGCGTCCTTACGGCCAAGGACGTGCCAGTGAACCAGGTTGGCCACCTCATCCAGGACTGGGACGTCTTCATTGCCGAGGGCGACATCACCCGCTTTGTGGGCGACGCCATCTGCCTGGTTGTTGCCGAGGACACCAAGACCCTCGAGCGTGCCAAGCGCCTTGTGCGTGTTGACTACGAGCCCCTCGAGCCCGTGCGCAACATCGCCGAGGCAAAGGCGCCCGATGCCCCCATCATCCACAAGAGCTTCAACGCCTTTGGCAACCTCGTTGAGCTGCACGACAACGTCTGCCAGAGCCGCCACGTCACCCGCGGCAACGCCAAGGAGGCACTTGCGAACTCGGCTCACGTTGTCACGCACACCTTTGAGACCCCCTTCACCGAGCACGCTTTCCTCGAGCCGGAGTGCGCGGTTGCCATTCCGTACAAGGACGGCGTGAAGATCTTCTCGACCGACCAGGGCGCTTACGACACGCGCAAGGAAGTCGCCCACATGTTTGGCTGGGACAAGACCCCCGAGCGCGTGGTGGTCCAGACCATGCTCGTGGGCGGTGGCTTTGGCGGCAAGGAGGACGTCTCTGCACAGCACCTTGCCGCGCTTGCAGCCTACCGCTTCAAGCGTGCGGTGAAGTGCCACTTCACGCGCCAGGAGTCCATTGACTTCCATCCCAAGCGCCATGCCATGCTGGGCACCTTCACCCTGGGCTGCGACGAGAATGGCAAGTTCACCGGCTTGGACTGCGAGATTAACTTCGACACCGGCGCTTACGCAAGCCTCTGCGGCCCGGTGCTCGAGCGCGCCTGCACCCACGCCGTTGGCCCCTACACCTACCAGAACACTGACATCCGCGGCTACGGCTACTACACCAACAACCCACCCGCCGGTGCCTTCCGTGGCTTTGGCGTCTGCCAGAGCGAGTTTGCCCTCGAGTGCCTTATCGACCTCCTCGCCGACGAGGTTGGTATCTCTCCGTGGGAGATTCGCTACAGGAACGCCATCGAGCCTGGCGAGGCACTGCCCAACGGACAGATTGCCGATTGCTCCACCGCCCTCAAGGAGACCCTGCTGGCGGTCAAGGACGTGTACGAGAAGAACGCCGACCACGCCGGTCTCGCCTGCGCCATGAAGAACTCCGGCGTGGGCGTGGGCCTGCCCGATGCCGGCCGCGCCAACATCCGCGTCGAGGGCGGTCGTGCCGTGATCTACTCGGCCACCTCCGACATTGGCCAGGGCTGCAACACCATCTTCCAGCAGGACGTTGCCGAGGCCACGGGCCTTCCCAAGTCCGCCATCGAGAACGGCGAGTGCTCTACCGAGGCCGCGCCGGACTCCGGCACCACCTCGGGCTCGCGCCAGACCGTCATCACCGGCGAGGCCGTGCGCGGTGCCGCCTTCCTGCTGCGCGACGCCATGCTTGCCGTCGAGCGCGGCCAGGAGGTTCCTGCGACCCCCGTGTGCGCCCATGGAGACGGCGCCACCATCGAGTACGACGATGACACCCCCTACGTGGACAACCACCCGGGTGATCTTACGGCCGGCCACGCCGTGGTGGCCCAAGACCCGGTTGCGGCGCTCTCTGCGCTCGAGGGCCACGAGTTCCGCTATGTCTACTTCGAGCCCACGGACAAGCTGGGCGCCGACAAACCCAACCCCAAGAGCCACGTGTGCTACGGCTACGCCACCACCTGCGTGATTCTCGACAAGGATCGCCGCGTGAGCGAGGTCTATGCTGCCCACGACTCGGGCAAGGTCGTGAACCCCATCGCCATCCAGGGCCAGATCGAGGGTGGCGTCCTCATGAGCATGGGCTATGCGCTCACCGAGGACTTCCCGCTCAAGGACTGCGTCCCCCAGGCGCATTTTGGCACCCTGGGTCTTCTCCGCGCCAACCAGATCCCCCACATCGATGCCATCTACGTCGAGAAGGAACACCTGCTCCCGGTTGCATACGGCGGCAAGGGTATTGGCGAGATTGCCACCATTCCCACGGCACCCGCCATCCAGAACGCCTATCACCGGGTCGATGGTGTGCTTCGTACCAAGCTTCCCCTTGAGGGGACGCCATATTCCCGCAAGAAGACGGCTGGCAAGGAGGCGGAAAAGTCCCGGTAACACGCGGATGCAACAATTCGTTTGCTCAACTGACGGTTTGATAGCGTTTGTCGGCGAAAGGCGGTAGGCATGGCCGAGTTGCTGAGAATGGAGAACATCAGCAAGCGCTTCGGTTCGTTCTACGCGAACAAGAACGTGACCTTCGACGTTCAGGAGGGGGAGGTGCACACCCTCCTGGGCGAAAACGGCGCAGGCAAGTCCACGCTCATGAACGTCCTCATAGGGCTTTACCAGCCCACCGAGGGCAAGATCTTCATGCACGGCAAGGAGGTGAGCATCTCCTCGCCGCGAGTGGCCGTGGAGCAGGGCATTGGCATGGTCCACCAGCACTTCATGCTCATCGATGACATGACGGGCCTCGAGAACATCATCCTGGGCGACAAGCGCCACAACTCGCCGCTTCTGCAGGAGGGCGAGGACCGCAAGACCGTCGAGGACATCATGGACCGCTACGGCCTTGAGATTGACCTCGACGAGAAGGTCGGCGACATGTCCATTGGCATGCAGCAGCGCGTTGAGATCATGAAGGTGCTGTTCCGCGGGGCAGACCTGCTTATCCTCGACGAGCCAACCGCCGTCCTCACCGACCTCGAGGTCGAGGGCCTCTTCGACATCATGCGTTCGCTCACCGCCGAGGGCAAGGGCATCGTCTTCATCTCCCACAAGATGCGCGAGGTCATGCGCATCTCCGACCGCGTCACGGTGCTTCGTCGCGGTGAGACGGTCGAGACGCTGCGCGTTGCCGACACCACCGAGCAGGAGCTCGCGGACCTCATGATTGGCCAGAAGTTCGTCGAGAACACCTACGAGAAGGTCACCGGTGCCACAAAGGACGAGTTTGTCCTCCAGAACGTCTCGTACCATCCCGAGATCAAGCATGGTGGCCTGAAGGACGTCTCGCTCACCATCCACAAGGGAGAGATCCTGGGTGTCGCAGGCATCGACGGCAACGGCCAGACGCCCCTGGCCGAGGTCGTGACTGGCCTGGTGAAGCCGGACTCCGGTAAGGTCATTGGCCCCGACGGGAATGAGATTGCAATCTTCTCGCCCGAAACCTTCATCGATGCCGGCCTGGGCAACATCCCCGAGGACCGCAACAAGATGGGCCTTGTGGGAGACATGACCATCGCCGAGAACCTCGTGCTCAAGCAGACAGAGTCCGACCAGTTCTCCCTTGGCCACGGCAAGTGGCTCAAGATGGGCGAGATCCACTCCTACGCCGAGCGCCTGCGCGAGGAGAACGACATCCGCTGCACCTCCGTTGACCAGACGGCCCGCAGCCTCTCCGGCGGCAACCAGCAGAAGGTCATCCTTGCCCGCGAGCTTGAGGGGCACCCCAAGCTTCTTGTGGCGGTCTATCCCACCCGCGGCCTGGACATTGGCGCCACCGAGTTCATCCACAACCAGATCGTGGCCCAGCGCGACGCCGGGTGCGCGGTGCTTCTCATCTCGGCAGACTTCGACGAGGTGCTCAAGCTCTCCGACCGCATCGTGGTGCTTTTTGAGGGCCAGATCATGGGCACGTACCCGGGTGCGAATCCTCCCATCAAGGAGATTTCGCTCGCCATGGCAGGAAAGTAGGAGGGGGTTAACGTGGCAAAGAAGGCTCTGAGCCCGGAGGAGCGCAGCGAGAGGCGCATGATGATCCTCACGCCGGTCGTCGCCGTGCTCCTGGCTCTGATCATCGGCGCAATCATCATCGCATGCCTGGGGAAGAACCCGCTCGAGGGCTATGCAGCCATGATCCAGGGTTCCCTGGGTGACGGCACAAAACTGAGCAAGACGTTCGAGCGTGCGTGCCCGCTCATCTTCACCGGCCTGTGCGCGGCGTTCGCCTACAAGTGCGGCGTCTTTAACCTGGGCGGCGAGGGACAGTTCATCATGGGTGGCTGCGCCACCGCAACGTGCGTGCTCGGCCTGGGGCTCGAGGGCCCTGCCGGCCTTGCGCTGGGGCTTATCGCCGGCATCGTGGCTGGCGCCATCTGGGGGCTCCTGCCGGGCATCATGAAGATAACCCGCGGCCTCAACGAGATGATCACCACGATCATGCTCAACTATGTGGCCATGTACTTCATGGAGTACATCTACAAGAACGTCTACTCCGATAACGGCCTGCCCAAGACTATCGCCATTCCGCAGTCCGCGCGCCTGCCCGAGGTCTTTGGCACGCACGTGGGCGTCATTCTCGCCATCGTGCTGGGCATCTTCATCTGGTACGTCATCTTCCGTACGTCCTTTGGCTTCAAGATTCGCGCGGTTGGCATGAACCCCATTGCCTCGAGGGTCAACGGCTTCCCTGTGCGTCGCCTGGTTCTGCTCGCCTTCATCCTCTCGGGCGCCATTGCGGGCCTGGGCGGTGCCGTCGAGCTCCTCGGCAAGACCCCGTACCGCCTGGCCGATGGCTTTGGCTCGGGCTTTGGCTTTGACGGCGTGGCAATTGCCCTCATCGCTCAGCTCAACCCCATCGCTGCCATCTTCGTGGCGTTCTTCTTTGGCGTCCTCTCCACCGGTGGAACCATGATGCAGAGCGTCATTGGTGTTCCCACCGCCATCGTCGAGATCATCCGCGGCCTCATCATCATCTTTGCCGTCGCCGGCATGGCCGCCGTCAAGCTCCCCAAGATTAAGGCCTACGTCGCCGCAAGGCAGGACGCTAAGGCCAAGAAGGCCGAGGTGAACGCGTAATGGATTTCATGACTGCACTTCCCACCATCCTCAAGGCCATGACCATGGGCGCCGTGCCTATTCTGTTGGCGGCGCTAGGTGAGGTCTTCTCCGAGCGAGCCGGCCTCGTGAACATTGGCCTGGAGGGTGTTATGGCCATTGGCGCATTTGTGGGCTTCGCCGTTGGAAAGATGACCGGCAACCTTTGGGTTGGCCTTTTCGTTGCCATGCTCGCGGGTGTCCTCATCAACATGCTCTATGCGTTCTGCACGGTCACGCTCTGTGCCGACCAGGTGGTCACCGGTATGGCAATCAACATCCTGGCGCCGGCCATCGCGCTCTTTGGCTACAACCTCTTCGTTGGCTCCAACTCGGCCAACGCCACCGGCGACCAGATGGCGAGCATTGCCATTCCGGGGCTCTCGAGCATCCCCTTCATAGGCAACGCGTTCTTTAACCAGACGCTTCTTGCCTACCTGGCGTTTATCCTGGTCCCCCTGGTGCGCTACTTCTTCAAGCACTTCCGCGCCGGCCTCTCCTTCCGCTCCGTAGGCGAGAATCCCCACGCGGCCGAGACCCTTGGCATCGACGTCGTGCGCGTTAAGTACCTGGCCTGCATCGTCTGCGGCGCGCTCGCCGCTGCCGGTGGCGCGTTCCTCACCCTGTGCTACACGCCCATCTACACTGACGGTATCGTGATGGGCCGCGGCTTCATCGCCCTGGCAACGGTCATCTTTGGCCGCTGGAGTGCGCTTGGCGTCCTGGGCGCCAGCCTGCTCTTTGGCTTCTTCGACGGTCTCAACGTGGCGCTGCAGGCCCAGTTCCAGGCTGCGCCGGTCATGTTCTTTAAGATGATTCCGTACATCTTCACCATCGTGGCACTCATCTTCTTTGGCTCCAAGCACGCCGGTCCCAAGGCAAACGGGCAGCCGTACTTCCGCGAGCAGCGCTAATCCACTGCGGCACCCGGCCCGTCACCGAGGAGTGGGTGCCGCTTAGGTTACTCTGTGGTTTCATTCCCCCTACGTCCTAGTAACGTTCAGGGGGAAGAGTTTGGGATGAGGGGCACACCCTGCGCCTCTCGTAACGGAGGAAGGAAAGGGCACATCATGAGTGAAATCAAGAAGTCTCTGTCCGCCGCTATGCTCGACAGGCGCCAGGCCATCGCCCTGGGACTCGGTAGCGTGGGAGCGCTCGCCCTTGCCGGCTGCGGCGGCTCTGGCTCCAGCTCCAGCTCGTCCGATAGCTCCGCCTCTGGGTCCGATTCCGAGCAGAGCAGCTACAAGGTCGCCATGATCATGAGCGGCATCATCACCGACGGCGGCTGGGATCAGGGCCACTATGAGTCCCTCAAGAGGGCCTTGGAGTCTCACCCCAAGTGGACCATGCTCGAGCCCAAGGAGAACACCGCTGACGCCGACGCTGCAACCGCGGCGCAGACCTACGTCGATCAGGACGTCGACCTCATCATCGGCAACGGCAACCAGTTTGCCTCCGACTGGGCAGAGGTTGTCGCCGACGCGGCCGACAGCCACCCCAAGGTTCACTTCCTGATCACCAACACCGACCCCACAGCCGAGATGACCGACTACGAGACCCTCGATCCCGTCGAGACGGTTCTTCCCGACTTCAAGCAGACGGGTGCCCTCGCCGGCGTGGTGGCTGGCCTCATGACAAAGACCAAGAGCATCGGCTTCATCGGCGGTATGAAGCTCCCCTCCACGATTACCAAGTACTCCGCATACCTGGCGGCGGCGCAGAAGATTGACCCGTCGATTCAGGGCCAGTACAACTTCGAGGCCGGCTTTACCGATGCGTCTCTCGGCACCAACCTCACGCAGCAGTGGATTGCCTCCAACAACGTCGACGTCATGTGGGGTGACGCCTCGGCTGTCGACAACGGCGCACGCCAGGCGCTCGAGGCCGCCGGTGCCGACACGCACTTCGACATCGCGCAGCCCATCGACATCGTGGGTGCCGACCAGCCCACCGTTGTGACCTCCACCGTCACCGACTGGATGATTGGTCAGGCCATGGACGAGATCGAGTCCGGCTCCTTTGGCGGTGGCAAGGCCATTACCGGCAACATGGACAACGGTGGCATCACGCTTGGCAAGTTCTCCGACAAGGTCTCCCAGGACGTCCAGGACAAGATCAAGGAGTACTCCGAGCAGATCAAGGCCGGCACCTTCATCACCGACGACGAGGTCTCTGCCATTCAGAAGACGCTGTAGTATCGCTGTTGTGTGAGAGGCCGTCCCCTCGTTTGGGGGGCGGCCTCTCTTTGGTAACTGGGGTGCAGCAAGAGGGGGAGAGCGCATGACGCGCAAAGTGTTCTCGCACGATGAGGACGTGGCTCTGCTGAGAAGGGCCATCGAGGTATCCAGAAGCTCGCGTGAGCACGGCAACACGCCCTTTGGGGCAATTCTCGTCTCGCCTGAGGGAGAGGTTCTTCTCGAGCAAGAAAACGTCGAGATTGAGTCGCACAAGTGCACCGGGCACGCAGAGACGCAGCTCATGGAGCGGGCAAGCCAGCAGTACGAGAAGGGCTACCTCTGGGATTGCTCGCTGTACACGTCGGCCGAGCCCTGCTCGATGTGCTCTGGCGCCATCTACTGGGGAAACGTGGGCCGTGTGGTCTATGCCATGACCGAGCGCAGGCTCCTCGAGCTCACGGGCTCAAATGAGCAAAACCCCACGTTTGACCTGCCGTGCAGGAAGATCTTTGCAGCCGGTCAGAAGCCCATCGAGGTCGTGGGGCCATTCCCCGAGCTCGAGGCCGAGGCCGCGGCTGTCCATGCGGGGTATTGGGACTAGGGCAGGCACAGGGAAGCCTGTCCAGGAGAGGGAGGTAACCTATGGCAGCAAACGTTACGCGCAGGGATGCCATCTCGCTTGGCCTGGGAGGGACCGCTGCCGCATGCGGGCTTGCACTTGGGGGATGCGGGTCCTCGTCTGACGGGTCCGGCACGGATTCTGCTGAGAAGAGCAGCTACAAGGTGGCAATGGTCATCAGCGGGCCCAAGAACGATGGCGGCTGGGGTCAGGGCCACTACGAGTCTCTCACCAAGGCCATCGAGTCTCACCCCAACTGGGAAATGCTTGAGCCCAAGGAGAACACAGCGTCTGCCGATGCGGCCTCTGCGGCGCAGTCCTATGTGGACCAGGACGTTGACCTCATCATCGCTGCTGGCAATGAGTTTGTCTCGGCCTGGGGCGATGTGGTGGCCGAGGCGGCGGATTCAAACCCCAACGTTCACTTCCTTATGACCAACACCGACCCCGCCACCGACCTTGCCGATTACGAGACCCTTGAGAAGGTCGAGACGGTGCAGGTGAACCTCACGCAGACAGGTGCCCTTGCCGGTGTGGTGGCTGGCCTCATGACCAACACGGGCCAGATTGGCTTCATTGGCGGCATGCGCCTTCCTACCACACTCACCAAGTACGCTGCCTACCTTGCTGCCGCGCAGAAGGTGAACCCGCAGGTCGAGGGTCATTACAACTTTGATGCGGGTTTCACCGATGCGTCCTTTGGCACCAACATCACCAACCAGTGGATTGCATCCAACAACGTCGACGTCATGTGGGGTGACGCCTCCGCCGTCGACAACGGCGCGCGCCAGGCGCTCGAGGAGGCGGGCGTCGACACGCACTTTGACATCGCTCAGCCCATCGACTCGGTGGGGCCCGACAACCCCAGCGTGATTACCTCAACCGTTACCGACTGGATGTTTGGCCAGGCTATGGACGAGGTCGAGGCCGGTGCCTTTGGCAACGGTGCCGTGATAGAGGCCAACATGGACAACGGCGGTGTCTACCTGGGCAGCTACTCCGACAAGGTCTCGCAGGAGGTCCAGGACAAGATTGCGAAGTACACCGAGCAGATCAAGGCGGACTCCTTCCTCAGCGATGACGAGGTTAATGCGATTAAGAACACGCTCTAGGTGCGCGACGCCCACAGCATCATTTCTGCAAGCAGTGCGAAGATAGCGGGCCTTCCGGTGAGATTCTGATGCCGGAAGGCCCGTTTGTGCCGGAAGTGCAACTGATGCCTTCTCTGCGGCGTGGCCTCGCTCCGTGCCGCTGGAGCCTCCAGAGTTAGCTTGTCACACATTTGGATGCGAACGTGTGACCCCCGCAGGTCGCTACAGATTCGAGCGACGATTGTGTGTCGTCGCTGCCAGGGACGCCACAACCAGCCCCCGTTAGCTATCTATATACATAACGGTTAATCATTTTTCAAATAATATGCAGCCGCTTGCGGAGTAGTGCCTACCGCCTGCGGGCGCGATGACACCAACCAGAAACGTTTACTTAAGGGGATGCGGACGTTTTCTTGGACCATCCTACCCCGCAAGCCCCAGCCTGCGC
>CADFJN010000006.1 GCA_902834555.1 Atopobiaceae bacterium
AGGCGCAGGCTGGGGCTTGCGGGGTAGGATGGTCCAAGAAAACGTCCGCATCCCCCGTTAACCCAGACATGATTATATGTCCTTCAGACCATTTGCTTGAGGTTCTCTTAATCGTCACCGTTGCTGGGAGTTCTCGGGGGTTCTTGGCGTTCCCGGTTCCCACGGTGAGCTGTTGGTGGGCGGCGCTCTTCTCGTCCTCGTGGTTCGCACGCTCGCGCATTGTTACCGGCGAGTGGCGAGAGGTGCCACCTCAACAGGCAAAACGAAGGGGGGGGCGAGGGTGAGCCGGTAAGAGCGCGAGAGCGCCACGCCCGCTGCTGCGCCTGGTTTGCCGCTCCGGGCTCCCCGTCATGTCCGCTACCCCGCTCTGCGACTTAGGCAGTCAATTTGATACTTGCCGAGAAACGCGCCGATTGCCTTGCGCAGCTCATCCTCGGGCGTGCGCAGAGGCCGCGTCTCTCTCGGTCCAGTAGTACGCTTCCTCGTCGAGGCCCTCCGGAGTCATGGTATGTCTCTTCCGTTGCAAGTTGGCCGGTACGACTATGGGGAATGCGTCGGCAGTGCAACTATTGTTTGAGTCCCATTACCGCCCTCGTGTGTTGTTACCGGGACGTTGAGAAGAGCTGGGTGCCACCGGGGAAAACGCGACGGCTGCGTGACGGCCCGGTAACTACGAAGCCGCGGGCAGCCTCGCTTGTTACCGGCCCGTCTCAGCTTCCCAGCGTTTCCGCAGTTGGGCAGCAACCCGTGAGACAAAGGGACAGTCCCTTTGTCTCATGCACGGCGTGCGGGTGCGGTGTGTGATTGCTGCCGCCCGCTCCATCAACGGGGTACTGCTGAGAAAGAATGGCCGTTCTGCGGCATCTCCGGCACGACTTCTGTCCGGATTCTCCTGACAGCGCCGGTGGGGCTACGATGGCGAGCAAGATTTCCGTCCGGGTCCCGATGGCGCCGATTGACGGTTGGGCTACGGTTTTTCGGGGGTACCCCAAGTACAAAGAGATTCGAAGTCTGATAAACCGCAGGTCAGTGAATTGCCACTAACCCGAAGTCACATAAGGGTTCTCACCGAAACTGCTGCCAACCGGAACTGCGCCGATCGCCTCGCGGCGCGTGGACCTCCTCGTGCCAAAATATGAGACAAAGGGACTGTCCCTTTGTCTCATGAGGAGGCACGGAATGCTGTACACGCCCGTCACGAAGAACGCGATCAGGTTCTGCTACAACGCGCACGCCGGCCAGCTGGACAAGGCCGGCCTGCCCTACGTCAACCACCCGCTTCACCTTGCGGAGCAGATGTCCACCGAGGACGAAACCTGCGTCGCGCTTCTCCATGACGTGATGGAGGACTGTGGAGCTACCCCGGAGGACCTTCTCGCCCTGGACATCTCGCCAGAAGCATTGGCCGCGATCCAGCTCCTTACCCACAAGGACGGCGTGCCCTATCTTGATTACGTGCGCGCAGTGGGCGAGAATCCCATCGCGCGCCGCGTCAAGGTGGCTGACCTGCGCCACAACAGTGACCTCACGCGTCTGGACGAGGTGGGGCCAAAGGACATCGCGCGGCTCCGCAGGTACCGCACGGCACGCGTGATTCTGGGCGACATGGTAACCAAGGTGCAAACGCCCGCGGGCTCAGTGATCATGCAGGTGGCGGACGAACCGTACCCGTTTGTGGTGCGCGACGAGTCGGACGGCGCGCTCACGCTGGAGGCGGACGTGCTGCCGCTCTCGGTTGGCGAGAAGGTCGAGCTTCGGCACGACTTTGGCCCTGTGGTCTCGCAGGGGGCCAGCGAGCGCGGGGCCTGGCGCGTGTACCAGGCGGGTGGCGTCACCGTCGGCGTGACGCTTACCGCTGCGCCCGTCGTGCCCGTCGTGCCTACGTACCGCCTAGACCCCGACGCCGCCACCGTCACCGTGACAGCAGACCCCGTGGCCCACAGGCGAGACGCTGGCGCCAACAGCTTCACCGTTCGCGTGGCGTGGCGCCGCGGCACAGGCGAGGAAGACGTGCGCGCCGTGGCGGGCGTCGTGGGGGAGTAGGCAGAGCAAAGCCAATGTCCAAAACCCCAGCTACATCAAGCAGCCGCACCCCTCGCATCCCGCACGTGGTTGCCCTCCTCATGGACGGCATGTGGGCCCACGACCTGGCCAACGTAATTCAGGTCTTTGGCAACGGTGCCCCGCTCAGGGGCCAAGCGCCCTGTAACCTCTCCTTTGCCTCCACGGGAAGCTTCGCCTCGCTCGACCACGGCCTCTCCGCTGCAACCACGCCGCTTGCCGATTGCGACACCGCCCCCGACCTGGTATGCGTTCCCGGCTTTGTGGATCCCTGTCGCGCCATACAGTCAGGCGAGACGGACGAGACAATCACATGGCTACGCGAGGCAGCGCACCACGGGGCTCAGATTGCCTCGCTGGGGACGGGTGCGTTTGTGCTTGGGGCGGCCGGCCTTCTCGACGGAGTTCGCTGCACGACCCACCACGCGTTCTCGGCCGAGTTCCGCCTGCTGTACCCTGCGGCGCTCCTGGACGAGGACTCCGTCTTCACACATGACCAAGCCCGCGGCATCTGGACCTCCGCCGGCGGGGCGTCCGGCCTGGACCTGTGCCTCTCGCTTGTCGCGCATCTTTCTGGGCCCGTGGTTGCGTCACAGGTTGCCGAGGCAATGAGCCTGTGGAACCCGCGCCCGCTGGGTACGCGGAGCGATGCCTTTGGCATGCCGGATACCCCCGAGGTGGAGCGCCGCGGCAGGGACGTGGAGCAGGTCTGCAAGATTGTGGGCGCGGACCTCTCGCGTCCGTGGACGGTGGCCGCGATGGCGCGTGCGAGCGGCGTGAGCGTGCGCACCTTCCAGCGTCACTTCCTTGAGACCATTGGCGAGACGCCCAAGGAATGGCTTCTCGCACAGCGCCTGGAACTTGCGACCATGCTGCTGGTGCAGACGGACCTGCCCATGCCCGTGGTTGCGTCGCGCGTGGGCCTCTCGGGCGCAGATGCGCTCTATCGGTTGTTTGTGGCGCAGCTGGGCGAGTCGCCTTCCTCGTATCGCAAGCGCTTCTCGTCGCAATAGGCGAGAGGGACCACCGCCGGAAGCTCCGGGGTGGCCCCTCTCTGCAAAGGCAATGCGGCGCAGCTCAACGCCGAGTCTAGAACTTCTCGTCGTACTCGCCGGGCGCCTGGCCGTCGGATGCCGTGACGCCGCCGTCCACGCAGAGCACCTGTCCGGTGATGTAGGCCGCGTCCTCGGAGGCAAGGAACATGACTGCGCGGGCAATGTCCTCCACCTGGCCAATGCGTGCCATGGGGATGCGCTCGATGAACGGCGCGACCTTCTCTGGCACGGTCCAGACGCTGCGGTTCATGTCGGTGGCGGTCATGGCCGGGGCAACGGCGTTGATGCGGACGCCCTGGGGGCCGTAGTCAATGCACAGGCTGCGCACCATGCCTACTACGGCGTGCTTGGTGGCGTTGTACGCCCAGGACATGTAGTCGCCGCCCAGGCCGTTGACGCTTGCGGTCTGCACCACGTTGCCCTTGGTCTTGAGCAGGTGGGGCATGGCGTACTTGGTGAGATAGAAGAGGCTATCCACGTTCACGGAGAACATCTTGTGCCAGTCGGCTGCGGACATCTGCGTGACGGGTGCCTGGCAGAAGATGCCGGCGTTGTTCATGAGGACATCGAGACGGCCGTAGTGCTCGACCACCTTGTCCACGAGGTCCTTGCACGCCTCCTCGTCGGCGATGTTGCACGAGTAGGCCGTGCAATCCGGGTAGTCGGCGAGGGTCTCGCGCACGCCGTCTACGTTGAGGTCTGCACCTGCGACCTTGGCGCCATTCTCGGCGAAGGCGCGCGCGATTGCGCGGCCAATGCCGCGGGCGCAGCCTGTGACGATGACTACCTTGCCGTCGAAGTCGTACTTGTTGTGCGTAATGGACATTGTTGCTCCCCTCTGCCGCGTGTGCGGCCGATGAGTGTTGTTGACGTTTCTGGCGCGCCGGTCGCGCTAGGCGCGCTTCTAGCCCAGCTTCGTTGCGCCGATGGCGATGCCGCCCGCGGCGATAAGGATCATGCCTGCGATAACAAACTTGAGCTCCTTGGGGGTCTTCTTCTCGTGGAGGATGAAGAGGCCGCCGAGCGTGGCGAAGATGAGGTTCATGTTCGCAAGCGTCCAGCCAACTGCCACGCCGTTCACCTGATTGGAGAAGAGAACCGCGATGTTTGCGACGGACCACAGGATGCCGGTGAGCATGTTCTGCCAGGACTTGAGGCCAAACACGCCCTCGGTGCGGCCAAACACGCCGTCGACGGAATCGCGCTTGCTCACAAAGATGGCGATGACAACCGTCGCGGCGAGCATGAACAGCGCCTGCGGAAGCAGAATTTGGAAGCTGTCCACGTTGAAGAACCTGGCCGCGGTGGCATAGGCAACGTAGAGCACGGAGGAGATTGCCGTGATAATGACGCCCTTGCGGATGTCTTCCTTGCTGGTGGTCTCCTGGCCGGCCTCGGTGTAGGTGGTGAGCACCGTTCCCACAATGATGAGCGCGATGCCGGCGAAGCCCACGCCCATCTGCCAGGCGTGTGGCCACTCGCCAAAGTAGAACGCGCCGATGATTGAGGTGAGAATGAGCTGCATACCTGCGGTGAGCGGCATTGCTCGCGAAACGCCGAGATAGTCAAAACTCTTGATTTGCAGGATCTGGGCGATGGCCCAGGGGATTCCGTTTACGGCTGCTGCTGCGATGAGCGCGGGACTCCAGACGATGGGGTCTACCAGGGCAACGAAGATGCTCATGACGAGGGCCGTGAGCACCATGCCCATCTGCTTGTTGGCGGTGGTGCCCCCGATCTTCTGCATGACGATGCCTTGGAAGCCCCAGCCAAGTGCGGGAATGAGTCCAATAAGGATGGAACCCATGGCGCCTCCTTGATGGAATGCGACTAAGACGTGTGCTGTTCGTACTTCCCGGGAATGGCTTTAGTATATGCAGCTGAAATACCCGGCATTTTGCGTCAATCAGTCAATAATCCGGAGAAACGCGCCAATTTTGATGAGACAAAGGGACAGTCCCTTTGTCTCATGCACGGCAAGCTCCACACGTGCTTCCTCGCGCGGGTGGCAAAACCTCACACGTGATATTTCTTATTTGATGAAAAAAGATAAAAAGACCAGTTGAGAGCAACTAAAAATCAAAAAAGAAATAACACGTGTGAGGTTGCTGGCTCTCAGGAGTGGCTCGGGTGAGGCTGGCAACCTATCCCCGGCACCATGGGCATAGAGATCCCCAAGCCCTTCTCGCAGCCAATCTGTCTTGTGCCGGACACGCGCATCGCGGGCACCACCCACGTGGATGACATCGACGAGCTGGCCCCAAAGCTCTCCGTGGGCGAGCGGCTCGCGCTGGTTCGCGAGAAGGACAACCGCTACGACGAGTGGTGCATTAGGGTTAACACATCGGCCGGCGGGCGTCTGGGCTTTGTCCCCGCGGACATCAATGAGATTCCCGCTCGCCTCATGGACGGCGGGAAGGCGCTCTATGCGGAGGTCAACAAGGTCGAGAAGGTCGGCGGCTGGTGGAAGATGGGGATGGGAGTGTGGCTCGATGACTGAGTGGCATGGCGGCGACGACGGCACCCTCAACGCGCCGGTGTTTGGCTGGATGTGGCTGCGAGAAGGTACCTGGTGGACAAGGCGTACCAGTGGTATCGCCGCGCCTACGACCTGGGAAAGAGTGACTCTTCCGTGTACTGGGAGAGCGCGGCTCTGCGGCTGGGGAAGGCGCACGAGGAAGGCGAGGGCTGCACCCAGAGCTTTCAGGAGGCAAAGGGCTGGTACTCTCGCGCCGTGGCTGGGCTTTCCGCTGCCGTGCGTGAGGGGACGTGGTATCGCGGCGCCTTCAAGAGCGCCGAGGCGGGCCTCGCGCGAGCAGAGCAGGAGGTTTCGGGGAAGTACTAGGCCTCCGTCCCGCCAAGGCACCACGCGGCGATGCGGGCGATGAGGACAGAAGCGACGAGGATTCGGTTGATGAACATCAGGTGTAATATTTGGTATACTGGATATACTAATTATATATAAATAAGGAATACTATGAGATTCGAATGGGACACGGCCAAGAACGAGGCGAACCAACTGAAACACAAGGTCTCGTTTGAGGAGGCGGCAGAGATATGGGATGACCCTAATCTTATTGTCGTTCACGCGAAGAAGAAGGGCGAGAAGCGCCTGATGGCAATAGGCCGCACATACACAATGCTTCTTAGTGTCATTCACACCGAACGCAACGAGGAGACGATTCGCATAATCTCTGCCCGTCGTGTCACCGAAAAGGAGAGGGAGAGCTATGAGCGCAACGCGCAACAACACTGACGCACTGCTGGATAGCTTCGATGCGGGCGAGGACATGAGCGAGTACTTCGATTTCGATCATCCCGAGTTCCCCAACCGGGAAGTCAAGCGCGTCAATGTCGACTTTCCTGTCTGGATGGTTACGGCACTCGATAATGAGGCTGCGCGCATTGGTGTTAACCGACAGGCTGTTATTAAGATGTGGGTATCTGAACGTCTGGATGATGAGCAGGCCAAGCGAGCGGCCATGCAATCAGCTTCGGCCTAGCGCGCCACGCGGAGTAGTCCGGCCTTCGTTGCTGGGTGCGGTGTTTCCTATCGCTATTTCCTGTTGAGTGCAGCCCGGTAAGGTTGGTGGTCACGTATTCGAGCGCTGCCCCGTGATGCACCCAGCTTGCTACACGTTGAACGCCGAATGTGTGACGACGGGCAGCGCATTCGTGTGTCGGACGCGTATATGTGCTCAGAGTATGATTGGACTGCCATTAAGAAAGGGGCCCGACGCATCAGGCCCCCTCAGGTGCCGCCCGCAAGCAAGACACCGCTATTAGCTAATCAAGATAACAGTTCTGATAGAGGATGTTGCAAGTTATTGGCGAAGGAGCCTGAAGTAATGGCTTCGAAAGAGTTATGCCAGCGGGTCAGCGGTAGAAGATGACAAAAGGCCTGCCCGCCACGTTATCGAGAACGCATGACTTAGGAATCCGATGGGTGCTAGCGAGCGCCTGAGCACAAAATTGCGGTTGCCGGCCCATTTTGGGCGAATCACCGAGTACGAGGTCTCTAACTTTTTGCGGAGCCGCAGGTAGATAAATGGCACCCAAGAGGTGATACTAAGCGAAATCCCGAAAAAGGACCGGCAACCGCAAATTTTGGACAGGCACGCAACTCCAGGCGGGCAGATGACATCCTGATGCCCACCGTGTCGGTGGGGATGCACATTCTGTGTCCGCTCGAAGGCCAGACCTGCCGGTGGCTAGTGAGCCTCCGTCCCACCAAGGCACCACGCGGCGATGCGTGCGATAAGGTCGACGTCGGCCTGGCCGTAGGAATGAGGCCGGCTCTCGCGGGCAAACTCGCGCCCGCACTTTGGGCACTTCCACATGTGGTCTCCTTGGTGGCGGGCGTCCTGGTGGTGTCTACGGGATGAAGTGCGCTGGATGGGGGCAAAGAGCCAGAACGCCGGGGGACTTCCCCCCGGCACTTGGAGGCAGTGGCAATACCACCACCAGCGACTTTATGCCACACGCTGCCACATGTGCGAGGAGATTGCCCTTTGCCCTTCCAGCCGCTATAGAGAGAAGCTCAATTTGAAAAGAGAACCGTTCTAATTCGTTTTGGAATGAAAATAGCTGCAAGATGAGAAAATGGGCTACTACCCTTCGTTGAGCGGAGCATAGCTATGCAAGAAGAGACCAACGCATTGATTCCTTCAAACGATGGCAACCGAGAGCTCATCAAAGATGCGGGTAAGGAAATCGCAAGTCGCTTTCCAGCCCAGCTCGCAAAACACACGACGGATATAGAAGTTGACATCAGCCGTGCCGAAAGGCTTCCCCTGAGCGAGCTCACCTCGCTAGGTGTTGGCTTTGCATCGCTGCCCAAGGCGGTCCGCACCGTCACGACTACAACTCAGGTCGGAGGCGGCCAGCTCCTCACCGTGACGGACAGCTTGGGCAGGCCGCTTGACGTGCGCGTGCTTCAGGCATTTAACGACGGCTCTGGCATCATGGGGTCGTATCGGGATGCTGCTAAGGGGTTCGGTCAGGCGCGCTTTCACCTGGCAGGACCTCAAGCGGCAAAGGTCGTGACCACGGTACCCTATGACCCCACGGCGCTCTTCATGGCTGCGGCCCTCATGCAGATCAACCACAAGCTCGATGACATCAAGCAGACTCAGCGGGAGATGTTCGACTACCTGAAGGATAAGGATCGCGCGAAGCTGCGTGGAAACCTCAACACGCTTCGCGACGTGCTCGACAACTACCGTTTCAACTGGGACAACGAGACCTACAAGAAAAACAAGCACGCACTCGTGCAAAGCATCCGCAATGATGCGGCAGCAGCCATCGTTCAGCAGCGTGCCGAAGTCCGGAAGACGGTGGAAAAGGATGCTGGCCTGCTCCACTTTGACGAAGACGCCCGTCTGAAGGCTAGAGAGACGCTGTCCGACCTCAAGGAATACCGTCTGTCCGTTTACCTGTACGGGTTCTCATCGTTTCTTGAGGTACTTCTCCTAGAGAACTTTGATGAGAACTACCTTCATAACGTGGCAGAGGGAATAGAGAGTCGCGCCGTCGAGTACCGTGAGCTCTACACAAGGGCATACGACGTCATCGAGAGGGATGCCGACAGCTCGATTCGCGCAGGCTTCCTCGGTGGGATGTCAGGAACCATGGGCGGCCTGGGCAAGGCGATAGAGGAGACGCCCCTGGGAAGCCTTACGCCAATCGACGAGGCACTAATCGATGCAGGTAAAGGTGTCGGCGATTTTAGCCGCGAGGTGAAGAAGGACATTCTGAAGGACCTGCCGACCGCTGCCGGAGCAAGCGACGTACGTCCATTCGTGGAAGACATCGAAAACCTAAGCCGCCTGTACAACGACCCAGTGATGTTGCTTGCAGACGAGGATACGATCTACATTCTTCCCGCCGAAGCCGCAGGGGAAGCGGATGACAAAAGTGGCAGCGGGGATGCCTTCTAATACGAAAAGAGACCAATGATTTTGTCGCTTGCGCCCATGGAGGGGATAACGGGCCATGTGTTCCGCAGGGTACATGCCGAATGCTTCGGTGCGCTCGACCGTTACTACTCTCCCTTCATCAAGCCCCCGCGTGTGGGAAGTGGTTTTGTAAAACGCAACGTGAGAGAGCTTTGCTCTGGAGAGGCGGCCGAATCGAGGTTGGTTCCCCAGCTGCTGACCAAGAACGCGGACGAGTTTGCGTGGGCGGCCGGGCTTCTTGCCAAGATGGGCTTTGACGAGGTGAATCTCAACCTGGGATGCCCCTCGCGGACCGTAACGTCAAGGGGGAAGGGTGCGGGGTTTCTAGGAGATCCGGATGGGCTCGACGCGTTTCTGGCCGAAGCTACCAAGGGGTCGCCCATTCCGGTGTCTGTGAAGACCCGACTTGGCATTGCCGACGTCCATGAGTACGAGCAGATCCTGGGCATCTATTGTCGCTACCCGCTTGCGGAACTCATCGTCCATCCTCGCCTGTTGGAGGACGGCTATGGTGGGACGCCGCGCTGGGAGGCGTTTGGCCAGACGCTCGCGCAGGCTCCCTTTCCTGTGACCTACAACGGCGACATCTTTTCCCTTGGTGACCTCGACGCGTTTAGGCGTACCTTCCCGGATGCGGAGCGCGTGATGCTAGGGCGGGGCATTGTTACCAATCCGGCCTTGGGACGGATGGCAAAGGGCGGCCCGGCCGCCACCATAGGCGAGTTCAAGAGGTTCCACGACCTTCTGTTCCAGGGTTATGAGGAGGAGATTGGCAACAACGCGGTCTTTCGCATGAAGGAGTGGTGGTCCTATGCGATGTACGCGTTCGAGGAGCCGCTCTCTATTTGGCGCGCCGTCAGGAAGGTCAAGAAGGCCGAGAACTACATGGCGACAGCCGCAGCAATTTTCGCGCAAGCGCAGCTGGCGGACGAACCGTCGTACCGAAGGCGTAAGGGCTATGAGCACAACGCGTAACAACACTGATGTGCTGCCCGAGAGTTTCGATGCGGGCTAAGCGAGTGTTCGTGAAGTACTGGGCCTCCGTCCCGCCAAGGAACCGCGCGGCGATGCGGGCGATAAGGTCGACGTCGGACAACAAAGACAATACGTCGGACAATAACCTATGCGCCAGATTGGTCGCCAGGCAATTCCGGCTGCAACGCGCGGCACCGCCGCCGAGAACCCGCACCCTAGAACAGGCACGCGTTGATGGTCGCCTTGCCGAGAAGCGCATCGAGCCACTCGCCCGGGATGCCGGCCATGCCGTACACGACGCCGGCGAGCCCTCCCGCCACCGCGGCGGTGGTGTCCGTGTCGTCCCCCAGGTTCACCGCTGCGAGCACGCACTCGGCGTAGCTCGAGGTGTTGGCGAGGCACCACAGGGCGGCGCGCTCGGTGTCCAGCACAAAGCCGCCGGAGCGGATCTGGCTCGCGGGCACGCCCACGAGGCTGCCCGCGACGTCGCGCGGCCCCTCGCCGGCGATGAGCCTGCGGGCCACGTGCACCATGCGAACGCACGCCTCGCAGGAGGTGGCGTGCGCGTGCGTGATGGCGGAGACGGCGCGAACCTCGTCGTCCGTCGCGCCGGCGAACGCGAGCGGGAGGATGCGCATGAGGGACCCGTTGCCGTTGTCGCGCTCGCCCGCGCGACCGCGCCCGGAGGAGAGCGCGTCGCCGGTGGTGCCGCCGATGTCGAAGAGGCCGCTCAAGGTGTACGCGCCCTCGCGGTACCAGCGGACGAAGCGCTCCCGCATGTCGCGCACGTCGACGCGGCCCGTCGCACGGATGCTGTCGCAGGTCGCGAGCGCCATGGAGGTGTCGTCGCTCCACGTGCCGGCGGGCTGGTTGTGAGATCCGTGACCCGCCATGCCCGTGCACTCGAACGTGCTGCGGGCGCGGAACTCGTACGGCACGCCGAGCGCGTCGCCCACGGCCTGGCCGTAGACGCAGCCGCGAAGTGTGGGGGAGGGATGCTGCGAGACGGGCATGGGACTCATTTCGGGGGCGTCGAACGTCACAGTGACGATGAGCGTGCGACAATCGCCGCCGGTGCGTTGATACCATTTTATGGTCCAATGATGCGAGAGGCGCAAGGCGATGAAGGCGTACATACAGAGCAGGAACGGGATGCCTCGAGGCATGAGCCAATACACCGCCTGGCTTGGGTTCAAGAACATGGGGGGTAGAGACGAGCTGCCTAGCCGGTCTCCACTGGACGGGCATGGGCGGGGAGACCTTCCCCGTTTGTCGCGGAGGTTGAGCCGCCAAATATTGAGCGAACTACCAAACAAGTGGTTAGGCAGAACGACCTAGTTGTCTGCAATACCGACCAGGTCTGTGACTGTGTGACCAAGTGGGGGACCAAGTTGAGTGACCAGATGATTAGCTTAGCGATCAAGTCATCGAGTCAGCTGAAGAAAAGAATGTCGGCAATGATGTCGGGAATGGCGGTAATGGTTGTCGGTAATGTCGGTAATGCCGTTGGGGCCAAGACGTTGTCAGCAACCGAGAGGCGTCTTCGATGCAACGCAAACAACTCCAATCTCGACAGCAATAGAGATGCCGACTGCGATTGGTGCGAATGAGATCCAAGCGGAGAGGGCTAGAATGCCTCTGAGAGATGCCAACCCCATAGAGTGCGTAGGCGGCACGTGCAGGGGCGAGAAGAACCCAGTCTCGCGGACCCCGTTGCGTGGAATCGTTGGCGGGTTTCCGCGACAACGGAAAAAGCTTTCGTGGAGACCCCGTGAACTCCTTCTTAGGATTGAAGAGGAGAAGGAGGGAACGTGGACGCCAAGCTCATCAAGCTCATCGAAATTATTCGGAACGAGAGACAGATTGCCCCAGCGGAGCTCGCAGAACGACTGGGCGTGAGCGTCCGCACGGTCCGCACCTACGTGAACCGCATCAACGCCCTTCTCGCCGAGTCTGACAACTCGGCTGGGGACCGGCGCTCGGCGGGCCGCATCGAGATGAAGAGTTCGTCGACGTATCGCTTCGAGGGCGTGGACCCCTCCCTTTTGGACGAGCTGCTCGGCACGGGGGAGGAGCGTCAGAGTGCGGACGGCACCCGGCTTCCCGAGACCACGGAGGGTCGCGTCGCCTACCTAATGAACGACCTGCTCTACCGGGCGGACTGGATTACGATTGACGACCTCGCTCAGATACTCTTTGTCTCGCGTGCTACGGTGAGCGAGGACCTGAAGGAGGTCGAGCATCGTCTCGGGCGCTTTGACCTCTCGATTGAGCGTCGGCCGCGTTACGGGATTCGCGTTGTCGGTCCCGAGATCAAGCGCCGCCTCTGCCTCGCTGCCCTTGCGGCGAGTGGGAGCGTCCCGACCGCCGCGTGCGCGACCCGCTCCGTTCAGGACGTGATTAACGCGATCGACGCCTACGTGGGCGAGGTCACGGAGCGCGGCGACTTCCAGATCAACGCGCTCGCGCGCCAGAACCTCCTCGTGCACATCGCGGTCTCAGTGATGCGCATCAGGGAGAGCTGCTACGTCCCCATGGAGGACGAGCAACTGGGGCGCATTCGCGCGACGCGCGAGTTCCCTGTGGCGCAGGAAATAGCGCGCCGGGTCGAGCGACACTTTGGCGTAGAGCTGCCCGAGTCGGAGGTCGCCTACATCGCCATCCATCTCGCTGGGAGGCAGAGCCTCTACTTCCCGGCCGACGCCCCCGAGAACGAGCTCGTAATATCCGATGAGGTGTGGGGCGTCGTGGATCTCATGGTCGAGCGCGTGTGGGACGTCTTCCGCTTCGACTTCCGCGACGACCTCGAGCTGCGCATGAACTTCGCCTGTCACGTGACACCGCTCGCCGTCCGGCTGCGCTATCACATGCGCATGGAGAATCCTCTTCTCTCGGACATCAAGCATCGTTACCCGCTTGCGTGGACCATGGCTGTCGAGGCATCGGCCGTGCTCAGTCGGACCTACGAGGCTCGGCTGAGCGACGACGAGGTCGGATATATCGCACTCGCCTTCGAGCTTGCACTCGAGCGGCAGAAGGGCGAGGCCAACCGCAGGAGCATCCTCATCGTGTGCGCGTCTGGCGCGGGCGCTGCGCGCTTGCTCGAGCAGCGATACCGGCGAGAGTTCGGGGCGTACCTCGACCGGGTTCAGACGTGCGATGTGGGGAGCGTCGACCGGGTGGACTTCTCTCGCGTGGACTACGTCTTCACGACCGTGCCGCTCAAGCACAGGCTTCCCGTGCCCGTCTGCGAGGTGAGCCTCTTCCTTGACGGGGGAGACATCCATCGTGTCCGTGAGGCACTTGAGGTGTCGGCGTACCCCCAGGGCGTGGGGGCCTACTTCGACAGGGGACTGTTCTTTCCTCACTTCGAGGCCGCCAACAAGCGCGAGGCGCTCGGCAGGCTCTGCGAGCTCGTCGCCGAGCGGCATCCCCTGCCCGAAGGCTTCTCTCAACTCGTCTGGGACAGGGAGGAGGCCTCGCCGACCTCCTTTGGGAACCGCGTGAGCATGCCGCACCCCCTCGAGCCGTGCACTCCCGACACCTTCGTTGCCGTCGCCCTGCTCGACGAGCCCGTCCGCTGGGCGCCTGATGTAGACGTGCGGGCAATCTTTCTTGTGAGCGTGTCAACGAGCACCAATAAGAACCTCCAGGGCTTCTATGACCGCATGTCGCGGCTGCTCATGAGTCCGGAGGACATCGAGACGCTGATCAGCCGGCAGGACTTCGACACCCTGCTGGAGCTTTTGAACCGATAGTGCGCACGAGACCGGAACGAGAGAGGAGGAAACGATGGAAGAAGCGAAGTACGAGAACGCTATGCAGATCATCCTGCACGCCGGTAACGCGAAGTCTTCGGCGCTCATGGCCGTCGACGCTGCCGCGGAGGGCGACTTTGCCGCGGCTGAGGACCATCTCAGGGAGTCCCAGGAGGAAATGCACGCCGCCCACGAGACGCAGCTCTCGCTCATCCAGGGGGAGGCAAGCGGCCAGCACGTCGAGGTGAATGTCATTCTCGTTCACGCGCAGGACCACCTGACTATGGCAATCATGGCGAGTGATCTCGCTGAGCGGATGGTCGAGATGTACCGTCGCATGGCGAAGCTTGAGGCTGGGGCATAGCCTGCCGGACCACAGCCAACAGTCACGCGGGGCCGCAGCGCCCCGCCGAAAGGAGAGACCATGAACATCATGCTGGCTTGTGCTGCCGGAATGTCCACCTCGCTCGTGGTGAGCAAGATGCGCGAGGCGGCCAAGGAGCAGGGCAAGGACTACAAGATTTGGGCCGTCGAGCAGGGTCAGGTTGCCTCCGAGATTGGCAACTTCGACGTGCTCCTCCTGGGTCCGCAGATTCGTCACATGGAGCGCAAACTGGTCCAGACGGTCAATGGTGCTGCGCCCGTGGCGGTCATCAACCCCATGGCCTATGGCCGCTGCGATGGCGCTGCGGTGCTCAAGCAGGCCGAGGAGCTCGTCGCCGGCAAAAGTAAGTAGCGCGTGGCGTCGAGCCACCCCGTACGGACAACCGAAAGCTCTTTCAGACGCTCTAATAGGAGTGACACCCCATGCTTGAAAAGTTTACCAACTTCATGGAACGCATTCTGACGCCCGTGGCCGACTTCATGAACGCCAACAAGTATGTTGTGGCCATCCAGAAGGCCTTTACCACCTACACCCCCATTGTCATTACGGGCTCGTTCGCCTTCATGCTAAACCTCATGCTCTGCTCCACTTCGAGCGGCCTGGCCCAGTTCGGCGGCTTCGAGTGGCTGACCAGCTACTCCAATGTTTTCAGCACCGTCAACTACGCCTGCATCTCCTGCATGGCACTGTGGATCGCCTTCCTGGTTGCCTACTCAATCGGCGAGCAGGATGGTAGGAAGCCGCTCATCTGCGGCCTGATCTCCGTCTGCTGCTTCATCACCGTGCTGGACCCCGACAACATCGCAGGCAGCCTCAACGCCTCCGCGCTGTTCCTGGCGTTTTTCGTAGGCATCGTCTCCATGGCTATCTTCAACGGTCTCATGGGGTTCGAGCGCATCAAGATCAAACTGCCTGAGTCCGTCCCCGAGATGATCTCCACCAGCTTCAACGCGCTTATCCCCGCGTTCATCACGATTATGCTCTTCGGCGTGTTTGCCGGCGTTCTGTACGCCTTCACCGGGACCTTCATCAACTCCATCATCTACAACGTCATCCAGATTCCCTTC
Source organism: Atopobiaceae bacterium (assembly GCA_902834555.1). Classification (GTDB taxonomy): domain Bacteria; phylum Actinomycetota; class Coriobacteriia; order Coriobacteriales; family Atopobiaceae; genus Tractidigestivibacter. The sequence continues at coordinate 15,259 of CADFJN010000006.1, forward strand.
AATCAGGTCATCGGCTCGCAGATCGGCGTTAGCATCATCACGGTCCTCTCGCAGCTGCTGTGGTGGATGGGCATTCACGGCCACATGGCCATGAACGCCGTCGCCAAGCCCGTCCGGACTGCCGCGCTTGCGGCCAACATCGCCGCCGTCGCGGCGGGTGCCATGCCTCCCGAGTTCTACACGCTGGCCTTCGTCCACCTGTTCATGAACTTGGGCGGCTCCGGCATCGTCATCGCGCTCGCCCTGGCCATCCTCGCGTTCTCCAAGCGCCCCGACTACCGAGAGGTCACCAAGCTCTCCTTCGTGCCTCTGATCTTTGGTATCTCCGAGCCCATGGTCTTCGGCCTTCCCATCATGCTCAATCCCACGTTCTTCTTCCCCTTCGTGATTGCCCCACTCGTGACGTGCAATATCGGTTACTATGCCATCACCTCGGGATTCCTTACCTCCTCCTACGTTGAGTCTATCGCCGGCGCCCCCATGTTCCTCCAGCAGTTCCTCGCCTTTAGCGGGCAGTGGCAGGCCCTGCTCATGGTCGTGATCGTTATCGCCGTGGCGTTCGTGATCTACGTGCCGTTCGTGTTCGTCTCCAACAAGCAGTACGAGCGCGAGCAGGCCCAGACTGCCAAGCTCGAGGCCTAAGACAGCCCACCACCGCCGGCAGGTCGCGACGTTGCGATGCCGTGGCCCGCCGTTGTCCTCTGTCCCCCTGGGGGCGCGGTCGCGTGCAGCCGTGCCCCTCCCGTTACCGAGGAGGTTTTCCATGCAAACGACCACAGCCGCGGACGTTGCCCTCGAGTCCGGAGGGTCCGCAATCATCGCCTCGCGGGCCGTTCCCGTCAAGAGCGCACAAGGGATGCCGAGCGGCTTTCTCTGGGGAGGAGCTGTCGCTGCCAACCAGGTCGAGGGCGGCTATCTCGAGGACGGCAAAGGCGTCTCCATCGCCGACGTCCAGACCGCCGGGGCCCATGGCGTCCCGCGCGAGATTCACGAGGCCGTACGCGAGGGTGTCTACTATCCCAACCACCAAGGCATCGACGCCTATCATCGCTATAGGGAGGACATTGCGCTCTTTGCAGAGATGGGCTTTAGGTGTCTGCGGACCTCGATTAGCTGGGCGCGCGTTTATCCCAACGGGGACGACCCCGAGCCCAACGAGGCCGGGCTCGCCTTCTACGACCGCGTCTTCGACGATATGGTCGCCCATGGCATCGAGCCTGTCGTCACAATCTCGCATTACGAGATGCCCCTCCGCTTGGTGAGCGAGTACGGCTCGTGGCGCAACCCCGCGCTCATAGACTTCTACCTTCGCTTTTGCGAGACCATCTTCACCCGCTACCGCGAAAAGGTCCGCATATGGATGACGTTCAACGAGATTAACGAGACCATGAACAAGCGCACGCCCTTCAACCAGGCGGGCCTCGTCTTCTCAGAGGGGGAGGATGTGAACGAGGCCAAGGTCCGGGCGAGCCACCACATGTTCCTCGCCGCCGCGCGTGCCGTTGCGCTCGGCCATAAGATCAACCCGGCCTTCAGAATCGGCTGCATGGTCCAGTACCCGACCACCTACGCCAAGACCTGCCGTCCGGAGGACGTGCTCGCCCGGCGACTCAACATGCTCCCCAACTACTATTACACCGATGTCATGGTGAGAGGACACTACACCAACCTGTGCCGCGCCCAGCTTCGGCGCCTGGGCGTCGAGCTCGAGGTGAGCGAGGAGGACGCTGCGATTCTGGCGGCGGGGACGTCCGACTTCATCGCGTTCAGCTACTACTTCTCGTCTGTCGCCTCGAGCGAGACCGGCGACGACCTGCTCGTGGAGCGCGGCAACCCCTACCTCGATCGTACCGACTGGGGCTGGCCCATCGACGAGATCGGCCTGCGCGTTGCCCTCAACGAGCTCTATGACCGCTACCAGGTGCCCCTTTTCGTGGTCGAGAACGGTCTGGGTGCGCTCGACGAGCCCGACGAGAGCGGCTTCGTCGCTGACGACTACCGCATCGACTTCCTACGGCGGCACATCATCCAGATGGAGCGCGCCGTGAACGAGGACTACATCGATTTGATGGGCTACACCACGTGGGGACCCATCGACCTCGTGTCGGTGGGGACCGGCGAGATGAGAAAGCGCTACGGCTTCATTTACGTCGACCGCGACGATGCCGGCAACGGAACGCTAGCGCGCAGCAAGAAGAAGAGTTTCGACTGGTACCGTCGCGTCATCGCCTCGAACGGGCGGGAGCTTTAGGCCACAGGTTCTTCTGGCTGGGAGCCCTTCTTGAGATGTGCGTTAGAGAACTGGTCCCGTGGCTGGACCGCTGTTAGGAGACACGTGTCGTGGCGCTCCTTTGGGTAATATCGCATTGAGATTCGGGGGCATGGCAGCGAGAAATCCGCCATGCCCCGATTCCTTAGCGGCATCCCGCCATGCCCCGCGATTACAAACGGTCCCGGGCGCCGCGCCAGGAGGGAGAGGGAAGGATCCGCCTCCGCCGCCCGCTGCATCCCCGTACCAGCACGTGCGGTACTCCTTGCGGGTCACATGAGCTCTGCCGCAATCTCCGCCATGTCCTGCTGCTTCTCCGAGGCCGTGTCTTGGATGATTGAGTCGTCAAATATGGCGCTCACGTCGCCCTCCTCGGGCAGCCTCTTTCCTATGCTCCTCTCGTAGGCCATGGTCGCCCTGGAGACACCCACCAGAGCACCCTGCAGGCTGTTCTCGTTCTTCCTGATGTTGCGCATCAGTGCGCTGTTGTCGGAGCTCACCTCGGTCGCCGTCTTGACGTAGCCCATATCGTCGGCGTTGAAGTAGTCCATGCCCGGGCCGACGAGATCATCCAAGACTTGCAGCGCCAGGCGGAACGCCTTCCCCTGCGCCTCGGTGCGCAGCGCGGGCGCGAACTCCTGGATCGTGTCCTCGGTCGACATGACCTTCCTGAACACCGTGCAGTCGCCCTTGCCGAAGGGGGTGGGCATCCGCCTCCCGGCGGCGGTCCTCTCCTGGTCGAACATCATGTCGGAGAGGAACACCATCATCTTGCCCGCATCTACCTCGTTGATGAGGGCGCCGTAGGCCAAATCCACGCTCTGCACCGCGTCCACGGCGTCCGCGAACACGCTCTGGCCATAGGGCGAGAAGTCCACGCGGGTGTTGGGGACGGCTGGGCGGACGATTCCGAACGTCGGCCCCACGGAGCCCGTGCCGATCTCCTCCGCGACGCCGGGCACGCCTACGACCCTTCCGTCCCCGTCGAAGCACACGGTCCGGATCCGGTAGGTCCCGTCGTTGCCCACGACGTGCATCTGCAGCTGGTCGAGAAGTGCGCCGCGCGAGAAGCACCTCGTGACGAACGCTCACTCCCTCACGCCCTCCGCGTCCCAGGACAGCGGCACCGCCATGCGCGCGTCGTAGTGCCTCACGCGCACCAGGCGCCGCCCCGCGTCCATCCACACGGCAAAGGCCCTGGTCCCCAGCCCGAACGCGCGAACCACGGTCTCCTGCGACCTTCCCCAGAAGCTCGTGGACGAGAAGAACGAGCCGAACCAGTCGGTGCACTCCCGGCTCTCGCACGCCACCACGGTCTTCTCGTCCAGGAGCAGCGACCCCCACTCGCGGCACACCCGCATGGCGGGCATGATGGTCCTGCGGTGCACCTGGTACACCCGCCCGAACCCGTCCGTGTCCCGGTAGTCGTAGAACTCCCCGACGGACCGCATCCACGAGTCCCACTCCCGCACATGCGGCTCCATGTCCTCCAGCGCCCGCATGTTGTACCCCGCCGCTCCCAGGTACGCCCTCACGTGCTCCGGCAACCAGTACTCCTCGCCGCCCGACAGGTCCTTCTCCATGCGCCCTCCGTCCTATAGGATTGGTTGAGAAGATCACATCTATCCCGGTCACAGCCGGCAATCCAGTCAGGGGGTTTCGCCGTGGGCGAGAAGGACAATGGCAAGGGGAAGTCACCGCTTACCCAGGAGACGGCAGCACAGGCGCTCGACGCCGTGTATCGCGCGGTGATCCAGGCATCCCAAAGGTCAGCAAGCCCGTCGACGAGTTCGCCGAAGACTACATCGACAGACACCGCACGCGGAGGGGAGCGGCGAAGGACCTCGTGCGGTGGCAGGTGGCCAAGTGCGGGACGTCCGGCTTCGTGACGGGGCTGGGCGGCTTCATCACCATGCCCGTGGCCATACCGGCGAACCTCTCCAGCGTCCTCTACGTGCAGCTGCGCATGGTAGCCGCAATCGCGTACATGGGCGGCTACGACGTCAACTCCGACCAGGTGCAGACGCTCTGCTACATGGCCCTCGCCGGCGACGCCGTGGCGGACGTCGCCAAACAGGTGGGGAAGAACGTCGGCGAGAAGATGCTCGTCAACACCATCAAGAAGCTCCCCGGGGAGGCGCTCGTGAAGATCAACCAGCGCGTAGGCTTCCGCCTCCTCACCAAGTTCGGCGAGAAGGGCGCGATCAACCTGGTCGACATGCTCCCCGTGGTCGGCGGGGTCGTGGGCGGCGCCTTCGACGTCGCGACCACGCAGGTGATAGCCAAGAACGCACTGGGGATCTTCCTTCCAAAGCCAGAGCCCGTCAAGGTCGAGGTCCAGGTTGTGGACGAGAAGGACGACCCGCTTCCAGAGGACACTGCATCGGGTCCCAACGACGAAGTCGCCGTCGAATAGCCTGGCGAGAAGGACCTCTCACCGTCGAGAAGCCCCTACGCCCCGCGCAGCACGTCGTCCATCATGGCGCACCTCACGGTATCGGTTGACGGCTACTCTCGTCCGAGATATTACCTGCCCACAATTTGCTGCGGTCCCGTTGGAAACTCCCTGAGTAGGCTCAACATCCAGGCAGCCAGCGTGGTCGTTCTCTGCGAGCCACAGTTCAAGCCGTCAATCGAGAACCAGACCATCTCCCGTGCGTATCGCATGGGGCAAACGAGGAAGGTCTTCGTCCATCGGCTGCTCTGCAAGGACACCATCGACGAGCGAATCATGCAGATCCTGGCGAACAAGCAGCGGATTTTCGATTCCTTGCCGACGGGTCGGTCGCGGCTGAGCAGGTGGACCAGGCCTTCAGCCGGGAGACTATGGACCAGATCGTGCGGGATGAGCTCAGGAAGTACGCCGGAGTGCGGTAGGGGAGGGCTACTCGCATCGCAACCGGCCCAGTGGCCAGCGATTCAGATGTTCGGGATTCGCTGTTAAACAAGTCCTGATATATGCGTCCGGACTCCCTGCTTGCCTTCGTTTCGACCAAGAGAGCGAGGGGCTGGAGGCCCGGATGAACAGCAATATGCTGCAGGGGGTGCTCGCGCTGCCGGCGGGCGAAGGGCGGGGTGCTCCGTGAGCCTGCCAACATCCTGGTGCATGGGGAGGCGGCTCTGCGACGTGATGGCTAGATGGACCAGTGCGTTCGAGGGGAGTCGATCCAAGTGGACGGGCCTCGGCTGGGCGAGTCCCTCAGGGGCCCGCCGCCTCACGGCTTCATGCCTAGGTAGGGCGGCGGATCGGGCAGGCGCGGGCTGCCGAATGCTGAGTTCGGCGTCATCACGGGCGCTGATGACTCGGGCGACTGCTTTTGCTGCGTGTCGTCGAGGGGGAAGACCGGCTCTGAGAGGGTGCGTGCGTCGATCGCCAGCGTCGACCTCGCGGGCGCCGAGGTCTTCGCGGACACGCTCTCCTCCTATGCGGTTCCACTCAGGTCGGTCGGCATCACGACTCACAACAGGTTCAACTCGAGCGAGGCGGCCGCAGATTAGCTCGGTGCCCCCTCTATCCGCTCGAGTTCATATAAGAGCTGGTTTAACAGCAGTTTCAAATGATGCCTAGAGGTTTTCGATTTCGTAGATTCTCGGATCGTGATAATCCTCTATGACGATGGTTGAATAGCGGCGAAGCTCTTGAGTGTCTTGGTCATTCTTCTTATACGCAATACCCACTGTACGAATACCTGCGAGCCTGCATGCTCTGCAGCCGAAGACCGCATCTTCGAAAACAATCGAATGTTCCGGTGCTGACCCGACGCGCTCTATTGCCTCGAGGTAGACATCTGGCCGGCTCTTGTCATTGCCAACATCTCCTGTGTAGGCAATTGCGGCGAAGTTATCGGCTATGTTGAGGTTGCTGAGCGCATTTCTGATTATTGTTGGTGGCGTTGAGCTTGCGATAGAAAGCTGTATCCCGTTTGAATGGAGAAAGGCAACATATTCAAGCGCATGTGGCAAGGGCATAACGTCATTGGCATATCCAGTGATAACGCGTGAGCTCAAGTCATCAAATACTTCCTGAACAGTACCGCCGGCTCCCAGCTCGTCGTGGAATCTGCAACATTTCTCGCCAAAACTGAGGTGTTCAATCTCATCGAGATAGGAGCGTGAGTTGTCCGGTAGATAGTCGGCCAAGTACGTTTCCAAGGTTTTCCTCCACATGGCAGCAGAGTTCACCAAGGTGCCATCAAAGTCGAAGACTACTGCTTTCTGACACATAATCTGCCTTCCTCAAGTCGTTGAACTGTTGCTCTGATGACTCGACAATATAGTTATATATACGACCATATACAACCATAAACAAATAGAGTATATTGCAGGCAAAGTCTTGGTCTATCGAAAGAAAGGCGGAGTTTGTCATGGCTGTCGTTAGCTCACTCGAACTGGTGGCAATTGCTCAAAAGAACGGTTGGCTTCTGCCCGCGTATAACACTACGAATATGGAGATGACTTTCGGAATCCTGGATGGTCTGCAACGTGCTGGCATGCCGGGCATCCTCCAGATTGCCCCAACCAACGTCAAGCTATCTGATTACGAGACAATCGCAATGATTGTGAAAAAGGTTTCAGAGGGCTATGTAGTACCTACCGCTTTGCATCTCGATCACGGTAAGACGCTCGAAGACGTTCGACAGGCAGTCCAGGCTGGATTTACCTCAATCATGATTGACGGAGCCGCCCTCTCCTTCGAAGAGAATATTCGCTTCTCGCGTGAAGCTGTCGATTATTGCCACTGCTACGGAATCCCTGTTGAGGCTGAGCTTGGTGCTATTAGGGGGAAGGAAGACGATCATGTCTCAGAAGCCGATTTGAAGACAGATCCCTCTCAGGTTGAGGAGTTCGTGGATCGCACCGGATGCGATTTGCTGGCTGTCTCGATTGGCAATGTTCATGGTCTCGAGGATACACCGCGGATAGATCTTCCTCTTCTGGAGAAGCTTTATTCAGTTGCGCCTTGCCCGCTTGTGCTCCACGGAGGGTCTGGCATCCCTTACGAAATCATTCATGCCATGCAGCCATACGGCATGGTGAAAGTAAATATTGCAAGCGATCTGCGTAAGGCTTTCATTACTACGGTCGGTAAGGCGTATGAAGCAAACAATAACGAGCACAACCTTGCCCGCGTGCTCATTGATGTTCGCAAAGCCGTCGCAGATGTCGCATACAAGACCACTCGTGCGATTAACGGCCTCCCCTATTAGGCCTTCTGCTGAAATCTGCTGGGGCAAGGGATTTGCGAACAACCTGACTTTGCGTATACGTTGCAACTTCCCCTGCAGAATCGATTGGGATGCAATGAAAAGATTCGTTGGCATAGATTTGGGCACCTCATCTGTCAAGGTTGTTGTGACGGACGAGTGTGGTCACGTCGAGCGTATGGCGACAAGAGCCTATAACATTTCTGAGCCAGTTCCCCAGTGGCGAGAGATTGACCCAATGATCTGGTGGAAAGCAACAGCTGAAGCATCTCGCGAGATACTTGAGGGGTATCCTGCCTCGGAAATTGCAGGCGTGGGCGTGACGGGACAGATGCACACACTTGTATGCCTTGATGAGCGCGATGTCCCTGTATGTCCTGCTATTATGTGGAATGATCTCAGGTCGGCGGAATTGGTTTCCGATGCCAGAACGGCATTGGCGGATGCCGGCGAGAGCTACCTTGCTCGAATCATCTCGACCGGGAGCCCAGCCCTAAGTCTTGCGTGGATAAAAGCAAATCGTCCTGATGTCTTCTCTAGAATTCGCACCATTGTTATTGCGCCTGACTGGATCGTTAAATGCCTCAGTGGCGCAATTGGCACGGATTGGTGCGAGGCATCGACTTTGTCATTATTTGATCTTGAAAAGGGCATCTGGTCAACGACTGCGTGCAAGTCGTTGGGCGTACCGCTGCACATCCTTCCAGAGATCCAGAGCGCTGACAGTATTGTTGGGGGCGTGACGAAGATGGCAGGGGAGGCAAGTGGCATCCCTGCTGGTACTCCGGTTATTCGTGGAACGGGGGATAATCCGGCCTCGGCAATTCCGACAGGCTGCTTTGGAGAGAGGGTTCCTGTCATCTCTCTTGGTACTTCTGGGGTGCTTATGTACTCATTGCCTGGTAGCATCCGAGCAAAATGGGGGAAATCTGTTCTGTTCTCGGAGTCATCGGGAAGCCTGTCAACATTGATTCAGCTCACCATCCAGACCTGTGGAAATGCCGTAGATTGGCTAACGCGTGAAATGTTAAGATGCCCGGACTACGACCTTGAGGATGCCCGCGCAAATGACATTCTCTACGATACGGATAGATTAATCTTTTATCCGTTCCTCAATGGGGATAAGACGCTGTATGGTGATTCAAGTATTCGCGGGGCATTCGTGGGCATTTCACTTGAAACCTCAAGAAGCGACTTGCAGAGAGCCGTAATGGAGGGAATCTCCATGGGCTTTAGACAGCTACTTGAACATGTAGATGAATCTGGATCTTGGGGAGAGATTCGTGTAGTGGGTGGGGGAGCACACTCAGATTTGTGGATGCAGATACTTTCTTCAGTCCTAAGCAAACAGATTGTGCGTCTGACCGGAGTGAAGGGTGCTGCCCAAGGAGCAGCCATGATTGCGGCGTCAGCTGTGCGGGGAATTGACCTTGTAACAATCTTGCAGGAGCTTGGGAAACAGGAAGAAGCGTTTGAACCGAATCAGCAGGCAGTCAGCATGTATGAACGTAAGTATGGCGCCTTCTTGGAGCTTCACGATGCTGTCGGCACGCTTGGTGCTAGGGAATTCAACCGTTAGCGCCCTTTCACATGCCGTTCGACCCATTTGCTATTTAAGAAACAACTACAGACAATACTATACAACCATAGACAAGTTAGCTGATTACCAATGGAGGTGGATAGGTCGGGCCTTGTCTTCACTGATATCGAACGGATACGTACAGTCGCTAGAAATTGGAGGGTTACATGGGAGCTGTCAATGACGTAATGATATGGCTTGCGGAGAACTTTACAGGACTGTTCAACGCCGCAGGACAGCAGTTCGCATCGTTCATTACAAGCATGATTCCAATGCTGGTTTGCTTGATTCTCACCATTAAGGCACTCATCGCGCTTATCGGCGAGGAGCGCGTGTATGGATTCATGAAGAAGTGCACCAAGTATGCAGTCCTTCGCTACACCCTCATCCCATTCCTGTGCACGTTTTTCCTGTGCAACCCGATGGCGTATACCTTCGGCGTGTTTGTCGAAGAAAAGTACAAGCCCGCATTCTACGATGCTGTTGTGTCCATGATGCACCCCATCACGGGACTTTTCCCCCATGCTAACTCGTCGGAGCTGTTCGTCTGGCTCGGAATCTCGGCGGGATATGAGGCAGTGGGAGGAAACTCCTCTGCTCTCGCCATTCGCTTCCTTTTCGTGGGACTTATCGTCTGCCTAATCAAGGGCATCGTGACGGAGAAGGTCTACTTCGCCATGGTCAAGCACAATGAAAAGAAGAAGCTTGCTGCGTAACAGTGAATTTACAACGAATACCCCGAGAGGCGAGTGATTCTCGTATGAGTGAATACAAAAGCGTAATCGTTTCTCATGGTCCTAATGGCTGGGGTGGTCCTCTGACCATTACACCTACGGATGAGAAGCCTTATATCTTGAACGTTTGCCTTGGTGGCATTAACCCTGTTGCTCAGGCAATTGCAGATGCTACTGGTGCGCCCGTTGTTGACCAGTTCAAAAATCCCGTCGATACCAGCGAGGCTTGCGTTGCTGTTATCGATTGTGCGGGAGTTGCTCGCTGTGGCACATATCCCAAGATGGGCATAAAGACTTTGAACATCAAGCCCGGCTCTCCTTCTGGACCTCTTGCCTCTTTCATCACTGCTGATCTTTTTGCATCCGATGTAAAACCCAGCGGTGTCGCCCTTACCGATGCAGTTGCCGATGCTCCTAAACCCGTTGAGATGCCCGCTGCCGATGAGGATTCCGGAAAGCTAAGCGAAGAGGACGTCCATGCCAAGATTGCTGAAGGTCGCTCCGAGATTCAGAATAAAAAGAGCAACGGTGCAATGGATGTTATCTCGAAGATTGGTACTGGCGTCGGACGTTTCATCTCGATAATTTACCAGGCTGCGAGGGATACGGTCGACGACGTTATCAAGAACATCATCCCGTTCATGGCTTTCGTCTCGGTCCTTATCGGCATTATTAACTATACGGGATTCTGCAATGTCATTGCTGCTTTCCTAACCCCAATTGCAAGCTCTCTGCCAGGGATGATTCTGGTTGGTCTGTTCTGCTCTATTCCGTTCCTCTCGCCGCTCATCTGTCCCGGAGCAATCATCGCCTCCGTCCTTTCTGTCCTGATTGGTGACCAGATTGCCGCTGGCAACATCCCGGCCAACTATGCCCTTCCTGGATTCTTTGCGGTTAACTGCCAGGTCGGTTCTGACTTTGCTCCCGTTGGTATGACGCTTATGGAGGCAAAGCCGGAGACCATCGAGATTGGTTATCCTGCATTCCTGTTCGGAAAGCTCATCACGAGCCCGATTCAGATTGTCCTGGCCTACGTGCTCTCGTTTGGCCTCTAGTCAATTCACAACGTTATTCGAGGTACCAACATGGTTCAGAGCTTGGTTCAAGGTATTGGAGTAGTTGTTTTCTTCCTCATTATCTGGGGCCTAGGAACGTACATGCAATATCGTTATTGGAACAGGGTTCGAAAGCTGATCCACGAACTGGCTAAGGATCATGTTGGTTACCTCGGAACGGGAATGTGCCAGATCAAGTTTTCGCGCAAGGCTTTTGTTGTGATTCTTACTGACGAGAGCGGCGTAATAACAAAAGCCTATGAGATCAAAACTCTTTCTTTGCGTCCGTCGTTTGTGGAGATGCCAGGGCTCTCGGGAATTATGGTCGAGGATGCATATGAGCACATGCCCAGCTCGAAATATCACGGTGCGTTTGAGCAGGCAATCTCGGCTATCCAACGATCCCGAGGAATTGGAATTGCCAACTCTGGTGGGGACGAGGCACAGAGTGTGTAACGTTGTCGTTATTAGCTAACAGGGGCTACTTTATGTATTCAGTTAAAGCTACTGAAATCGGTTCGTCGGTCCGCGCTCTCATGGAAGAGAAAATGATTGTTCTGTTTGGGCCCACCGCCCCAACTGAACTTAGAGATATCTGTGTGGTTCACGACGGGAAGCCTACCACCGACGAGGTCGTGCACAATGGCGGAACGATTTCCTTCAATAACCAAACTTACACAATCGTGGAAGTTGGGGATGTCGCTAACGAGAATTTTGTGACGTTGGGACACTTGACCGTGAACTTCTCCAAGGAGCCAGGAGTTCTGCCGGGATCGATTAGGGTCGATACCGAAGAGGTTCCAGATATCAACGTGGGTGACACAATCGCTATCCAGTAACCATGCTTATCCGAATCTTTGAAGGGGGGGTAATAGTGAAGCGCGAAGATCTAGAGCTGCCGCTGTTTACTGTAAGCCCAAAGACCTACTTTACGGGCGAAGATGCGGTTGCCGCTGCAAGGACCACTGACTTGGTAGCAGCTGGAAGACGGCACACAATTTTTTATTCTGCTCCAATGCCCGAGCTTTTCCAGATTGCCCAGAGCGTTTGCAATGTGGTTGTGACTGCGCAGCATGCAGACCTTATTGGCGACGGAAAGGGCATGGGCCTTGCTCCGCTTGAATCATTGAAAAGCATTGGAGTTGAGGCAATCTTTTTGAATCACACTGCTCATCCGCTCTGCGTGAATAGGCTTGCCGCAACTATAGATCGAGCCAAAGAGCTCGAGATTCTCACCATTGTTGCCGCGGATAGCATCACAGAGTCGAAGGCAGTTGCCGCTATGGATCCCGATGTCATCCTTTGCGAGCCCAGCTCTCTGGTTGGCACCGGGATAACCAGCAGCGACGATTATATCGACCAAACCATCTCTGCAGTTCGCTCCATAAACAAGGAAATCGTAATCATGGAGGGAGCAGGGATTAGGACTGGCAATGATGTGCGCAGGCTCATTCAACGCGGTGCTCAAGGAACGGGTATATCCAGTGCCCTGAAGCTGGCAATAGACCAAAGGGAGCTTTTGACTGAGCTCTTTGATGCCCTTGATTGATTAGTGGGTAATTCTCATCAAAAATGATTGAGCCGGGACTGTCGGGTAATGACAGCCCCGGCTCTGTTGGTGAGGTAGGGGGATCAAAAAAGCAGCCTAGAGCCTGCCAGCTGACCTTCTCTGGGAGATGGTGCCCACGTAAAAACGGTTAGAGCGTAGCCAGACCCGTGCATACTCGATGGGCTTATCGTTATCAAGGAAGACTGTCTGAATTTGCTGAAGCATCGGCTGGCCAAGGTTTACCTTGAGCGATTTGGCTCTTTTCTCGTCGGCGCCGATTGCAAAGAAGCTCGTATCGGAATAGGCGACCTTGTGTCCGCTGAGCCTCTCGATGGTCTCGAAGAGGCTGACTTTCTCAAAGTCCTCGGAACCAATGTTTGGAACCAATTCGCAGTTGATGTTGTTCTCGATGTACATTATCGGCTCACCGGACACAGAACGTATTCGCTCCATGTGCATGTAAGGAGAGCCAATGGGAATTTCGAGCTTGGAGGCAAGCTCCTCATCAGCCTTCAGCGTTTCCGAGACCAAGATTGTGGTCACAAATGAAATCCCCTGCTCTCGGAGGGACTCGGAAAAAGAAATCAGTCCCTCGTTAAGTGGGAAGGAAATGTCATGGGGCTTAACGTAGGTACCTTTTCCTTGAATCTGCTCGAGTACTCCAGCATCGACAAGCTCAGATACGGCCTTTTTGATACTTCCCCGACTTACACCAAGTGATGATGCAAGTTCGAGTTCAGATGGTATTCTGTCCGATTCGCGCCACTTGCCCGAACTAATATTCTCGGTGAGAATATTGACAACCTGCTTGTAGATAGGAGTGGCACAATCCTTATTAATCATGGGAGACATGTAGATACCTTTTACGAATATTGTTGCTGGATTCAGTATACTGCCATGCTTGAAAATCATCGGCGAAAAGATTGCCTCGCTCAAGAGATCTTCTTCGGGATAGTTCTGGTGTTGTTAATCTTCCGTTAACCGCGAGTAATCCACATTGTACGTCTGCCAGGTCCCGAGCGAATGGGGCTCATCCTCCGTGACACGTCGTTGCCGTCTGTGGCGTTAGCTCTTGCAAGGTGTACAAATATGGACAATAGTTCTTCTTGTCTAGTTGATGTACCTGGGAGATAAAAATGTTCGATGAGATTTTGTCAGATAAGCCTTACTTCTATCCAAGTGCAAGTTCGTTAAAAGCAATAAAGGACCTGATAAAGACTATCGAAAAATCGATAGAAGACAGCAACGCGACCTCCTGTACCGGAGTAATGGCGGCTCGATTCGAGGCGGCACGCACTGACATTGCCTCAGGCGGTGGTCCGAGCTATGCCAAATTTGTCTCCGAGGAGCCAGCTGTCGACTATCTTACCGAGAGGGTTCCCGCGATCATCGTGTGCCTGGCGCTTGTTATTGGCGGTGCGATAGCTGGATTTCTCTGGCAGGCTATTCTTATCGCGGCACTCCTCTTTGCAGGAATTCACTTTACGACAGGAGTAGACGGTGAGCACATGGTCTCGGAAGGCAACCGTCTACTTAATGAGCTTAACGACTCTATCTCCTCGATTGATAAGACCCTTGAATCGCGTAAGACCAAAGGCGCTCGCAGGGACTATCTGAAGACGCTGCGTTCGATGGCGGCCGGAGCAAGAAGTGAACTTGCGTCTGATCTTGAAACTCGCGCTCGACAGTGAGCTCTCTCTAGACTGGAAACGTTGCAATAGGAAGGATGGTGCACCTTGCCGCTTGAGAAGAACTCCAGTACGCCTTTGCATGTCCAGGTTGCCGACTTCATTCGTGAGAAAATATATATGCGGGAATGGGAGCCAAACAGTAAAATTCCGACAGAGTTTGAACTCTGCGATATGCTTGGTGTTAGTCGAGGGTGCCTTAAGAACGGAATAAAGATCCTGGTAGATGAAGGTCTCCTTGTTCAGTATCGTGGTCGTGGGACCTTCGTTACAGATCGAAAAATGATATCGCACCCCACGGGAAACACCCTCCTCTCATTTGCGGAGTCGCTCAAGTCCCAGGGAATCAGCTTTCAAACCAAAGAAATAAGCGGTGGGATTATCCCCGCCGATGCTTTCTTGGCAGGAAAGCTCTATATCAAAGAGGGGGATCCCGTCTTCTTCCTGCGGCGAATACGATATGTCGAAGGTAAGCCAATTATGTATATCGAGAATCGCATCAGGGCAAATGCGGTACCGGGAATTGAGAAGGTTGACTTCTCCAAAGAGACGTTGTTTCAAACGTTAGAAAAGCTTTCTGGCAAGAAGATAGGTTTCTCTAACGCTCGCTATTCAGCTGAGGTTGCCGGAGAGACCAAGGGCAAGGCTCTTGGGGTTAGCGCAGACTCGCCCGTCCTTCACCTCGAGCAGCACATTTTCTATGCAGATGATACACCGGCGGAGTGGGGCAACGTATGGCTTCAAGCCTATCGCTACGTGGTGGGGACAATTCTTCCTAGGGCCTGATTTCCGTTGGAGGCAAAATACCGACCGCTTGTAGAAGATGCAATTAGAAATTTGAGCGATTGTGACGGGTTCTTTGTCCATTGGGAGAGGATAACTTTTCTCTCTTATCGCATGGCGCGGAACGCGTCTCGGTTCACGTAGGGTTCCATTTCCGCAGGTATTTGAAGAGACTTTATAATTGCTTAGTGACAAGTTATGTATTGTCAAGTCTAAATTTGCCGATATTTGTATATCTTCACTATACTTGCACAAATTTGTCTAGCTTTGTATATATATTCGCAAGTAAGGCCATAAGTAATTTCCAAAAGGAGGAAATACATGCCGCTCGTGAATATGAATGATCTTTTCAAGATCGCAAAGAAGAACAAGCTTATGGTTCCCGCTTACAACTCCACTGACGTCCAGATGACCCTGGCAATCATGGATGCTTTCCAGCGTGCGGGAATGCCTGGAATCGTTCAGGTTGCACCGACGAATGTGAAGCTCACTGGCTATGAGTACATTGCCGAGACAACGAAGATGGCCGCTGAGCATTACGTGACACCGTTTGCGCTCCACCTTGACCACGGCAAGACACTCGACGATGTGCGCCAAGCTGTAGAGGCGGGTTTCACCTCGGTGATGATTGACGGTGCTGCGCTGCCTTTCGAGGAGAATATCCGCTTCTCTCGTGAAGCAGTCGACTTTGCGCACTGCTACGGTGTGCCTGTTGAGGCCGAGCTTGGTGCACTCAAGGGCAAGGAAGATGATCACGTCAGTGAAGCTGATTGTCACACTGACCCTGCTCAGGTTGAGGAGTTCTGCGATCGAACCGGTTGCGACTCGCTTGCCGTCTCTATTGGAAATGTCCATGGTCTCCAGGAGAAGCCGAAGATCGACCTCAATGTTCTGGCAGAGATTTCCAAGGTCGCGCCTGTGCCGCTCGTCCTTCATGGCGGTTCGGGGATTCCGTTTGAGACAATCCGCGCCATGCGCCAGTACGGAATGATGAAGATTAACATCGCCAGCGATCTTCGCCAGGCATACATTCGTGCTGTTGCGAAGCGCTACGAGGAGAACCATGAGGAGGCGAATCTCGTCTCCGTTCTGATGGATGCGCGTAACGCCGTCTCTGAGATGGCGTATGACCTCGCAATTGAGATTAACAAAGACGTACTTATCGGAAAATTCGCAGAGCAGGTTGCCTAGCTGGTGCCGGCTCGGGCGCATATGAGGATGGCGAGGGGAGGTTGTAATGGACGTTTCTGTCGAACCAGGGGCAATCCAGGCAAATCTGACTGCAACGAGTCAAGACGAGCTGTTTTCCAAGATGGCTCAGCCACTTGTGCTTGCGGGAAAAGTTCACGATGATTTTGCGCAGCATGTTATGGATCGCGAGAAGGCATTCCCGACGGGGCTTCCCTTTGAAAACTTTGGCGTTGCGATTCCGCATACGGACCCTGAACACGTTATTAAGCCGGCAGTTGCTGTTGCGACACTTGCGGAACCAGTGGAGTTTAGGGTTATGGGAGACCCCGACCAAACAGTTTTGGTGACGCTCGTTTTTATGCTTGCCCTTAATGATGGACATGCTCACCTCGAGTTCCTCCAAAAGGTCATCAAGCTTGCCCAGGACGCTGACAGTGTTGAGAAGATGTTCTCTGCACGTGACGATCGGTCTTTGTTTGAGTTAGTCAAGAGGTTCTTGACGTAATCATTTGGTCTGCAGGCAATCTTGGGTCTATCCAAGGGCAGGAGAGGATTGGAAATGGCAAAGAAAAGGATTCTATTCGTATGCGCAACAGGAATTGCGACTTCAACTGTGGTTGAGGAAAAGGTCTGCGATTATCTGCGTGAGCAAGGGATCGAGTTTGAGGCAGATCAGCGAAACGTCGGAAGCGTCCCGAGCATTGGCAACGACTTTGATCTTATTGTTGCCTCGACACAAGTCCCGTATGACATTGATACGCCAGTTATTAGCGGGCTTCCGTTCCTGACTGGCATTGGCGCTGACGAGACGCTCAAGAAAATCAAGGATGTGTTGACAAAATAGTCGATCTCTGATGCCTCAGGGTAATGCGCTTCATTGCCAAGACTTCGAATCCATTTAACAGGAATGGAGATGTTCCATGGATAGCGTGTATCAGGGTCTATATGACTTTGTTCAGTACTTTCTTGGGTTGGGCGCTATTGTTATGCTCCCAATCGTGATTTTTATCCTTGCCCTCTGCTTTAGGATTAAACCTTCAAAGGCATTCAGGTCAGCGCTTGTGGTAGGCATTGGCTTCGTGGGTGTCTTTACCATCTTTAACCTCATGGGTGCGCAGGTTGGTCCTGCTGCACAGGCTATTGTTCAGCGGACGGGGCTTGATCTCCCTGATGTGGATCTTGGATGGGCACCTCTATCCGCAATTACCTGGGGAACCGTGATTGCTCCTTTTGCCATCGTGCTCACTCTTGTGATTAACCTTGTGATGCTGGCGTTTAAGTGGACTAAGACGGTTGATATCGATATTTGGAACTACTGGCACTTCGCGTTTGCTGGCGCTCTTGTATACGTTGCGACAGGCAACTTCTTCCTCGGACTGCTTGGATCTGCAATCGCTGCAATCGTAATCATTAAGATTGCTGACTGGTGCGCGCCCCTCACGCAGAAGTATTGCGGCCTGCCTGGCATCTCCCTTCCCACTCTTTCTAGTGCTGTGTTCTTCCCGATTGGTCTGCTGGGCAACTGGATTCTCGACAAGATTCCGGGGATTAACAAGCTGCAGGCAGACCCTGTCCACATTCAGAAGCGGTTCGGTATCTTTGGTGAGCCCATGATGGTTGGCTTCATGCTTGGCATTCTGCTTGGCATTCTTGCCGGCTATGATTTCAAGGGCGTTCTTTCGCTTGCAATTTATCTTGCGGCGGTCATGTACATCCTCCCGCGTATGGTGCGAATTCTCATGGATGGTCTTATCCCCGTCTCCGATGGTGTGAAGGATTTCATGGCCAAGAGGTTCCCCGACCGCAAGGACTTCTACATTGGTCTCGATATTGCGGTTGCAATCGGCAACCCCGCGATTATCGCAACTGGCCTTCTCCTTACCCCAATTGCAATCCTGCTTGCCTTCATTGTCCCCGGCAACCAGACCCTTCCTGTTGCCGACCTGTCCAACCTTGCGGTGTTCTGCTCGATGATTGTTGTTGCTTGCAACCAGAACATTGTCCGCGCGGTCATCATCGCCATTCCTTGCCTTATTGGCGACCTTCTGATTTGCTCGGCCGCATCGCCCCTCATTACTCAGCTTGCCACTACCGTTGGTTACGATATGTCAGCTGCCGGCGGCGCTAACATCACTGCGTTCCTTGATGGCGGCAACCCGTTCCGTTATCTCATCTACCAGGTATTCTCTGGTAACATCACGGCGATTATCATCGCTATTGTCGTTGCTGGGCTTGTGTTCCTTACCTACAAGCTCACGTATGATCAGACTCACCCGCAGGCTGAGACTCAGGAATAGGTTCACTTTACGTGGAAGGCGGGGGATACTTTCAGTGTTCCTCGCCTTCCTCTGGCAGGCATACCTACAAGTAGAAAGTGAGGTGACGAGGATTGCCATTCGCGATTGGCATCGACGTTGGGACTACTAACACGAAAGTAGCGCTCTTCGAACTTCCCTCGTGCGACCCCATTCATATCGAAAGGATGCCAAGCCCGACAATTGCAGCAGGAGATAACACTGACTACGACATTCGGACGCTCGTGCGTGGAATTTTGGACATGCTTTCCTCCTGTGTCTCGGCAGCTGGGAAGTGCTACGGGGAGATTGGGTTCATCTCTGTTGCCAGTGTGGGCGAGTCAGGAGTGTTGGTGCACTCGGATGGAAGCTATTCTGACAAGTCTATCTTCTGGTATGACAACCGTGGTGAGTCATATGCTCAGGAAGCGATATCCTCTGGATATTCGACTACTCTCTATCAAATTACGGGGATTCCTACTCACTCGAACTCAGCATTGTTCAAGATTCTCTGGATGCGCGAGCATGGTGCCAACCTGCAGGGGTCCACGTGGCTTACGATGGCTGACTTTGTTGCGTGGGTCCTCTCTGGTCAGCTTGCCCAAGATCGTACCCTTGCATCGAGGACCTCTGCATACGATGTTGTAAATGACCGTATGTCCGATGAAATACTTGATCACTACGGTCTTCCTCGGAAGCTGTTTGCACCGTTAATGGAGAGCGGGTCTCCTCGCGGTCATGTTCTGAGCGAGGTTAGTCGGAAGACTGGCCTTCCAAAGACATGCACAGTCTGTGTTTCCGGTCACGATCACATGTCTGGTGCCACTGCGTGCAACCTTCAGGTTGGCAATGAGGCCCTGAACTCGACTGGCACGTCGGAGGGACTACTTCTCCTTAGTGCCAAACCAATGCTCACTGAATCTTCGATGAAGCGGCAGATTACCAATGGACGTTACGTTGACGCATCTCTTTTCACGGCGTATGCCTCTGTGCCGTCTGCGGGGCTTTCGTTTGAGTGGTCGCTAAAGACGCTTGGGTATGTGCCGGACGACTATTACAGGGAAAGTCTGCCCAAGCTCTACAAGTCATACCTTGACGGAAAGTTCGACGATTCTCGGGTATTGTTTGTCCCGCACTTGAGGGGTAGTGGCCCTCCGTATAGAGACGCAGACTCCCGTGCACTTACCTATGGCATGAGGGATACGACAAGCCGAGATGAGCTTGTTTTCGCAACACACTTGGGTACAACAATGGAGTTTGCAAGGCTCTGCGAGTGCATGACTGACGGTAAGGGACTGGGTAAGGACGTGCGCGTAAAGGTCATAGGCCCTGCTGCTAGAAATCCTCTCTGGATGCAGCTTAAGGCCGACCTGCTCGGCGTCACATTTGTTGCGTGTGATGTGGTGGAGGCGGTGGCGCGCGGAGCTGTGATAGTCGCTGCGCGAAAGAATGGGGTGGATGTCGATTCACAGTTCTCCATGACCGAATATCAGCCGAATTTTGATCACCACGGCATCCTCGATGCTGAGTTCCGCAGCTCCTATATCCCACTTTGTGATCTCATTACAAAGTTTGAACGGCATCAAGCAAATTAGTTTTTGCCTCGGTCAGGTGAATTATGGCCGGGGCGATTTTTGTGTGACTGGCGACAGCGGGTCTCCCGCACCTTCGCCGGCGCGCGGTAGGGGAGGGCTGCTCGCATCGCAACGTCCCTAGGGCCTCTCGCTCACGCCATCATCCCCGCATAGAATGTGATGAGAGAAGTATCCGTCCCGCCTCAACTCTGCTGCGCCTTCGAATGTAGGAGCGCGTGAAGTCGATAAAACGGGGCGTCGGAAGATGATCTATTACTTCTCCGCGACGGGAAACAGCAAGTACGTGGCCGAGAGGATCACCGGGGCCTTGGGTGACTAGGCGCGGAGTATCCAGGGGTGTGACGGACGCCTTTCTCGGTCGGGCGTTATCGGCTTCGTCACGCCGACCTACGCCTGGGGCCTTCCCGAGATAGTGAAGCGGTTCTTCTCGGTGCTTGTGGCGGAGCAGCCTGGGTACGCCTTCTGCGTCGCCACCTACGGCACCACCCCCGGTTTCACGGGCGGGCAGGCGAGGAAGCTGCTGGGCGAGCTGGGCCTCTCCCTGGACGTGCTCTTCAGCGTGAGGATGCCGGATAACTGGACGCCCACCTTCGACCTTTCAGACCCGGACAAGGTCGCCGAGACCAACCGTAAGGCAGACGAGGAGGTCTCCGAGGTCATCAGGCGGATAGAGCGGCGCGAGCATGGCAACTTCACAAGGCACGCCATGCCCTACTTCACGTCGCGAGTTGCCCTTCCCGAGTACGAGAAGATGCGCAAGACGTCCCACTTCACGCTGGACGACACCTGCATTGGCTGCGGGCTCTGCGCGAGGAAGTGTCCCGACAAGGCCATCGAGATGAGGGATGGGCGGCCCGTCTGGGTGAAGGAGCGCTGCATCATGTGCCTGGGCTGTCTGCACCGCTGCCCCAAGTTCGCCATCCAATACGACGACAGGACTCGAGAGCACGGCCAGTATCGGCACCCGGGAACGAGGGTGTGATTTGGGGTGCTTTACCGCGCGGGGATGAGCTCAGGAAGTACGCCGGCGCGCGGTAGGGGGTTGTCTATTGTTCTGCACACCCTCCGCTAGAATATGATGTACCAGCACTGCATTTAGCATCTGGGAGTCCTATGCTCTGGCAGCTGCAACTGCCGAGCCTTTAGCCGGACGCCCTAATACCAGTCGTACTCGTGCGAGGTGGCGCCATGACGCTCAAGAACAAGCTCGATGCCTCCGACGAGGTAGAACTCGCCCATGAGGAGGAGCGCGTGTCGAAGCTGGCCGCTCTCGCCCTCTACCGCGATGGGACGCTGGACACACTTGTTCCGGGTACCTTCTTCGCGCTCAAAACCATCCACGTGGCCCTTTTTGGTGATATCTACGACTTTGCGGGCAGGATTCGCACGGTGAACCTAGCGAAGGACAACTTCCGATTTGCCTCTGCAATCTATCTTGAGTCTGCTATCAGGTCAATCGAGACTATGCCGCAAGAAAACTTTGACCAGATTGTCGAGAAGTACGTCGAGATGAACATTGCCCATCCCTTCCGCGAGGGCAACGGGCGCTCGGAGCGCATCTGGCTTGACCACATGTTCCGCCGCGAGCTTGGCCGCACGGTCGACTGGAGTCGCATTGGGCGTGAAGACTATCTGCTCGCAATGGATCGCAGTCCCGTGCGCGACCTCGAGATTAAGGCGCTTCTTGGGCAGGCGCTCTCGGACGACCTGCGCAGCGTCGCGCTTCTCGCCCGCAGCGTCGACGCCTCGTACGCCTACGAGGGCTATGACGCTTATCGGGCCGAGGATCTGGGCTCCGACGGGGCCTCGGGAGTCGTGCGGTGAGGTTGGGGTTCTCGTGCCGCCTTGTGTGCCGTGCGCGTACTTGGTCCGCGGAGAATAGCTCTCTTTCTTAAAAATGGTTACGCCCAACTGGGCAACTGCGATTTCTTTTTAAGAAATGGAGCTATTCCCCGCGGGGGCATTGCGTGTGGGTCGACGGGCTGCCATGATGGCGAAGATTTCTCGCGCGGGATGACCGAGGGAGTGGGGCTTCGGGCCCGTTTTGCACCATCACCCGTTCCCCGCGCCATCCTGTGCACCAAAAACCGCACTTCTCAGTACTTTTTAGTGAATCGCCAAGTACGAAGATGCTTGCCAACCACGGAGCAGCAGGTAAGGGAATGCCACCAGCAAGGCGATACTAAGCGGAACTCAAAAAAATACTGAATAGTACCGATTTTGGTGCAACAGCCCTTGGGGACGCGGGCGCGCGAGTCTTATTGTGTTGCGGTTGCAACGAAATCCGTCGCATGACGCGTGCGCCCGCGCGCTAAAATCCCCTCAAGCAACAAGCGGATGGGATTCCGGCGGCCCTCGGCCGAGCATGTGGCACCCCCCATCGCCTTGGCAACGTCCCGGCAGCACGCCGGGCGTTGGCTGGGCGCTCGGGCGCCCAGTTGGTCTCTTTGGACGAGAGGAACTGGAATGGGAACGCTGCTTGTAAAGAATGCTGACACCATTGTTACCTGCGACGATGCGGACCACGTGTTCACCCACGCGGATCTTCTCGCAATAGACGGCGTCATCACCTACGTTGGTCCCACCGGTGCGAACGCCGCTGCGGCGCCGTCCGCCGTCGACGAGGTCATCGACGCGCGCGGCAAGGTCGTCTACCCCGGCCTCGTGAACACGCACCACCACTTCTACCAGATCTTCACGCGCAACTACCCCGAGGTTCAGAACCTCGAGCTGTTCCCCTGGCTCACCACGCTCTACGAGTACTGGAAGAACATCGACCCCGAGGTCATGCGCTACGCCACGTACTCCGCCCTCGGCGAGCTGGTGAAGGGCGGCTGTACCACCTGCTTCGACCACCACTACGTGTTCCCCAACGGGGTGGACGGCCTCATGGAAGCGGAGTTCGACGCGGCATCGCAAATTGGCGCGCGCATGATTGTCTCGCGCGGGTCGATGTCGCTCAGCAAGAAAGACGGCGGCCTGCCGCCCGATTCCGTGGTCCAGAGCGTGGACGCCATTCTTGCCGACTCTCAGCGCGCGGTCGAGAAGTTCCACGATCCGGCGCCGTTCTCGATGCGGCAGGTGGTGCTGGCGCCGTGCTCGCCGTTCTCCGTCACCAAGGATTTGCTGGTAGAGTCCGCCAAACTGGGGCGCTCGCTGGGCGTGCGCCTGCACACCCACCTGTGCGAGACCCTGGATGAGGAGCGCTTTACCATCGAGGCCACGGGCATGCGCCCGCTGGCGTACATGGAGTCCGTTGGCTGGGTGGGCCCTGACGTGTGGTTTGCGCACGGCATCCACTTTAACGACGACGAGCTGCGCGTTCTTGCGCAGACGGGTACGGGCGTGGCGCACTGCCCCATATCAAACATGAAGCTGTCCTCGGGCGTTGCACGCGTGAGCGACATGCTCAAGCTGGGGATTCCCGTGGGTCTGGGGGTCGACGGATCGGCAAGCAACGACGGCTCCAGCCTGCTGGAGGAGATGCGCGTGGGCTTCCTGCTCCATCGCCTCAACGAGAGCTACAACGCGCCCACCGGCTACGACCTGCTCAAGATCGCCACGCGCGGGGGAGCTAAGGTGCTGGGGCGTCCGGAGATCGGGCAGCTGGCCAGCGGCAAGGCGGCGGACCTCTTCATGATTGACACCAACCGGCTGGAGCTTACGGGCGCGATGAAGGATCCCAAGGCGGTGCTGGCCGTGGTTGGCTGGCGCGGGCCCGTGGACCGTACCGTTGTTGCCGGCAAGACCGTCATGCAGGGCGGACACCTTGTGGGCATAGACGAGGAGCGCGCGGCCGCCGAGGCAGACGCCTGCTGGCGTCGGTTTGTCGAGAAGAACGCGTAGGGTCGCTCCCGTCGCTCTCTCGCCGCTAGAACGCCGAAAGATAGATTGCGCGCGCGTCGTCCATGGTCAGCGGCCTAAGCTCGCCAAAGCGCTCGCCCTTGTTCTGGCGCAGCGTGCCAATCCAGCCGTCGATCTCGGCCGGCTGGAGATTCAGATCGGCGAGTGTCCGCGGCATGCCCAGGCCAACGAAGAAGCGCTGCAGTTCGTCGATGGCGTAAGTGATGGCATCCTCGGTGGCTTCGTCCGTCTCGTCCACCGGCTCCACGTCAAAGACGCCCTGGGCAAATGCCAGGAAGCGCTCTGGGTTCGAGCGCCAGACGTAGCGCATCCAAGCGGGGAGAATAACGGCCAGGCCAGCGCCGTGCGTGACCTCGGGACGGTGCGCGGAAATCTCGTGCTCAAGGCCGTGGCTCTCCCAGCCACCGGCGCGCTTCTCAGGCGCGGATGCGCGGCCGCACCCGCAGAGGTCGTTGTGGGCGAGCGTGCCGGACCACATGATTGTTGCACGGGCGTCGTAGTCGTCGGGCGTCTTGGCCACGGTGTTCGCCGCGTCCATCACGGCGCGAATGATGCCGCACGCGATGTTGTCCGTCACGGGGACGGGGCCGGCCGCGCTGAAGAAGCGCTCGCAGATGTGGCAGATGATGTCCACCGCGCCGGCCGCCGTCTGGTACTGCGGCAGCGTGAAGGTGACCTCGGGGTCGAGGATCGCCACGCGCGGGCGGAACACGTCGCCGTTGACGCCGCGCTTGAGGTTGAGCTCGTCGTTGCTGATGACACAGGAGGCCGAGGCCTCGGAGCCCGCGGCGGGAATGGTGAGCACG
This sequence comes from Atopobiaceae bacterium, assembly GCA_902834555.1. GTDB lineage: Bacteria > Actinomycetota > Coriobacteriia > Coriobacteriales > Atopobiaceae > Tractidigestivibacter. The sequence goes on from CADFJN010000006.1 coordinate 39,870, forward strand.
CACGCAACGGGCAGGCACGCGCCGATGCTTGCCTTCTTCGAGAAGAAGTCCCAAACGTCGCCCTGGTAGGGCGTGCCAAACGCGATTGCCTTGGAGCAGTCGATCACGGAGCCGCCGCCCACTGCCAGGACGAGGTCGACCTTCTCGGCACGCGCAAGCTCGATGCCCCTGCGCACCAGGCCAACCTCGGGGTTGGGACGCACGCCGGGGAGCTCCACGTGGGCGACGCCGGCAGCCTCGAGCGAGGAGGTCACGCGGGCGAGAAGCCCCGTGCGCACCACTGAGCCGCCGCCGTACACCAGGAGGACGCGCTTGGCTCCAAGCGCGGCGACCTCCTCGCCAACCTTGTCGGCATAGCCGCGGCCAAACACAAAGCGCGTGGGGGACTGGAACACAAAGTCATTCATGATGCGCCTTTCGCTAACGGGCCGTCTTGCCCGGATGACACTTTGTTGCCAGAGCCCATTATGGACGAGTGAAGGCGGTTACTTGGCGGGCTGCGGACAGGCGCTGCAGAAGGTCTTCTCGGCCTTGCATGTGCAATGGCGTATGCGCAGGCTGCAGTAGTCGATGAGCTGCTGGCATTCCGCGCAGGGTGCGCTGGGGGCGTGATGGTGTCCGCGGCAGTAGAGGACGATCATCTCTGAAACGAGTTTGATTTCGCTCTCGCGCTTCTTGGCTACGTCTACCTGCTGCATCTGCGGTCCTTTCGCTGCGGCGCCGTGAGCTGCGCGTCTGGCTGCCTTCAAAGAGTTATATGCAGCTTACTCTAGACGATGAAACCGTGGATGTCCTGACCTTCATCAGTTTATATCGCTGAAACTACGGGGGTTCGGGCTTCGCCTGCATAAAAATGTTCTATCGGACGGCGAATTGGGAGACTGTGCATAAAAATGCTCTATCGGACGGTGCTAGTGGCGCTGCGAAATATAACATAGAACTAAGTTTGCATGAATGTGCATGTTGCATCATAAATATTCATATTAATGCAAACATAGTTGTAACATTTATATCAGCTCCTCGAGACCACCGTCCGATAGCGACTTTTTATGCGGAGCTCCCGCATTCTCCGTTCGATAGAGCGTTTTTATGCGCTAAGGACGGTGTGCGGCGGCGGTTTTGGCTGCGGCAGCCAGATACCGGTTGCCGCAGGCCTGCGCTAACTCCTGCTTTCGGGGAAGAACGGGCACCGCTCGCCCAGGCACTGGGCGTTCTGCTGGTGGAACTCGCAGCGGACGTCGTCCTTTTCGAGGCGAACGCCAAAGCGCTCGCGTATGTAGTCGACGGCGGTTTCCAGCGAGACGTACGCGTCGCGCTTGCAGCAACGCGGCCCGCCGATGCGCGAGAGGGCCTCGAGCGCGCGGGACGTGTACACCATGTGGCTGCCCCACGAGTCGTCGCTCGTGAGCGGGCCGGTCCCCTCAAGGATCGAGAGCGCTGCGCCAACGGATGCCGTGGCGCCGCACACCCCCCAACGGCCACACATGGCGCCGGGCATCTGCAGGCCGCGCGACATGAGCTCGGCAAGCGCCGAGGGAAGGTCGACCTCCCCGCCGGCGTTGCGGTACGCGGTGAGCACGGCCGCGCCGTCGAGAACGTGGTGCTCGGGTCCGTGCATGCGCACGAAGTCCCTGCGTGCGACATTGCGGAAGACCTCGTAGGGGCTCGCGCTCCTCTCGCCCAGGCAGGCGTCGACAATCCTCTGTCCGCGTTCCTCCAGTGTGAGCTCGCCCATGCGTCCTCCCAGCGTTGCGTTGCAAAACGGCTTCATGGTACCCCTGCGGCAGCGGTGCGCACCACCTGGTGCGAGTGATGGTCCCTAGACACCCTCGCCCGCGCGTGCTATAGTCTCGCCCCATTTTCGTTCTGGCGAGAAGGACGGAGCCTCGACGTGAATGACCAGGAAACCAAGAGCCCGCAGGAGGCCGTGCGCCCTAACCCCGCGTGGCGGCGCCGCTACTACACCATCCTAGCGGGTCAGGCAGTCTCGCAGGTGGGAAGCTCGGCGGTGCAGTTTGCGCTGGTCTGGTTCCTTGCGCAGGAAACGGCGTCGCCCGCTGCGATGGGACTTGCGGGCCTTGCGGCGTTCCTACCCGGCGCGATCCTCTCGCCTGCGGCCGGAATCGTGGCAGACCGCCACAACCGAAAGCGCGTCTGCATCGCGGCGGACCTTGCCGCGGGCATCATGGCGACGGCGTTTGCGCTGGCAATGGGCTCGTGGGGCGTCTCGGTCGCCGCAGTGATTGCGCTTCTCGCCGCCCGTGCGGCAGCGACCTCGTTCCAGGCTCCCGCGATGCAGGCGATGGTACCGCAGGTCGTGCCCGCCGAGTCCCTTGTTGAGGCCGGCGGCATGGCGCAGGCCATAAGCAGCGCCTCCTATATTCTTGGCCCCGTTGTTGGCGGTGCGCTCTTTGCGGCGCTCCCGCTGGCGCTCATCCTGGTGACGGACCTCGTTGGTGCGGTGGCTGCCGCCGTCACGCTGGGCATTGTTCCCGTGCCCGACCATCGTGCGGAGGGGGAGCGCCCCAAGCTCCACCCCGTCCGCGAGCTGCGCGATGGCCTCTCGGTCTTCTGGGAGGACCGCGTGCTCACGCAGGTCATAGTCTCCCTTCTCGTGTTCATGGTGTTCTTCATGCCGCTCTCGTCCTTCTATCCGCTCATGACCAGCGACTTCTTTGGGCTTGGGGCCTTCGAGGGGAGCCTCGTCGAGATGAGCTGGGCGCTGGGGATGCTGGTGGCGGGCATCGCGGTGGCGAAGGCCAACCTCAAGAACGAGGTTCGCGCGTCGTTCTGGGCAACGGTGGCTCTGGGCGCGACCTGCCTTGCCTCGGGGCTGCTGCCCCGGAGCTTTGGCGGCTGGGTGGCGTTCGTTGTTCTCTGCGGCGCGATGGGGGCAACCGCGACCTGCTACGACGTGCCAATCGTGGCGTACATGCAGAAGAGCATCGCGCCCGAGAAGCTTGGCCGGGCCTTCTCGGCGTTCCAGATTGTCTCGATGATCTCGACGCCCATTGGCCTTGCCGTTGCTTCACCCGTTGCGGAGGTCCTTGGCGTGAGCGCGTGGTTTGGCATCAGTGGCGTGGCGATTGTGCTGCTCGGCGCCGTGATGCTGGTGCTGGAGGGTCGGGCAAGGCGATAGGGGAGACTGGCGCCCTGCTTGGCCCTACTCGCCCTGCGTGAACGCGGCAACGGCGTTTGCGGTGAGCCCCTGCTGCTCCTCGACGCTTATCGTGGCAACTCCGTCGCCGTCCTGCGCGCCGTAGTCGCCAAACTGGGCGTGGTTGCCGCCCTCGATCACAAGCTCCGCGTAGTCGTCCGGCCGCAGGTCGGCATGGGATTGCAGCTTGTCTACCTCGCCGTCCTCGGAGCCGTAGACGCTCAGCATCCTAAAGCCCGGCGCGCGCAGGCTCTTGGTGGGGTACGCGGCGAGAACCACCAGCCCGTCAAGCTCGCTGGTGTGGTCGGCGGCGTAGACGGCGGCCATCGCGCCGCCAAGGGAGTGACCGCCCACGTACCAGTGGCTGTAGTGGTACTCGCCACTGCCTAGGATGGAGTCCGCGGCGTTCATGTCGAGAAACGCAAAGTTGAGCGGCATGCGCACGAGAAACACGTCCGTTCCCTTCTCGGCGATGCTTTCTAGCTGGGCTGCATAGGCCTCGCACTGGACCTTGCCGCCGGGATAGAACACCAGCGCGTCCTCTGTGCCCGGTCCATCAAAGAGGTAGCCGTTTGCGGTTGCTGTTACGCGGACGGAGTCACTGCCTGCGAGCGCAGCCTCCGCACGCGTGGTTGCCCGAGAGTAGGTGCTTGCGTAGGCGAGAAAGGCGACCACGACGATCGCGAGCGCCGCGAGCAGTCCCAGCGCTACGCGACGGAGCTTGACGTGCGTCTTTGCCTTTGCGTGGTTCTCGTTTGACATGGGTCTCCTCTGCTTGTTTTGCTGCCCCCATGGTAACGGAGCGCGCGCTGCTCCCCCTCGCGCGTGGAGCCGCCGTGGAATTGCGGGCTGCGGTATAGCGTTTGCCTCGTGCGGATAGAATGGCTCCGGTCACTTCGAGAAGGGAGAAATCATGGCAGAGCAGGAAGTCGGACCGATTGGCTCGTCGAGCAGGAAGGCCGCTAACGAGAAGATTCTGGCGCTGGTGCCCGAGGAGAGCGTGAAGCGGATTCCGTTCTTCGTGCGCAAGCACGCGCTGAGCAAGACGTTCGAGAAGATCGAGCTTGAGCATCCGGACCTCTACGCCGTCGCGGCGCAGGAGGGCGAGCTGCCGGCTGACGCGCGCGAGCAGCTGAGCCAGATCGTGAACGGGATCTTCGAGCAGAAGTTGAAGAAGCACAACCTATAGGCGGAGTGCAGCGACGGCAATAGGCGCTGCAGCGACGGCGGTCTTTTGGCGGGCGGCTCCGGAGGTGGGGTCGCCCGCTTGTCTCAGCTGGGGCGGTGGCGTGAGGTCGCGCTTCTCGTGCCTGAGGTCGATACACATTCGTTGCCCGAATGTGTATCGACTTGGGCGCGTCACAGATTCGGGCACGAATGTGTATCGGCGAGAAGCAAGGCCGCGCGGCGGTGCCCCGCAATCGTCCGCGCCCCTACAGGTCGTCCACCAGGGCCGTTGACTTTGCGTACGCGGTCGAGCGCGCCTCGAAGAAGTCCGTCTTCACCATGTTGGCGTTGCTGTACTGTGAGACCCAGGCCATGTCCGCCGGTTCCTCGGCAAACTCCGGGTAAAGCTGCCCCATCCCCAGCAAGCTCCAGCGAAGGTTGCCCAGGTAGTGGATGTAGTCGCTCACCTGCTGCCCCGTGAGGCCGGGAATCTCGTTGCCAATCACGTACTGGCCCCACGCGACCTCCTGGCGCACGCCCTCCTCGAGCATCTCGCGCAGGTCGTCGACCGCCTTGGACGAGAAGAGCTGCGGTTCCTCTCGCTGGAGCTCCAAGATCATGTTGCGGAACAGCCACAGGTGGGTGTTCTCGTCGCGGTTGATGTAGCGGATCTCCTGCGCACTTCCGGGCATCTTGCCGTTGCGCGCCAGGTTGTAGAAGAACATGAACCCCGAGTAGAAGTACACGCCCTCGAGGATGAAGTTCGCCATCATCACGCGCAGGAGGGTCGGCGCGTCCTGGCGCTCCTGGAACTCGTTGTAGAGGTTGCCGATGAACGTGTTTCTCGCCAGCAGGTGCTCGTCGGTCTTCCACTGGTAGAGGATGCCGTTGCGCTGCTCGGGGCTGCAGATGGTGTCAAGCATGTACGAGTAGCTCTGTGAGTGCACGCACTCCTGGAAGGTCTGGATGTGCAGGCACAGGTTGACCTCGTTTGCGGTGATGAACTCGCCAATGCTGGGCAGGTTAGCCGTTTGCAGCGAGTCCAGGAAGACGAGAAACGAGAGGATCTTGTCGTACGCAGTGCGCTCGGCGGGCAGGAGGTTGGGGTAGTCTTTCACGTCCTGCGAGAGGTTGATCTCCTCGGGGATCCAGAAGTTGTTCATGGCCTGGCGGTACCAGTCCGTGGTCCAGGCGTACTTCACGTTGTTGAAGTCGTTGAGGTTGGTGGTGTTGCCGCCAATGAGGCGCCGTGCGCGCACATCGGTGTCGCCGTTGGGGTTGAAGAGCGCCTTGGGCGAGAGGTGCGTGTTGTCTGCTTGCTGCATGGTTGCCTTTCTGATGTGGATGGGGTGCTGCGGGGGCGGCGGGTCGGGGGGCGTGGCGCAGGCGGGGCCGCTAGCTGGAGCAGCTCTCGCACTCCTCTACCTCGAGCGACTTGCTGCGCACGTAGTAGACGGTCTTGACGCCGTCGCGCCAGGCCTCGAGGTAGAGGTCGAGCACCTGCCGCATGGTGTACTCGTTGGTGATGTAGAGGTTTACCGACTGCGCCTGGTCGATGTGGCGCTGTCGCACGCCCGCGGCGCGCATGCTCCACGTCTGGTCGATCATGTGCGCCGGCTTGTAGTACCACCAGGTCTTGGGCGAGAGCTCGGGTGCCACGCGCGGCAGCATGGAGCCCTTCTTCTCCTCGAGGAAGAACTTGCGCATCACGGGGTCGAGCCCGGCCGTGGTGCCGGCAACGATTGATGTCGAGCTGGTGGGGGCCACGGCGAGCAGGTACGCATTGCGCATGCCGTGAGCGGCCACGCGGCTTGCGAGCTCACGCCACGCGGGCGACGTGTAGCCGCGCTTCTCGAAGTATGCTCCTGTCTGCCAGTCCGAGCCCTCGAACTTCTCGTACGCGCCGCGCTCCTCGGCCAGCTGGCAGGAGGCCTCGATGGCATGGCGGTTGATGCGCTCGAAGACGTCATCGGCAAAGCGCAGGTGCTCCTCGCTCTCCCACATGATGCCGCGCTTGGCCAGCATGTGGTGGTAGCCCGAGACGCCCAGGCCAACCGAGCGATAGCGCCTGTTGGTGACCTTGGCGTAGGGGAGGGCGTAGAAGTTGAGGTCGATCACGTTGTCCAGGGCACGCACGGCAGTCTGTACGGTGCGGGCAAGGCGGGCGTCGTCCTCGACGGGCAGGCGGCCCAGCGAGAGGCTCGCGAGGTTGCACACCACAAAGTCGCCGGGGCGCGTGGTGGTCACCACCACGGTGTCGCCGTCCCTGGTCACGACCTCCTGTGAGACGCTCTGGATCTCGCTCGTGTTCTGGGCGATCTCTGTGCAGAGATTGGAGCAGTAGATCATGCCGGCGTGCGGGTTGGGGTTCGCGCGGTTCACGGTGTCGCGCATGAACGCGAACGGCGTGCCCGTCTCGACGGCGCTGCGCAGCACTAGGCGCACGACGTCCTTCACGGTGACGGTGCGCTTGGGGATGCGCGGGTCGGAAACGCACTCGAGGTAGCGGCGCTCCCACTCCTCGCCAAAGTAGTCCTCCAGCGCGTAGCCCTTCACCGTGAGGATGTCATGGGGGCACATGAGGTGCCAGGGCTGGTCGAGGTCCTGCTCGGCCATGCGCCAGAAGAGGTCTGGGTAGCAGACGGCCGGGAAGACGTCGTGCGCCTTCATGCGGTCGTCGCCGTTGTTCGTGCGTAGCTGCAGAAACTCCGGCAGGTCGCGGTGCCAGGCGTCCAGGTAGACGGCCACGGCACCTGCGCGCATGCCGAGCTGGTCCACGGCCACAGCGGTGTCGTTGATCACGCGGATCCAGCGCACCACGCCGCCAGCAGCGCCCTCGAAACCGCGGATGCTTCCTCCCTTGGCGCGGACTTTTCCGAGGTACATGCCCATGCCGCCGCCAAACTTCGAGACCATGGCAAAGTTGTCCACGCTACGGTAGATGCCCTCGAGGCTGTCGGGGACGGTATCGATGAAGCAGCTCGAGAGCTGGTGGTGCGGCTTGCGCGCGTTCGACATGGTGGGCGTGGCCATGGTGACCTCGAGCTGGCTGAGCATGTCGTAGAAGCGGCGCACCCACTCCATGCGCGCTTCCGGGCGCTCGCGCAGGGCGAGGTGCAGCGCGATGCCCATGAACATCTCCTGCGGGGACTCCAGGGGCACGTGGTCGTGGCTGCATATCACGTAGCGCTTGAGCAGCAGGTCAAGGCCGGGGTAGTCAAGCAGCTCGTCGCGCGTGCGGTCGAGCCAGGAGGCGGCCTGGTCGATCTCCTCGCGCGAGTAGTTCTCAAGAATGTAGCTGCCGTAGAGGCCCTGGTCGGTGAGGTAGCGGATCTTGTCGTAGAGGCTGGTCAGGCCACGGGCCTGCTCCTCCTTGGCAAGGCGGCGCTGGGCGACAAAGGAGAGGAGCCGGCCGGCGATGAGGCCCCAGGCGGGAGCCTCTGGTGTCGTGAGCTCAACGGCGGCGCGTACCAGCGCATTTTCTCGGTCGTCGGCGGACATCGAGGGCTTGGCGAATCCCTGGAACTTGGCCGCGAGCGCGGGGAGGGGATAGGTGGTGGGGTCAAAGTCGCGCGAGATCTTGGCGAGAACGGCGTCCAAGTCGCGAGCAGCGCCGGATGCGCCGGCGGGCTGGCTGGCGCCGGTGCCTGCGGGCTCGGCGAGCGCCAGCGCGCAGATGGAGCGGCGGGCTGCGCGCAGCTCCGCGCGGCGATGACGATAGAGGATGTAGGCCTTAGCGGCGTCGTAGTGGCCGGTTTCCATGAGCGTGCGCTCTACCAGGTCCTGGATTTGCTCGACCTCCGTTGCGCCCGTTGCGACGAGGGCTTGCTCCACGCGTGCGAGGAGCGCCTCCAACGCGGACGCGTCGCTGGCAACGGGGTCTGCCGTCTCGGCGAGTGCTTTGCCCATGGCGCGGGCGATTTTCTGTCTGTCGTAGGCCTCGGTGCGGCCATCTCGCTTGGTTACCTGCATGTGATCCCCGATCCGCGACGCGGGAGCCGCTTGTGCGTGAGTTGGGCGACGGGCGGCGCGCTGAATGCGTGATGGCTCCGCTTTGCTCGCGGTTGGTCGGCCGTCCAGCCGTCGGGAAAATATGCTATCAGATTAGTGACAATAAATGCCAGTGGTTGTGGTTAGTTTGTTCGACAACACAATATGCAGTGGTTAGTGGATGAACGAATGGGATTGATGAATGTCGGTGTTCTTTTTCATGTACAAAAATGCCTTATCGAACGGAATGCAGCGAGGTCGAAAATCCCGTCCGATAGGACCTTTTTATGCGTCAGCCCGGTATCCTGCTTCAACGTAGTCTTTGTGTTTCGCGGAAACCACGCGCCGGATCCCTATTTTCTGTATGCGAGCACTGCGGCGCGTACGCCAGCAGGAGCCAACTCTAGGAGATGCGCGATTCGGCCAGGATGGCTATTTCACGAAAAACGGCGCCCAGAACTAGCCTGGGCGCCGTGGCTTTGTGCGTGAGATTCCCTCGGTTAGGCGCGCGGGGCTGCGGCGAGCTGCGCGCTGACCTTCTCGTCATCGCCGGTCTCGAGGGCGGCAAGCGAGCGATAGAGCCACGAGGTGGCATCCTGCGAGAGGGTCTCGGCGTTTGCGCTGGCAGCAAAGCCGAGCAGCGAGTCGAGAAGCTGCTTGCCGGCGGGCGAGAGGGCCGCAACGTCCGTTCCGGCGTGTGCGGGCACCCCGCGGTGGCCGGAGACGTGCTCGACAAATCCGCGCACCTGCGCGACGCGCTGCGGAAGGTCGGCCTCGGGCTCGGCGGTACCGGCGGCGTTCAGCGCGTCAAGGACTACCTGCGCGGGAGTTCCACAGGGGACAAAGCCAGGTGCGTCGTCCATGGCGGCGGTGATGGTTGCGCCAAGGGCAACGGTGGCCCCGGCAAGCTCGTTCTGGATCTCGTTCATGTGCTGCTCCTTTGATCTTGCGGTTCGATGTTTTATCTTGTGACGCGCGGAAAACCCGCGACGCCTATGCCTTGAAGTGGTCTCGCGCGAACCCCATGCGCTGGACCACCTCCATGGTGCCAACGTAAGAACCCTCGCGGTCGCGCACGGCCATGTAGCGCACCAGCACGGGCTCGCCCTCCTTCTCCATCCAGATGTCGACGGAGTCCTGCTCACCGCTCTTGAGCGTGGCGATCACATGGCGCACCATCTCCTGGATTTTGGGCGGGTGGCAGCTCCAGACCTCGCGGTCCAGCGCCGAAGACGGGCGCTTGAAGAGCTTCTTCTCGCCGTCGTCGTTCCAGTAGCGGTTGATATCGGTGTCGTCGACGAAGGTGATCTCCAGCGGGATGGTGTTGAGCATCGCATCGAGCTGGGCGGGCGTCAGGCGGCCGGTGGGCAGCTGCACCGCGCCTGCGGCGTCAGCCTGGTTGCCCGCGCTCTTCTCGGCTGCCGCCGCGCGCTGCTGGAAGTACTCCTCGCCGGCGCCCCAGGTGCCGGCTTCGTCAATGAGGCACAGGTCATAGCCCTTGAGGTCGGCGTACATCTGGAGCCACTCGTCACCCGAGAAGTTCTGGGCGCACAGGGGCAGCAGGATGTTTGCCTCCTTGTAGACCATCTCGTCGGCGCGGGTGAGGACCTTCTCGGCGCGCTCGAGCCAAGCCGCGTCCTGCTCCTTGGCGCCGAGAAGCGCGCGCAGCTCGGCGCGGATCTCGTCGTCGACGCCCCACATGACGTCGGAGGGACCGGAGTAGCCGTGACGGACCTTGAGGACGGGGTAGAGGAGGTCGCCCTTCTTGGCGTAGTGGACGCCCAGCTGGGAGAGGGTGCGCAGCTCATCCATGGCGTCGGGGGTGTCCAGCGCGGCACGCGTGCGGGCGATCTGCTCGGAGATGGCCTGGTTCTCGAGGGAGAACACGTGCATGGGATGGCCGGGGAGGTTGGTGAGGAACCTTGTGTTGAGGTCGCCCGCGCCCTGTGTGAGCGAGCCCATCACTGCCTCTTCGGCGTTGGCAATCTTCTCCTCGCGGGTGGCGCCGTGGAACAGCGCGGAGTGGACGTCGCAGAGGCGCTGGACGTCGTCGATCTTTGCGCCGCCCTCAATGAGGCCCTGCTCGGCGCGGGCAATCTCGCCGGCGTCCACGTCGCTGAAGTTCGCGACAAAGTCCGCGCGCACATCCTCGAGCGACTCGCCGGAAGAGAGGCGCGCTATGTAGCTCTCGAGGAGCTTTGCGCGGCCGGCCTCGTCGAGGCCTTCGACCTTGGTGCCGAGAGGTGCGTCTACCTGCTGGTTGCTGGTGGCGTCGGCCTTGGGCGCGGCTTCGGTGGCGGGCGCGTCCTGGCTGGCGCCCTCGCCCTCGACCGTGAAGCCGGCGGCCTCGAACGCCTTTACGGCGTCGTCCAGGCTGATGCCCTTGATGGAGCACCCGCGCGGGACGGTCATCACGCGGCCAACCGTGTTGAGCGCAGCGGGCTTGGTGATATCCGTAAAGCCTAGGCTCGCCATGACCTGGGTGAACTCGGGGAATTCCTCGGCGAGGTCGTGAACGCTCTTGTTGAGGTCAAGTATCTTGCTCATGGCTGCTCCTGGTCTCTTGGCCAGGCCGTCTGGCCTGGTGCGCCGTGCCGCTTGCGGAGGTACGTTGCGAGCCGGCGCCGTTTGTCGAAGTCAGCATATGAGAGTAAGGAGGCGTGAACTGTTGTAGTCACAACTTCTATAATAATTACGCTGCATCGAAAGGGCCTTCGTTACACATTTTTCGCGTTCCGTGCGCCGAACTGCCCTTCGTTACACGTAGTTTAGGCATTAGGTGAAGTACAGATAATGCATGTTGTGTGCGAAAAACTTGGATGACACAACATATTGTGCCATCCAAGAGTCGATACTTTGAAATCTCAAAAAGTTGCGTGTAACGAAGGGCAGTTCGGCGCAACGGAGCGATTTTTTGTGTAACGAGAAGCGTTTCGATGCAGGGCAGCAGCCCAAACGTTGCTGACAGACCTAGCGGCGCGGCATGCCGCCGTGGTCGCCGGGATGGAGTCTACCCTTTTCCCCGCCTGCCCAGCCGGCTGTATTTCGCCCCTTTGCCTGAGAACGCTGCTGAGGGGCGGATTTCCCGCGACGATGGCCCGCCTTGGGCTTCTCGGGTGGAATGGCGCTCTCGACTGGTCGGCCCTTGCTGGCCGTACGTTTTGGTTGCGCCTTGCGCTGGTGCTGGGAGCGGCTCGCCACGATCTCCGCGGTGCGGGCCATGCGCTCCTCGCGGCGCTCGTCCACCAGCTTCTTGCGCTCCTTCTTGCCGGGCAGACGGTCAGCGGGCGTGCGATTGGGGGCAAGTACCAGCGGTTTCTCGCCCAAGGGGATGCCCTGCGCACGGGGGTACACAGGGATGTTCTTGCCCATGAGCTGCTCGATGTCGCGCAGGTCGAATTCTTCCTCGGGCGTGGCGAAGGTGAGCGCCCAGCCATATTCGCCCGCGCGTCCGGTGCGTCCAATGCGGTGGATGTAGTCCTCGGCGTCCGAGGGCACGTCGAGGTTGACCACATATGCCACGTTGGGGATGTCGATGCCGCGCGCCAGGACGTCGGTTGCCACCAGCACGCCCACTTCGCCGTCGGCAAAGCGCCTCAGCGCGCTGGCGCGCTGGTTCTGGTTGCGGTTGCCGTGGATGGGGGCGCACTCGATGCCTGCCTTGCGCAGGCGCCGGCAGACGGCGTCGGCGCGGTGCTTGCCGCGCACAAAGACAATCACGCGCTCTGCGCCTTCGCGGTGCAGAATCTCGATGAGGGCGTCGTTTTTGGCCTCGTGCGAGATGGGCAGCACGTACTGGTCAATCGTCTCGGCGGCCGTGCCCTTGTGCGCTATTTCGATGCGCACGGGGTTGTGAACCAGCGACTTTGTGTTGTCCAGAACGTCATCGGAGAGCGTTGCCGAGAAAAGCAGGGTCTGGCGTGAGGCCGGCGTCTTGGTCACGATGCGGCGCATGTCGGGCAGGAAGCCCATGTCGAGCATGCGGTCGGCCTCGTCCAGAACGAGGGTCTCTACCTGCGAGAGGTTACAGTCGCCCGAGTTGATGAGGTCGATGAGGCGTCCCGGCGTGGCAACCACCAGGTCGCACCCCTTATGGAGCGCGGCGCGCTGGGGCTCGTAGGAGACACCGCCCACGAGGACCGTTGCCGTGTGCTCCGTGCTTGCGCATATGGCGTTTGCGACCTCCTCGATCTGGGCGGCAAGCTCGCGCGTGGGCGTGACCACAAGCATGAGCGGCCCTTGCCCGTGGCGCGCGTGGCCCAGGCGGTCGAGTGCGGGAAGCAGGAAGGCGGCCGTCTTCCCGGTGCCCGTCTGCGCGGCGGCCATGACATCGGTACCTGCGAGAATGGCAGGAATCGAGGCCGCTTGGACCGGCGTGGGCGCCTCATAGCCCATGTCGCCCACGGCGGCGAGGGCGCGTTCGGAGAGGCCGAGGTTCTCGAAGCGGGTGGGGAGGTCCTTCTCGGCAGTGATGGCGGGAGTGGATGCGGTGGTGCTGCGGCGCTTGGCCATGAAATGGTGCTCCTAACAACGAGTAAACGTGCGAGGAACTAGCTTACGCGATTCCCCGCGTGCACATCGAGTCACCATCTTCTGGCGCAGTGCGTGGGACAAACGTACTGGTAGATGGCACGACAGTTCTGCTGTCGTGCCGCTTTTGCCCATGCAAGCTATGCTTTCTTGCGTGGAGTCTTCGCCCGGGTGATGCTGGGCCCAGGAGGGGAGGGGAACCGATGGAATTTGGCGAGAGGGTCAAGGCCGTGCGCACCGGCGCGGGCCTTACGCAGGAGCAGTTCGCGTCGCGCCTTGGGGTGACGCGGCAGGCGGTCTCCAATTGGGAGAACGGCCGCAACCTGCCCGACATCGAGGTGGTCATCGCCATGTCCCGGACGTTTGACGTCTCCCTTGACGAGCTTATCCTGGGAGGAGAGGACATGACACGTAAGACAGGCGAGAAGAACGACATGGCCGACAAGCTCATCCGCGACGGCAGCGAGGGCAGGTGGATGCGCATGAGTCTCGTAATGTCCATCGTGGGATCGGTACTCATTGTGATTGCGACGGTTCTTGCCATGGTGGCCGAGAACTCGGTGAGCTACGTGGACGCGAGCGGCATGCTGCACGAGAACTTCTGGCTGGTGCCCGTGAGCTACGCGTGCGCGGCAGCGGGCGTGCTGGTGCTGCTCGCGAACTTTGTCGCGCAGCTGCGACGCCGAAAGCGCCTGACGGGCTCGTACAGGCCTCTAGGGAGGTAGCGAATCCGTACGCGGGCGCCTCGAGCGATGGCGCCCGCGCTTTCGGTTCCCGAGAAGGTGGCTCGATTTTCACCAAGCGGCAACCACGGTTCCTGCGCTACTATGTTTTCCGGCCGCACGGGCGGCCCTCCAAGCAGTCCCAGGTAAAACCTGCTTGCCAATCCAAAACCGGGAGATACGCATGCTCAAGCGAACCCTTGAGGACTACAAGGTCCTCCTCAGAAACATCCCCAGCACCACCGTCACGCTCTTTGTGGTGAGCGTCATCGTGATGAACCTCCTCGCAAACAAGGAGCTGGTGTCGCTCCCATGGCTGGCGCTCGATTGCGGCATCACCGTGAGCTGGGTGAGCTTCCTCTGCATGGATATGATCTGCAAGCGCTTTGGCGCCAACGCCTCCATTAAGGTGAGCGTTCTCGCCGAGGCTATCAACCTGGCCGTATGCCTGCTCTTCTGGCTTATGAGCCTCACGCCCGGTATGTGGGGTGCCTACTACGATACGGAAAGCCTGCAGGTAAACACGGCGCTCAATGCCACGTTTGGCGGCTCCTGGTACGTGGTGTTTGGCTCGACCGTCTCTATGCTCTGCTCGTCCGTCGTGAACTCCCTGCTCAACGAGGGGATTGGTCGAAGGCTCAAGAAGAACACCTTTGGGACCTTCGCGCTGCGCTCCTACATGAGCACCATGGTGGGTCAGTTTGTGGACAACTTTGTCTTCGCGACCATCGTGAGCCACACGTTCTTTGGCTGGACCTGGGCGCAGGTGGTCATGTGCTCGCTCACGGGTGCGCTCGTTGAACTTGCGTGCGAGGTGTTCCTCTCGCCGGTGGGCTTCCGCGTGGTTCGGAGCTGGGAGCGCGATGGCGTGGGCGAGAACTACCTGCGCCTGCACACCGCGGAGGCCACGAGATGAGACAAGGGGACAGTCCCTTTGTCTCATTGCCGCTTGACGCTGGGGGACGTTCGCTGGACGTGCTGGTCACAGGCGCGTCGCGCGGCATCGGCCGGGCAACGGCGGAGCTCTTCCTTGCGCGCGGGCATCGTGTGTGGGGGCTCGACGTGCTTCCTGCCTCGATTGAGCACCCGCGCTACCAGCACGCTGTTGCCGATGTGCGTGACCGAGAGGCGCTGCCTGCGGACATCGCGCCGCAGGTCATCGTGAGCAACGCGGGCGTGCAGGACAGTGGGGCGGACATCGACGTCAACCTCAAGGGTGCCATTAACGTGTGCGAGCGCTACGCGTTTGCGCCGGGAGGCCGTACGCCAGCGCCGCAGGTCCGCGCTGTGGTGCTGGTGGGCTCCTCGAGCGGCCACACGGGCGCGGAGTTCCCCGAGTATGCCGCTTCGAAGGGTGGCGTGCTTGCCTACGCCAAGAACCTCGCTCAGCGCCTGGCACCCCAGGCCACCTGCAACAGCGTGGATCCCGGCGGCGTCTTGACCGAGCTCAACCGTCCCGTGATGGACGACCCCGTGTTCTGGGAGCGCATCATGTCCCTCACGCCGCTGCGCCGCTGGGCGACGCCGGAGGAAATCGCAGAGTGGGTCTACTTCGTTGCCGTCACCAATCGCTTCATGACTGGGCAGAACCTCCTCATCGATGGTGGCGAGGCCGGAAGCTTCGATTTCGTGTGGCCCGAGGAGTAGAACGCCGTGAGCGAGATACTCGAAGCCATAGCTCAGAGTGACGGAGACGTTCGCGGCCGCGAGTTTGTGAGGGAGGACCTCTCGGGAGAGGACCTTGGCCACGTGGAGTTTGAGGACTGCACGTTTGACTCGTGCGTCCTTGCCTCTGCGCACCTGGAGCGCCCTAGCTTCGAGCGTTGCACGCTCACGGGCTGCGACCTGGCCAATGTTCAGGGCAACACCGGATTCTGGCGAGACACGCGGGTGTTCGAGTGCCGTCTGGTTGGTGCCGACCTCCACAAGTCTGTCCTAGTTCGCACACGCTTCACGGGGTGCAACCTCTCGTACGTGGGGCTTGCAGAGTCCAAGCTCGAGCGCGTCTCGTTCTCTGCGTGCGACTTGCGCGAGGCGTCCCTCTCGCAGCTTCGCCTGCGCAGCCGGCTCGTCCTCGAGGGCTGCGACCTCACGCGTGCGGAGCTCTTCCAGACGCGCCTTGCGGGTGTGGACCTTACCAGCTGCAACATCGCGGGCGTCCGCATGAGCGACACGTTTCGAGAGCTGCGCGATGCCGCCGTGGGCATCGACCAGCTGCCAGACCTCGCGGGCTTGCTCGGCGTGAAGCTGCGATGAGACAAAGGGACTGTCCCTTTGTCTCATCGCATGCCCGTTGTCTGGACTTTGCAGGCTGGCGCCCTCGCGGACGCGTGACGCGCGTATCTTAAATATTTGTATGCAAGAATATCGAGCAGGCGAAAGCAGCAAAAGATGGCTCGCCGACCCATCACGTGGCCGGTTTTCGTATTGGGGGCAGCATGGCAGACAGTCCGCGAGGCGCGCACTTCGCAAAGCCTAAAGATCCTAAGGATGCGAGAGACGAGCAGTTTAGCCGTTCCTCTGTTGGCGACGCGTCGGGCTTTGAGGGCACCCAGCAGTTCCCCGACGAGCGGTTCTCCGGTACGGACCAGACGTATGGCTTCGTGGACAATCAGGTGACCACGCCCGTTGAGCCTCTGCCGCAGATGAACGTGTACCTGAGTAACCCTAACCAGCCCAATCGCGGCAAGAAGCGCCGCCAACATCATCCCGGTCGCGTGGTGCTTGTGATTGTTCTCGCACTTGTCGCTGCCATCGGTGCCTGCGGCTTCCTTCTCTACCGCTCTGCTCAGGAGGTACAGGCGGACGCCAAGGTAATCACTTCAACCGCCTCCTCCATGAAGGAGAACCTCACCTCCGGAGACGGCAACACGCTGCTTACAAATGCCAATTCCTTTGCCAGCGCTGCATCGGACATGCACCAGCAGACCAGTGGCGCTCTTTGGGGCATTGCTGCAAACCTGCCTGTTGTTGGCCAGGACGTGAAGAACGCGCAACAGCTTGCGAGCATTGCGGATGACATGGGCTCAAAGGTCCTTGTACCTATGGCGCAGAGCCTCTCGGGGGTCTCCATGTCCTCTCTGCTCTCTGACGGCAGAGTGGACGTTGCCGCTATCCAGAGCCTCGTAGATGCACTTTCGGACGTCTCGCCCACGATTTCGGCCTGCTCGCAGCGCGCAAATGACATCCAGTCCGGTTCTATCTCGAAGGTAAACAACTACGTGGAGAAGGCCCAAGATCTTCTCTCTACTGCGGACGAGGCTGCACAGACTGCTGACAAGATCGCTCCCAGCCTGCCCGGGCTTCTCGGCGCAAATGGGACTACGCGAACCTACCTCGTAGTCGCGCAGAACAACTCCGAGCTAAGGGCCACGGGCGGCCTGCCTGGTGCCCGCATCCCCCTAACCGTTTCGGATGGCGTAATTAGCCTGGGCGAGTCAACCCCTCTCGGCGAAGGCTTTGATGTCAATATCAACATCACCGATGAGGAGCGCTCGCTTCTCGGCGATGCACCTGCAATTGCGGCCTCCTGGGCAAACTTCACGCCAGACTTCACCCACGCCGGTGCCTACCTTGCTGAGGGATGGAACCAGTACCACAGCGACCAGCAGGTGGAGGGCGTCATCGCCATTGACCCCGTGTTCCTGCAGAACCTTCTTGCTCTTACCGGTGGCGTTGTGGCGTCCGATGGGACGGCCGTCGATGGCACCAACGCGGCGCAGGTGCTGCTTTCGGACATCTACTGGAAGTATCCCGAGGGCGCAAAGCAGGACGCGATGTTTGCCGAGGTCGCGGGCCTGTGCTTTAACCAGCTTATGAGCTCGCTGGGGTCGGTGGGGGTGGATGACCTCACAAAGCTCATCCGCCAGTCTGGCGAGGATCGTCGACTGCAGGTTTGGATGGCAGACGACTCCGAGGAGGCCGCCATGAAGGAGCTGGGGGTTGCGGGCGAGCTTGACAGCGACCCGACCCAGCCCGTGCTTGGCGTCTACGTGAACGACAACACCTGGGCAAAGATGGACTGGTACATGGACCTGCGCACTACCGTGGGGGCGGCAACCAAGAATAGCGACGGCACCACCACGTACGACGTGACCACTACCATCACCAACCGCATGACCGATGAGGAGGCGGCATCTGCGCCGGCATACATTACCGGTGGCTCCGATATGACCTCTGATGCAGGTGACATGGTCTCTCTCGTGATAGTTCTTGGTCCGGCGGGCGGAACCGTCTCTGGCCTTGACGAGCGCGGCTCCAACGGGCAGCTCGAAGGGCTCGATGGGCACTACTTTGGCGTGAGCACCGAGCCTGGTGAGACGGCGACCATCGAGTACCAGGTGACAACTGCTGCCGGCGCGGGAGCGCTTCAGGTGCGTCAGACGCCCACGGCGCGTACGTTCACAGACTAAGGCTGCGCTCCTGCGGGCGGCTGCCCGCAATCTGGCGGCCCAATTAGTGTCGCGCCAAAGGGGTATGCTCTTCTTTGTCAGGCCGACGGCCATGCCGTCGGGACGGCGCTCGACAGGGGAGTTGCGCATGGGTGGGTTCAAGCGCTTCTGCATGTTCGTCTTCTCGCTGTCAGGACTTCTGTGCCTGGCTGCGTTCGTGCTCACGTGGCTGGGTCCCTGGACGGCCCAGGCTTCGGCGCTCTTCTCGCTGCCGGAGTACTACACCGTGGTGGAGGCGCTGCTCCTCATCACGGTGGCTGGCCTGCTCATCCTGCTTTTTCGTTCGATCTTCTCGCGCCGGGTGCGTACTGTTGAGGTGACCACGGTCGACGGCGGTACCATCTCCGTCTCGCGTGACGCCATTGCGTCGCAGGCCAAGCATACTGTCGAGGCCGACGGCACCTGCTCGGCAGACCGCGTCTACGTGAGCGCCAAGAAGCGCGGGCACGTGCGCGTGCACGTTCGCGTGCTGCCGCACGAGAGCGTGGACGTGGTGCAGAAGGGCACCGAGCTTCACGAGGAGCTGGTGCAGGGCCTTACTGCCGTGTGCGGTGACAAGCTCGAGGACGTGAGCCTAGAGTTCGTGGAGCCCAAGGAGCCCACGGCTTCGCCGGCGGCGGGCGACGTGAGCGTGCCCACCTCATCGCAGGTGGCGTCGACCACCGTTGACCTCCCCGTAACGGACCATCAGTCGGAGCCCTTTGACGAGGAGGCCGCGGCGCCCGTTTCCCAGACGGCATCCTATGGTGCCATTACGGTTCCCATGGGCACGGGGCACGACGGGGGTGCCGCAACGGCAGACGATGACAACCACGACCAGAGCGGGGAGGCCTAGCCATGAGCGACGAGTTCACCAAGGCGCCTCGGGCGAAGGTCGAGGCCGAGGACCAGCAGGTCCACCAGGCAGAGAAGGGCGAGACGCCAAAGGCGAGAAGTGCCGAGCAGGCCTCGCCTGCCTCAGGCGCGCCGCATGGGGACGCCGCAGGCGACAGCGTCGCGGATTCCCAGAGCGGGGTCGACAAGGCCTCTGCCTGGGTGAGCAGAACCTTCCCCGGCCACGAGAACGCCTTCTTGGGCGGCGTCTGCGGTCTTCTCGTTGCCATTGTGATGGCAGCAATTGGCTTCTGGCGCACGCTTTTGCTAGTGCTTCTCGTGCTCATTGGCGTGGCCATTGGCCAGCAGGCGGACGGCGACCCCAAGATTCTGCGAGCCCTGGGTAAGCTCTTTAGGGACCGCGACGGCCACTAGGGACCGCGACGGCCACTAGGGACCGCGACGGCCACTAGAGACCACGCAACGTAACATCGCAAGCATCAGCCCACATCAGGAGGAGCGAGCATGGATACCGAGAACAGCGCACGGGAGGCCGAGACCCCGACAGATGCCGGCATCGTAGCCAGCACGGCATCCGCCGTCCAGCCTGTCCAAGGCCAGGACATCGACATTGCGGAGGACTCGGATTCCGAGGACTCCCTCACGTTCTCCAATGGCGTCATCGAGAAGATCGTTGCCATCGCCATGCGGGACGTGCCCGGCGTCGTGGGCATGAAGGGCAGCTGGCTCAACCGAGTGCAGGACGCCTTTGGCGCCTCCGACACTACGAAGGGAGTCTCGGTCGAGGTTACGCCCGAGAGCGCCGTCAAGGTGAACGTCTCGGTGCTCATCGAGTACGGTGCCTATGCGCCGCAGGTCTTCGAGGACGTGAAGAAGGCCATCGTGAAGCAGGTCACAGGCATGACGGGGCTGGAGGTTGCGGGTGTCAACCTGCGCATCGAGGACGTGCTCACGCCCGAGGAGTACAAGCGCAGCGTTGAGGCCGAGAAGGACGCCGACGAGGCCGCACCTGCCGCGGACGCCGCAGATGACAAGGCCCCGGCGGCCGCCACGCGCGGCGGGAAGGCATAGCGCATGGGGGTTCGCAACGCCTGCGCCGTTGGCCTGGGGCGCCTTACATCCTGGGGCCTGCACCGCGTGCTCCATCGCAACGCATCCCAGATGCCCGGCAGGGTCGCGCTTGCAGTTGATCCAAACGCCATAGCCCACCTGGCACCCAAGCTCTCCGAGGGTGCCATTGTGGTCTGCGGCACCAATGGCAAGACAACCACCAACAACGTGCTGGCCAATGCCATCGAGCGTTCGGGCCGCACGGTGCTGTGCAACCGCGCGGGCGCCAACATGGCTGCCGGCGTGGCTGCCGCTCTGCTTCCCGGCAGCGGTGCGGACTGGGCGGTCATGGAGGCCGACGAGCTCTCGACCGTTCACATCCTGCCGCAGCTGCAGCCTCGCTACCTCGTGCTTCTTAACCTCTTCCGCGACCAGCTCGATCGCGCTGGCGAGATAGACCACGTGCAGGACACCATCGTTGCCGCGCTTGCGGCCTCGCCTTCGACTACGCTCGTGGTGTGCGGGGACGACCCGCTTTCCGTGGGCGTGGCGCTCCGCGCGCAGAAGGCGGGCACCAAGGTCCTTGCCTTTGGCATAGGGGAAGATCTCCATCTTCCACCCGACCGCGTGCCCGAGGCTCGCTTTTGCCAGGTGTGCGGAGCCGAGCTTGCCTACGACTACCGTGCCTACGCCCAGCTTGGCGCCTTCCGCTGCCCCAACGGCGACTTCGGGCGCCCCAAGCTCGACTTTGTCGCTACCGGCGTTCGCGTGGACGCCCATGGCGTGGCCTTTGACGTGGCCTTCCCCGAGGGGGGCACGGCGCACGTCTCAGCAGGCTTTGGCGGCGTGTACATGGTCTACAACCTGCTTGCCGCTGCTGCGGCGGCGCATCTTGCGGGCGTGAACGCAGCCGCGTTCCAGGCGGCACTCGACGGCTACCACCCCGAGAACGGCCGCCTCCAGCACTTCACGGTGGGCGGGCGCGAGGTGGTTCTCAACCTGGCCAAGAACCCCACGGGCTTCAACCAGAACATCTCGCTGCTCCAGGCGGACACCCGTCCAAAGGCCGTCTTCTTCGTGATAAACGACGACTTCAACGATGGCAAGGACATCTCCTGGATCTGGGACGTGGACTTCGAGCGGCTGCTCTCCGAGAAGGATCTTCTCGCCTTTGCGGGTGGCCATCGCGCAAACGACGTGCAGGTGCGCATGAAGTACGCGGGCATCAAGGCGCCCGTGGCGTCCACCGTGGGCGAGGTACTGGGCCGCCTTGGCTCGGTGCCGCTGGACAGGCCGCTTTACGTGCTGTGCAACTACTCCGCGCTGTGGCCGGCCAAGGCCGAGCTCGAGGGGATGGGTGAGCGCCATGACTAGTCAAGCTGCAGGGAGCCCCACGCCCAAGGGCGGACGCACGCTGCGCATTGCCCACCTCTACCCGGAGCTCCTGAACCTCTACGGCGACTCCGGCAACATCCTGTGTCTGCGCCGCCGCATGGAGTGGCGCGGCATCACGCCGGACGTGATGGAGGTCCACGTGGACGACACCCCGTCCTTCTCGGGCGTGGACATTGCCTTCATTGGCGGCGGCTCAGACCGCGAGCAGCGTATCGTGTGTGACAAGCTCCTGGCCGAACAGGCAGAGATCAGGGCCTTCGTTGAGGATGGCGGCGTGCTTGCGGCCGTGTGCGGCGGCTACCAGCTGTTGGGTTCGAGCTACCTCATGGCGGACGAGCGCGTGGAGGGCCTCTCGCTCGTGGACCTCTACACCGATCACGGCGACCCGCGTCTCATTGGCAACATCGTGGTGGAGAGCTCCATCTCGCCGCAGCCCATCGTTGGCTACGAGAACCACGCCGGTCGCACGCACCTGGGCGAGGGTGTCACCCCGCTGGGGCGCGTGCTCTACGGCCACGGCAACGACGGCATCACCGGCTACGAGGGCGTGCTCTACAAGAACGTGGTGGGCACCTACGTCCACGGGCCGCTCCTGCCCAAGAACCCCGGCGTCGCGGACTACCTCATTGCTCGCGCGATGGAGCGCAAGTACGGAACGTCAGAGCTCGAGCCGCTTGGCGATACCGAGGAGCTTGCCGCCAACGAGGTCATGTACCATCGACTCATGGCAGGAGAAGTCCAGGAGAGCTAACGCGTCGCGAGCGGCCCGCGTGACCGGCAGGCCGCCGGACGACAAGGGGATGGAGGGCGCATGTCGAAGGTCATCGTCTTTGGGTCGCTCAACATGGACCTCTCGGTGAGCTGCCCTCGCGTCCCCGAGGCCGGTGAGACCATCATTGGCCGGGGTTTTCTCGCAAGCCCCGGTGGCAAGGGCGCCAACCAGGCCATGGCCTCTGCGCGCATGGGCGCCACCACGCACATGGTGGGCGCCGTGGGCAAGGACGTCTTTGGCACGCGCCTGGTGCAGTCGCTCGTGGAGGCTGGCGTCCTCTGCGAGCGCGTCCGCGCCCTGAAGGACGTTCCCACCGGCACGGCAACCATCCTTCGTGCGCAAGGCGACAATCGCATCGTTGTGGATCCGGGCGCCAACGCCGTCACTCACGCTGACGTGGTCTGCTCGGTCATCGATGACATCGCGGAGCCTGGCGACATCTTTCTCACGCAGCTTGAATGCGACATTGACGCCACCATGGACGCCATCGCCTACGCACGCGAGTCTGGCCTCTACACCATCTTGAACGCCGCCCCGGCGGCGCCGCTCCCGTCGGACATCTACCAGTCGATTGACCTTCTTTGCGTAAACGAGACCGAGTGCCAGGCGCTCACGGATATCTCGCCCGAGACCGAGACTGGCTGCATGCGCGCGCTCATGGCATTCTCGGCGCGTGGCGTGGCAACCACGGTCATCACGCTTGGGTCGCGCGGTTCGGTTGCGCTCATCGCCGACGACATGTACCGCGTGGAGCCCTACAAGGTGGACGCGGTGGACACCACTGCCGCTGGCGACGCGTACCTTGGTGCCCTTGCGGTGCAGCTCTCGCATGGGCTCGACATTATCGATGCCCTGCGTTGGGCCTCGGTGGCCGGTGCCCTGGCAACCACCCGCGAGGGTGCCCAGCGCTCGATCCCCACCTTCGATGAGGTCGAGCATGAGACAAGGGGACAGTCCCCTTGTCTCATCGATGAGTTTGAATGAGACAAAGGGACTGTCCCCTTGTCTCACTCAGCAGCGGTGATGCGGTAGAGCTTGTAGCCGTTCTCCTCGAGCACCAGCTCGAAGCCGGGTGTGTCGTCGGTGATGTAGTTGGTGCCGCGCCACTTGGTAGCGTCGTAGGTGTCCTTCACAAAGGTGTTGTTGCGCTCGTCCGTGCTCATGACCAGGACGTAGCGTGCCCCCACGGACTCAACGGCCTCCTGCACCTGCGGGTCGTTGGCAATGTTATAGAGCCTCTGGCGAATCACACGGCTCTGCCAGGTCTCGCTGCTTGTGCCGTAGCCCGAGAAGAAGCGGTAGTAACAGCGCAGCCCCGTGACGCCATAGCCAAAGACACTCCCGTCGAAGGGCTGATTGATGACCAGCTCGTCACCCACCAGGCGGTGAACGCTCTCCATGAAGTCCGTCTCCTGGTAGGTGAGTGGCGCGTCGTGCGAGTAGGCACGGCATGCGTAGCTTTCGTAGGTGTCCCAGGGGCTGCTCTTCTCGTAGCTAAAACCACTGCGGGCCTGGCCAGGGTAGAAGAGCGCTAGCGGCACGTAGGCCGCTGCCACGACAAGCGCCGCGACTGCAGGAAGCGCGCGCCAGCCGCGCACGGGCGTCAGGCGCACAAGTTTGCACGCGCCCTCGACCACGGCATCCAGTCCGTATGAGATGAGTGGTACCGAGAAAATCGTTGCCAGAGACCCAATGCGGTAGGGGTCCGAGTACCAGTAGCCAATGAGGACGGACCTAAAGGCGTCATCCGTGGAAGAGCAGGCCACATACATCATGTAGGCGGCAATCACGTAGGGCACCACGGCCCAGCGCGTGTCTCGGCGAGAGACGAGAAGCACCCCGCCCACCAGCAGAATTGCCGCGGGGAAGAGCTGCTCGGCGTCGGGGGCGGGCCACATCCCACGCATGTAGCTCAGGTGCAAGACGTTGGTGATGGCGCCGTCGCCTTCGGCAAAGGAATCCCAGTGGTAGCTCACGAGGTCTGCGAAGGCGGGGATCTTTGTTGCGCCAACCCAGGCAACCACGCAGAAGACGGCAAACGCCACGGCAAGCGCGCGCGGCCCAACGGTCACATGCGAGCCAAGCCGTACGTGCAGGTTGGAGCTGCCAAGCTGGGCAACAACCCACGGTGCCAGGAAGACCGCCATAGAGAAGACCACGTTGGGATGGAGAAGAACCGTCCCACAGGTGGCCAGAAACCAAGCAGAAAGGTGACTTGCCGTTGCCTGGCGGCAGCCATCTTGCTCGAAGGCACGCATGAAGAGGGCGCAGAGGGCGGGTAGCATAGCAAAGGCGGCGATGTTGGGGTAGACCGGTCCCCAGTTGCAGATGCCCCACGGGAAGATGGTGAGCGTTAGCGATGCCGCGGTCCCAAGGGCAACCACGCGCGTGCGCCCAGGGAAGATGGTCGAGAGCAGCACCAGCAGCGAGAGCGGATAGACCACGGCCATGAGGGCAAGGTTCACTGCGTTGACCGCGCTGGTCACACTCACGTTGGTGGCAAGGGCGACGGTTGCACACAGCACGTGCCAGCCCGAGGGGTAATAGCCCGTGGGCTGTACCGCGACAAGCGCGTCCGACTCGGTTGCGTAGGAGCTGCCGTCAAGAGGCGACATCGAGAGCGAGTCCATCATCGCGCGGATGGAGTTGATGTGGTGCACCGAGTCGTAGTCCTGATGGAAGGCGTTGGGGGAGGGGAGAATGCCCGCGAGAAAGACGTAGCCGGCGGCCAGCCCTGCCACGAGGAAGAGTGCCACGAGAGCGGGGCGCACGGGTGGCGCGCCGTCGCGTGTCCCGGAGAGGAAGCGGTTGCGGAGAAGTGCCGCTACCAGTAGCAGCGCGGAGGGCAGTCCCACCATCATGGCGGGCGTGGCCGGAACATTAACCAGGTAGAGCACCTGGCCCATAAGGCAGATGATGGCCATGCCAAGCGGTGCCGAGGCGAGAAGCGCCGTCATGCGGGGGAGTCCCAAGGTGCGGCCAAGCAGGTACCCTGGCACGCCCAGGAAGAGCAGTGTCACAAACACCGTGAGGTAGAAGGAGAGCCACATATCCTGTTTTGTCCGCTTCGTTCGAGGGTGGATGCGCGCGGGGTGTCCCGCGAGTTCAACCCTCCCATCGTAGTCCATGAGGACGCATACCGAACGCAATAACGTGGTGCATGATAGACTACCTGCTGGGCTGGCATACCGCCCGCCCCTTTTGTCGTCCTCCCACGAGGAGGGGATGGGAGCGGCGCCCTCATGTGGCCCTTGTTCTTCCTTGCATGCTTGTTATTGGTGGCTATCCTCTATCTGCCGGGTGCGTTTGCGTTTTGCGCTCTGGGACTTCGCCTTGAGGATGCTGTTGCCTGCGCCCCCATCTACGGAGTGGCTCTTATCTCGCTGAATGCAGTGATTCTGCCGCACATTGGCCTCTCGGCTTCGCTCCTCACGCTTGTTGTGCCAGCACTCGCGTTTGGAGTGATTGCCTATGCGGTCGCCGCGGTGCGCAGGCGGAAGGCGGCCGGACAAGTCAAAGGGCAGACGTTATCCGAGACGGGCCGCCTTTTGGTCTGTGGCTACAGCGTTCCTGCCTGGAGCGTCCTCGTTGCCTATGGCGTTTTGGGTGGAAGCATATGCTGCCTGGTGTTTGTCCGCAATCTGGGAGATCCGCAGGCCTTCCTCCAGTCCTACGACAACGGCTTTCACCTTGCCGCTATAAGGACCTATCTCTCCACTGGCAACTTTTCGTCATTCTCGAGCTTCTACTACGTCCCTGGAGAGGTAATGCCCATGGTCTCGCAGGGCGGGTTCTATCCCAGCGCCTGGCATGACCTGTGCGCCCTTGTCGCCCAGACCTTCTCTGTACCTGTGACCCTTTCCGTGAACGTGGTCAACGCTACGCTGGCGGGCGTGGTTTTCCCTGTCTCGGTATTCTTCCTTCTGCGACGTCTCTTTCCGGGGAAGGACTCCGTTGTTGTTGCCGGCGCCTTCGTCGCCCCTGCCTTTGCCTGCTATCCGTGGGACTATCTCACCTGGGGGCCGCTCTACCCCAATCTGCTCACAACCGCCCTGGTACCGCTTGGCGTTGGCGCATTTGTTGCCCTCGTGCGTCCTGCCAGCGAGAAAGGCGTGCGCGTGCGTATGCTCCTCGTCTTTCTTGCTGCCTGCATAGCCGAGGCATTTGCCCAGCCAAACGGCATCTTCACGATGGCGGCGCTGCTTGCGGCGTATCTTGTGTGGGCAGCCATGAGGGCTGCGAAAGATGCGCGCGAGGCGGGACGGCGTGCACCCGCGCCACTGGTTGCGGGCGTCCTGGCGTTTTTTGCCGTTGGATGCATTTGGGTTGGCTGCTACAAGCTCCCCATGCTCCACAAGGTTGTGACCTTTAACTGGCCAGCTACCCTAGGGCTTCGCGGAGGAGGGCTCGCGGCCCTTTCGCTGGGCATGAACGGCCATCCGGCTCAGTGGGTGCTTGCGGCCATAGTGATTGTGGGCGTTGTCTGCGCCATACTAGACCGTTCGCGTGATTACTGGTGGCTTTCGGTCTCTTGGGCATTCATTGCGGCATGCTTTGTGATAGATGTGGCGACAGAAGGCACGCTCAAGCGCGTTACCTGCGGGTTCTGGTATGCAGATCCGCATCGCATTGCGGCAAATCTCTGCCTTGCGGCAATTCCGCTTGCAGCCCTTGGTCTCTCGTGGCTGGGCGAGAAGCTGGCAAATGTGCTTGGACGTACCGAACGCTCTGCCGTCCCTCTGACAGTGGCAGTTGCCGCCGGCCTTGCTGTAACCTTCCCCTCGTATCTTCCCGTTGCTTCTACCGAGGGTCCTACTGCTTTCGCAAGCCTTGGGGCAACTGTTGAGTATCAGAGCGGCCTTGACAATGTTCTTCTCGACGCAGATGAGATGGAATTCTCCAAAGAGGCGCTTGCGATGATCCCAGAGGGCTCCCTGGTGATAAACGAGCCAAACGATGGCAGCACCTTCCTCTATCCGCTCCTCGATGCGAAGATCTACTACCACGCATTTGCGTTCTTCGACGGCACTCCCAACGAGACCGAGGAGAGTCTCCTCATTCGCCATCACCTTAGCGAATACGCCACGCGGCAGGACGTTCGCGATGCGGTCTCGTCGATTGGCGCTTCTTACGTGCTCGTACTTGACCAAGGGCCTGACGAGGGAAACGATCGCCCGCGCCTCTGGTCGTATTACTACGAGCAGTGGAACGGAATCGGGGACATTACGGACGACACTCCCGGATTCACGGTTGTTCTCGCCCGCGGCGACATGCGCCTGTACAAGATTGGGGGCTAGTGTGGCAGCTTCCCAGACCACGGTGGTGGCTGTTCCCGCTGCCGGCAAGCTGCCTTCGCGACGCCTTCCCGAGAGCAAGCTTGGCGACTTCTACCTCAAGAAGTTTCGCGGCATTATTCTCCCGGCGCTGGTGATCTTCTTTGTCTGCGCCCTTTACGACCTGCGTGCAGACCCGGTCTCGCTGCGCCACGTGGTGGGCTACTTCGTTCGTGGGAGCCTGGGACAGTACTCCGGCATCGAGTACTGGTTTATCTTCTCGCTTGCCAAGCTGCTGCTTGCGGCCCCTTCCTCGCTCCTGCGTTCGCACACCCATCTCCCAAGCGCGCCAAGGCGTTCCTGGGCATTGGACTTGCCTGGTTTGCGGTGCTCTTTGTCTGCAACAACACGGGCGTTGACTTCTCCTGGGACTTCCTCTTATCGGATTTTGTCTTTCCGTTCTGTCTTGGTCCCAGCATCGAGGAGCTTCTCTCTGGCAGACGTGCCCGGAGGGCGCTGGCGGTTGTGACCCCGCTCTCGTGGATAGCGACGACCTATCTGGTACTCCAGGGATGGCGCACCGGAGCCTTTGACAACTCTCCCCTCTATATGCTGCTTTCATTTGGCATCTACATTGGTCTTCTCTCTTTTGGCAGGCGCCTTGCCGCGCGCGGCTCCCTCGACGGGCGCCTCGGTTCGGTCATCTCCTTCGTCGCGCGCCACTCATTCACGGTGTATTTGGTTCACCTGATGGTTTTGATGCCCATTGCATACCGCATCCCAGGAGGCTGCGGTATGGTCTCTTTAGCGTTCTATCCTCTTGTGATTGTCTTGGTGGTCCTTCTGTCCCTTGGGGTTGCCGTGGTTCTCGACACGGTTCTCGTGAAGCCCTGCCAGGCCCTTCTCGACAGGATCGTCAGTCGTTTCTGCGCTCGCGGGGATGCGTAACGTAAGACTTTCGGAGGTTTATCGTGAGCGACATCCATCAGCCCCTCGTCTCGGTGCTGGTCCCCATCTACAACGTCGAGACCTACCTCGAGCAGTGCCTCTCGTCTCTTGCCGCCCAGACCCTTAAGGACATTGAGGTTATCTGCATTAACGATGGCTCCACCGATTCCTCGCCTGCGATCATCCAGTCCTTCCTGGACCGGGACAGCCGCTTCCGCCTGGTGGACAAGTCCAACAGCGGCTACGGGGACTCCATGAACCGCGGCCTTGACGCTGCGCGCGGCAAGTACGTGGCCATCCTCGAGTCCGATGACTTCATGGACCCTGACGGCCTTGAGTACATGGTCGAGCAGGCCGAGCGCGCCTCGCTCGAGGTCTTCAAGTGCAACTTCTGGCTCTATTGGTCCAAGCCCACCGAAAATCACTCCTTCCGCCACAATCTCTACTTCCCGCTTGCATCTCCCCAGATGATAGAGATGGGCCCCCATGCGCCCGTGGACTACCCAGAGGTCTTCTGGTCAAAGGCGTCCATCTGGAGCGCCCTCTACTTGAGGGGCTTCCTAGAGGAGAACCACATTCGCTTCCTTCCCACGCCCGGTGCCTCCTACCAGGACTCCAGCTTCACCTTCAAGGTGCTTGCGTGCGCGCATCGCATTGCCTACTCCGGTCGCGCCTTTGTCCACTACCGACAGGACAACGAGAAGTCCTCGGTCAACTCCAAGGGCAAGGTCTTCTGCACCTGCGACGAGCACGCCGAGATGCGCCGTTTCCTTGATGAGGACCGCCCCGACCTCAAGGCCGCCCTCGACCCCATTCGCGCGCACGTGAAGTTCCTCAACTACCGTTGGAACTACGGCCGCCTTACGCCGGATCTTCGCCCCTCCTTCCTCAAGCGCTTTACCGTCGAGATGCGCGAGGAGGTGGAGCGAGGCGCCATTCCACGCGGCTACTTCGACGGCACGCTGCGTCCCTCGGGTACCGACCAGGACCGCTTCCGCTACTTCGAGCCCTGGGAGATAAGCGAGGTGGCAGACATCATGAACGAGCCTGCCTACTTTGCCGCGCACTTTGCAAGCGAGACAAGTCCCGACCGCGCGCAGACCGTGCGCACCTATTGGGAGGCTGGCGGTCCCCGCTACCTTCTGCGAGTACTGCAAGAAAAGGCATCCCGATGAGCGGGGAGGAAGAGATGATTCAGACCCCTATGGTCTCCGTGATCGTGCCGATCTACAACGCGTCGCGCTTTCTCGGGAAGTGCCTCTCATCCCTTGCCGCTCAGACTTTCGACGACTTCGAGGCCATCTGCGTGGACGACGGCTCCACGGACGCCTCGGCCAACATCGTGCGTGGGTTTGTCGACAGGGACGAGCGCTTTTCCCTGGTGAGCAAGGAGAACTCCGGCTACGGGGCCTCTATGAACATGGGCCTCGACCGTGCGCGCGGTCGTTATGTTGCCATTCTCGAGTCCGATGACTTCTTTGACCCGCAGGCGCTTGAGCTTCTCGTCTTTGCCGCCGAGGCCGCGGACGCAGACGTTGCGAAGGGCAATTTCTGGCTTTACTGGTCAAGCCCCAGCGAGCGTCGCGTGCCCTTCTCGGTTGTCGATGCGCCGCTGGTAGGGAGGACCATCTGCCCGCGCAGGGATGACGACATGGCGATCTTCTTCCGCAAGCCGTCCATCTGGTCGGGCGTCTACCGTCGCTCTTTCCTCGAGGAGAACGGCATTCGCTTTCTTGAGACGCCTGGTGCCTCGTACCAGGATGCCGGCTTCAACTTCAAGGTGTGGGCGGCTGCCGAGCGTGCGACCTTCATTGCCGACTGCGTGCTGTGCTACCGCCAGGACAACGAGGCCTCGTCTGTGAAGTCGAGTGCGAAGGCCTTCTGCGTGTGCGACGAGTATCAGTCGATGGCCGAGTTTGTGGACGAGCACTTCTCGGGTGCCGAGGCCTCTCGCCTTACGAGTATCCTCGAGCGCATGAAGCTTGATAGCTACCTCTGGAACTATGATCGGCTTGATGAGGGCCTGCGGCCCGAGTTCGTAGAGCGCATCTCGCACGAGTTAGCAGACGATGTGGCAAAGGGTCGCGTTGACCGCACGCTCTTCGAGCCCGGTGCCGCCGCCGACCTCGATGCAATCATCACGGACCCCAAGCGCTTCGTGCGCTCTCGCAAGGCGCAGGCAGGTCCAGTGGGGGGCGCCGTTCGCTACCTCGTGTTAGGCGGGATGCCCCTGCTCTCGAAGGCGGTGCAGTTCAAGGTTCGCGGCCACTCGGTGCGCAGAACTAACCAGGAGGGGGCAGCCCTGTGAGCCGCATCTCTGTTCTTGTGCCCGTATACAACGTCGAGGGGTATCTCGATGCATGCCTGGGCTCGCTCGAGGATCAGTCGCTCGCGGACATCGACATCATCTGCGTGAACGACGGCTCCACCGACGGATCGCGTGCGGTGCTCGCCCGGTGGCAGAAGCGCGATCCCCGCGTGCGGGTGATAGACAAGCCCAATGGCGGGCTCTCCTCGGCGAGAAACGCTGGCATCGACGCGGCAACCACCGAGTACGTGTGCTTCCTCGACTCGGACGACCGCTTTCATCCCAACGCTTGCGCCGAGATGGTGCGCCTTCTCGACCAGACCGGTGCCGACGTGCTCACCTTTGGTGCCACGCTCTGCCCGCCCAACACGCGGGACAGCTGGCTTGAGCGTGTGCTTTCTCCTCGCGATGCGGTCTTTGACGGCTATGACTCGGAGCTCATGTTCCACGAGGCCTCAAGGCCCTTCTCGTGGCGCACTGCCTGCCGTCGAGACTTCCTTGTCGAGAAAGGCATCCGCTTTGAGGAAGACGTGCGCTTTGGCGAGGACCAAGTCTTCGACTTTGCCATCTACCCGCGCGCTTCTCGTACGGTGCTCTCTTCCGAGAAGCTCTACGAGTACCGCGTTGCCCGCGAGGGCTCGCTCATGGCACGCATGAATGCAGATGTCACAGCCAAGATGCTCGAGCACGTGAACATTGTCGACCACATTCTTAACGACTGGGAGCGTGGCGGTTTTCTGGGCATGGATGACGAGAACCTCATCGAGTTTATCATGGAGTTTGTGATGCGCGAGGCGATTCGCCAGGATGATGCCGTCTACCAGCGGGTTGCTGCGGCGCTGCGGCCGGTGCTCCTCGCGCGCTGGAACGAGGATGCCCTCTCCTCCATGGATGTGCTTGCGACGACCCACGCCATGCTTGTGAATGCAACGCTCGACCCCAAGGGCATGGTGCTCCCCGCACGACAAGCGCTAGCGATTGCGTACTTTGTCGAGCATCGACATCCCCGCGTGTCTCGTGCCCTTAGGGGAGGTCTCCGCCGCTAGCCGCCGTGCGGCCCACGCGCGGCCCGCCGGCCCTACGCCAGGATCTTGGCCTCGAGCTGGGCTGGCGTGTCAACGATGGTGGTGGCGCCGTGCTCGACGAGCCACTCCCTGTCGCGGAAACCCCACGAGCAGGATAGGCACGGGCACCCGCAGTTCCTGGCCGTCTCGATGTCGACCTCGGAGTCGCCCACGTAGACCATGCCGTCTACGCTTCTCCCCAGGTCGCGCAGGATCACGTCGATCATGTCGCGGTTGGGCTTACGCCTGATGCCCGCGCGCTCGCCCATCACGTAGTCGAACTTGCCGGGGTAGAAGTGGTCGATGATGCCCTGCACGGCAAAGTCGGCCTTGTTGGAGACAACGGCGCAGGCGATGCCTGCCGAGCGGAGGTCGTCGATGACCTCGGCCATGCCGGTGTAGGGGCGCGTGGTGTCGAGCTTGTGCTTGTCGTAGTAGGCCTTGAACTCGTCGAAGACCTTGTCGGCGAGGTCTTTGGGCGTGCCTTCGGGCACCGAGAGGTCGATGAGGCGGCGGATGCCGTTGCCGGTGAAGAGGCGCACCTCGGCGAGGCTGCGCTCGGGCAGCCCGTATGCGACGAGCGAGTGGTTGACGGCCTCAAAGAGGTCATCAAGCGTGTTGAGCAGCGTGCCGTCAAGGTCGAAGACCGCGGTCTGGTAGGGCATCCCCATCACTCCCACTGCGTCCGTTGGCAGAACCGTTACCCGTAAGGCGGCGCGGCGCGGACGCGCTTGCGTAAGATGAACATTGGCTAGCCAAACGAGCGTACACGCAAATGCGTATGCACGTCTCGCCTTGGCTGCAACGTCACGCAAACCCCAGCCGCGCGCTGTCGCGCAGCTCGAGCCAGGCATGGCGACAAGGAGTGATGGACGTGTCCGAGAAGCCCGCGCACGATGAGGGCCGCGATGCCCCAGAAGCTGCCGAGAAGACCGCGCCTCGTGCCGTGGCGCCGCTGCCCGTGTACCAGCGCTCCCCTCAGCGCACCAGCTACGACTACGTCGACCGCTCGGCTGGCGCCTCGCACACGCACGACGGCCTGCGCCTGGCGCTCTCCGTGCTTGCTGGTATCGTGATCGCTCTGGGCTTTGCCTACGGCGCCTGGACGGTGAGGACACCCGTCTGGGCCAACGGCGGCCCTGGCTCCGAGGAGCCGGACGTGGCCGAGGCCACCACGGCAAACGGCGGCGCTGCAACGCCCGCTGCCGCACCCACGACCATCGATATCTGCATGGTGGGTGACGTCCTTCTCCACCCCTCGGTCTACAACTCTGGCCGTACGGCGGACGGCACCTATGACTTCTCGCACCTCTTTGCCAACGTGAGCGATGAGGTCGCTGCCTGCGACCTGGCACTTGTCGACCAGGAGACCATCTTGGGCGGCACGGAGATGGGACTTTCTGGCTACCCGGTCTTCAACGGGCCGCAGGAGGTTGGCGATGCCGAGGTTGCTGCGGGCTTTGACGTGGTGCTGCGCGCCACCAACCACACCATGGACCGCGGCTACGACGGGATCCACTCCGAGCTGGAGTTCTGGCGCACCGCGCATCCCGAGATGGCGGTCATTGGGTGCACGGACCCGCTGGGGGAGGAGCCTGCTGCCTCCGATAACATCTACGTGTACGAGAAGGACGGCTTTCGTGTGGCGGTTCTCAACTACACCTATGGCCTCAACGGCTACGCAGACCCCAAGGGCGCCGTTAACCAGCTGGACGAGGACCGCGTGCGCGAGGACTGCCGACGCGCCCGCGAGATGGCAGACATGGTGGTTGTGTGCCCGCATTGGGGCACCGAGAACGCTGCCGGGCCAGACGGCGAGCAGGAGCGCTGGGCGAGCGTCTTCCTCGGGTGCGGCGTCGACGTTGTGCTGGGCAACCACCCGCACGTGATGGGGCCCGTTGAGGTCATGACCGGCGCAGACGGCCACACCATGGTCTGCTACTGGTCGGTGGGCAACTTTGTGAGCGGCATGGACGCCCCGCAGAACATGGTTGGCGGCATGGCTTACGTGACGTTGGAGAGAGACGCCACGGGCACGTGCCGCGTGGTGTCGTACGCCATGAAACCGCTAGTCACGCACATCGATCCTGCCAATGAGACCACCTACTTCCTAGCGGACTACACAGACGAGCTTGCTGCCACAAGCAAGTTCCCTTCGGTGACGCCTGTCTGGGCGCACGAGCTCTGCGCTGACGTCCTGGGAAGCGGCTACGACCGCGAGAAGGGCGAGCTTCTCGTCACGCTGTAGGGCGGCATGCCTTTGTCTACATGCGGGCTCGCTATGCGAGCTTTCCGTTAAGGTGTGGTTGCCGTTGCCCATGCTGGCCGGTGGCCGCGCGCGTTTGGGTTACTATGGCCAGTTGCGCGTGCCGCCGCGGTCTACGTCGGCGCGCCGTCATCTGTTGGTCCGCCCGCACGGCACGGGGTGGAAGAGACGAGAGGAACCACATGTCCTATAGCATGCACACGCACACCTGCGGCGAGCTGCGCGAGTCGAACATTGGCGAGGAGGTCACGCTCACCGGCTGGGTCTGGCACCGCCGCGATCACGGTGGCCTGATCTTTGTCGACCTTCGCGACCGCGCCGGCGTGACCCAGCTCGAGTTTGACCCCGAGGTCTGCGACGAGGCCACGTTCCACGAGGCAGAGACCATCCGCTCCGAGTGGCCCATCATGGTGAGCGGCACCGTGCGCGAGCGCCCCGAGGGCCAGAACAACGACAAGCTGGCCACGGGCTCAATCGAGGTCTACGTGACCAAGATCGTGGTGCTCAACACGTCCAAGACGCCTCCGTTCCAGATTGAGGACCACGTTGACACCGCCGAGGACGTGCGCCTGCGCTACCGCTACCTCGACCTTCGTCGCCCCAAGATGACGTCTAACCTCAAGCTCCGCAGCGACTTCACCTTCGCCCTGCGCGAGGCCTTCCATGACTCTGACTTCATGGAGGTCGAGACCCCCTCGCTCTTCAAGTCCACGCCCGAGGGCGCCCGCGACTTCCTGGTTCCCAGCCGCATGCAGCCGGGCCACTTCTACGCGCTGCCGCAGTCCCCGCAGCTCCTGAAGGAGCTCCTCATGGTGGGTGGCGTCGAGCGCTACTACCAGGTGGCCAAGTGCTTCCGCGACGAGGACCTGCGCAAGGACCGTCAGCCCGAGTTCACCCAGGTGGACGTCGAGATGAGCTTCGTCACCGAGGACGACGTGATGGGCGCGCTCGAGCACGTGCTGGCCAAGGCCTTTGGCAAGATGGGCGTCAAGCTCGAGCTGCCGCTCCGTCGCATCCAGTACTGGGATGCCATGGACACCTATGGAACCGACAAGCCCGACACTCGCTATGGCATGGAGCTTCACGACGTGACGCCGATCTTCTCGGCATCCAAGTTCAAGCTCTTTGCCACCGCCGCGGCAACCGATGGCCAGTACGTCAAGGCCATCAACGCCAAGGGTGCCGGCAAGTGGCCCCGTGCGCGCATCGACCGCCTGGCCGACGTCGCCGCCGAGTTTGGCGCCAAGGGCCTGGCATACATCGCCTTCCGCGAGGACGGCTCGGTGACCAGCCCCATCGTCAAGTTCTTCTCGGATGAGGAGATGGCCGCGCTTCGTGCCGAGATGAACGTGGAGCCCGGCGACCTTGTGATGTTTGCCGTGGAGAGCCGCCTGCACGCTGACGAGATCCTGGGTGGCATGCGCAGCCACATGGCCAACGAGCTTGAGGTGCCGCGCGAGGGCCACGACTTCCTGTGGGTCGTGAACTTCCCCCTGTTCCACTGGGACGAGGACCGCAAGTGCCTGGACTCCGAGCACCAGCCCTTCACCCAGCCCAACGAGGACCAGATCGACCTTCTCGACACCGACCCTCTGGCCATGGGCTCGCACACCTACGACTTTGTCATGGACGGCTACGAGGCCGGCGGTGGCGGCATGCGTATCCACAACGCCAAGCTGCAGGAGAAGATCCTGGAGAAGCTGGGCTTCACGCCCGAGCGTGCGCAGGCGCAGTTTGGCTTCCTCATGAACGCCCTCGAGTTTGGCGCGCCTCCTATGGGCGGCTTTGCGCTTGGCCTGGACCGCGTGTGCATGCTGCTTGCGGGCGCGGACAACATCCGCGAGGTCATGGCGTTCCCCAAGACGGCGAGCGGCTCCGATCTCATGAGCGCAGCGCCGTCCGAGGTCACGGGCGCGCAGCTCAAGGAGGTCTCGCTGAGGCTTCTGTAGGGAAGCAGCCCTGTAGGGGCACCCTCTCTTCTCGGCTTTGGCTTGCCCTCCGGCGTCTTGTGACGCCGGAGGGTTTTCTTTGGCGCGAGGATGGAGCCTTCGTCCCGGCGCCCTCTTGACGCCGGAAGGTGATCTCTCGTAGCGTCCGCCGCCCTTCTCGCGCCTCGCTCGCACGTGCCGCGACGTCCCGCCACCGGAGAATAGCTCCGTTTCTTAAAACGATTTTGAGCCAACTGCGGAAACGTCAAGCGCGATTAAGAAAAGGAGCTAATCTCTGCGATTGGAGTGATGCCAGAGGGCATCTGCGGGCGCCGAGGGGAACGCCGGGCGGCGCTGGCGGGGTTGATGGCGCGATGGCGTGTGGAGATTTGCTTCTCGTCCTGTATCATATGGGCTGGACCTGGCCCCTTACGGGTACATGCAGGTTAGAGTCACACGAGACCCCCTCTGGAAGGAGAGCCATGGCCGAGAAGAACCTCGAGCTTTACATCAAGAACGGCTGCCCCTACTGCCACAAGGTGCTTGCCTTCATGGACGCCAACGGTATCGAGCTGCCGCTCCACAACATTGACGAGTCCGACGCGGACCGCGAGCGCCTGGTTGAGGTTGGCGGCAAGCGTCAGGTGCCGTGCCTCTTCATTGACGGCAAGGCCATGTACGAGTCGGATGACATCATCGCTTACCTGGGCAAGGAGTTTTCAGCGGCGGTAGCTGGCGAGAAGGACGACGCTACCGCCGCAGGCGCATCCTGCACCATTGGTGGCGGCTGCTCGTTCTAGCGCTGCGCCACATACGGCTGCGTTTCGTCGCCGGAAGGGCCTCGATGGAGGAATGTCTATCCAAAGGGGGCTCTCCGGCGACTTTTTGTCGCCGGAGTACGGTTTTTGTTGCAGATTGCATCAAACGCGGCCTTCCGGCGACCGCATGCCATGAGGAATGAGACAAAGGGACTGTCCCTTTGTCTCATTCAACCGTGCCGTAGACGTTGCCCCAGCCGTGGGCGGTCACGATGCTGTTGAGCTGGTCGCACAGCCGGCCACGCTTGTACTTGCCGGCGGGGAGAAGGTCGACGACCTCCATGAGGTCATCGCACAGGTCATCGATCTCGGCGCGCGTGAGCACGTCGATCTTGGAGACCGCACCGGACATGTTGTGGTAGTAGAGCTCGTTCACCAGCTGCTGCAGCTCGCCGTACTCCGGCGCGCGCAGCCCCCCGTGCGTGACGCTACGGGCGGTGCGATGCTCGTGTGTGTCTGTGTTTTTCATCATGAAACCCATGGTACCAGCTGCATCACGCCTACAGGGCGTCGCGCTATACTTCTTTCTCGCCGCTGTGCGCCAACTGCCGCGCCTCGGCAGCCCGGGACGCGTTCCGGGCGCACCGCAACCGCATCCGTATCCGTCCATGCAGCCGTCACGAGGAGGGGCCCATGCCCACCGCATATGAGCTCATGTCAGACCAGGAACTCGAACAGGAGATTACGCGCCTCGAGGCCGAGGCCGAGCACCTTCGCTCGTTGGGCCTCAAGCTGGACATGGCGCGAGGCAAGCCCAGCCCCGAGCAGACCGCGCTCTCTCACCCCATGCTCGACGTTCTCAGCTCTTCCACCGAGATGGACGACCAGGGCGTAGCCGTTGACAACTACGGCGCCCCCGACGGTCTGCCCTCCGCACGCGCCCTCGCCGCGCAGATCCTGGGCGTCGACCCCAAGAACGTGATCGTGAACGGTTCCTCGAGCCTCAACCTTATGCACGACCTTGTCTGCAACGCCTACACCCACGGCATTGGCGGCAACAAGCCCTGGAGCCAGCAGGGCAAGGTTAAGTTCCTCTGCCCCGCCCCCGGCTACGACCGCCACTTCAAGGTCACTGCTCACTACGGCATCGAGAATGTTCCCGTTCCCATGCTTGAGGACGGCCCCGACATGGCCGTGGTGAAGCGCCTGGTCGAGAATGACCCCGCAGTCAAGGGCATCTGGTGCGTCCCCAAGTACGCCAACCCCACGGGCATCACCTACTCCGACGACGTGGTCCGCAAGTTCGCCGCGCTCACGCCCGCCGCGCCCGACTTCCGCATCTTCTGGGATAACGCCTACGTGGTCCACACCTTCGAGGGCGAGGGCGACCACCTGCTCAACATCTTCGATGCCCTGGCCGAGGCCGGCAAGTCCGACATGGTCTACGAGTTTGGCTCCACGGCAAAGGTGACGTTCCCCAGCTCGGGCATTGCGTTTGTCACTGCCAGCTCCGCCGACATGGCCGAGATTCGCGCGGCCTTCTCGGTGATGCGCGTCTCGCCCGAGAAGGTCTCGCAGCTCGCGCACGTGCGCTTCCTCAAGGACCTCGACGGCATCAAGGCCCACATGGAGAAGCACGCCCAGATCGTGCGCCCGCGCTTCGAGCTGGTGCAGGAGAAGCTCCACGCCGGCCTCGACGGTCTCGACTGCGCCACTTGGAGCAACCCCCACGGCGGCTACTTTGTCTCGTTCGATGGCCCCAAGGGCTCCGCGAAGGCCATCGTTGGCCTGGCGGCCGAGCTGGGCGTGAAGCTCACGCCCGCCGGTGCCACCTGGCCCTACGGCCGCGACCCGGAGGATACCAACATCCGCATCGCGCCCACGTACCCCTCTCTCGAGGACCTTGGCGCGGCGCTCGATGTCTTCGTGGTTGCCGTGAAGCTCGTCTCGGCGCGCCTTGCCAAGGCCGAGCGCGACGGCCAGCAGGGCTAGGGCGGCCAGCTCTTCTCGCCACAAGCAGGCGAGAGGAGCGGACATATACAATACTTGTATGGCAGCGGCCTCCAGAATGTATTTTTCGTTCGGGAGGCCGATGCCTAGCATGGGACTAGCGTTTGGCCCACACCAACGGATTCGCGGAGTTCTGTAGAATCGGGAGGCGCGCACATCGCCCGCGAGGGCGGGCCGGATGTGGCATACATTAAAGAGTCACAAACGGTGGCGCCGCCAGTGGCGCCAGTGCACGAGGCGTGGCCCAGCCCCTGGGCTGGCCAGACGTATAAGGACACGGAGGGATCGTTCGGGCATGTCGAAGAAGCCAAGTAACAAGGCAACCAAGAAGGGCGCCGCAACGGGCGCGTCCTCGGCAAGGGGCAAGGGCTCCGCGTCCAAGAAGGACCAGTCCTCACCTGCGAACAACCTCTCCACGCCCGCCAAGGTCGTCATCATCATCTTTGCCGTGCTCATGGTTGTCTCGCTCATGATGCCCACGCTCTCCACGGCCTTCTCCAACAACCAGCAGGCCGAGCAGCAAAGCTCCCAGGACTCGAGCGCTGACTCCAGCTCGGACAGCAGCTCGGACTCGTCGGACGACAGCTCCACGGACTCTAGCTCCGCTACTGGTGTGGCCGCTGTGGACGCCAAGTACCAGGACACCGTCGCGGAGCTTGAGTCCAAGCTCTCCTCTGACAACACCAACCTCGCGACCCTGCTCAACCTGGGCCGCAACTACATGCGCTGGGGCGCCTCGGTCATCTCGGTGTCCTCCTCGGACGACGACACCACTCACGGCAACAAGCTCCTCGAGAAGGCCATTGGCTACTACCAGCAGTACCTCGACCTCAAGGACTCCGACGCCGTTCGCGTGGACATCGCGCTCTGCAAGCTCTACGAGGGCAACACGAGTGAGGCGCAGTCCGACCTCGAGACGCTCACGCAGAACTCGCCCACCTATGCCCCCGCCTGGGCAAACCTTGGCATGGTCCAGGAGTACTCCGGCGACAAGGACGCCGCCAAGGCCTCCTACCAGTCCGCCATCGACAACGACCCCAACGACGAGTATGGCGCGAAGTCCTACGCCACGCAGCGCCTTGCCGCGCTCGAGTCCTCGTCGAGCACCACGACCTCCGCGTCGCCCACGTCCTCGTCTACAGGTCAGACCGGGGCGAAGGGGCTCACGGACACGCTGAACAACCTCTCTGGTACCGGACTCTAAGGAAGAGGGATCCCTATGAGCATCAACATCTCAACCACACCCACCGAAGGTGGCTGCTGCGTGGCAGTCTCCGGCGAGGTCGACGTCTCCAACGCCTCCGCGCTGCGCGACGTCCTGGACGAGCAGCTCTCCTCGGGCGAGGGTTCGCTTGCGATCGACCTGGCAGAGGTGCCCTACATCGACTCCACGGGGATTGGCGTCCTGGTTGGCGCGGCGCATCGCGCCAAGGAGACGGGCCGCACCCTCTCGGTGGAGCACCCGCAGAGAAACGTGGCGCGCGTCCTCTCGCTCCTTGGCGTGGGCGCCGACCTCAACGTCACCGGGGCGCAGCAGTAGCGCTTCAAGAAAGCCCGCACGCCGCGGGTACCTGTAGGAATTCGATCCACGCTGGAGGAAACCGACCGTGTTTGGCATTGGAGAGTCAGAGCTCGCTCTCATCCTGCTCTTCGCGTTCCTCATCTTTGGGCCTGACAAGCTCCCCGGGATGGGCCGCACCATTGGCCGCGCGCTGCGGCAGTTCAGAAACGCCCAGGAGGGCTTTACGCAGGTGGTTCAGACCGAGATCGTGGATCCCGCGACCGAGGCCATGAGCGATGCGCCCAAGAAGCCCAACCGCAAGCGCAGCGAGGAGGAGGACGCAGACATCGAGGGTTCCGGCTCCTCCAAGTCCACGCCCAAGACAGAGACGTTCGCCGAGCGCAAGAAGCGCCTCGAGGCAGAGCGTGCCGCCGCCGAGAAGGCCAAGGCAGATGCCGCAGCCGCCGAGAAGGCCAAGGCAGACGCCGCGGAGGCAAGCACGGATGCCGACAGCGACGCCGACGCTGCGCCCGCAGCCGAGGCACCCGCCGAGGCCAAGACGGTAAGCGCTCTCGCACCGGAGGCGTCAAAGCCCGTGGACGAGAAGCCCAAGCCCACGACTGCCGCCGACCTCTACGCGATGAGCCCCAAGCGCCGTCGCGAGCAGCAGGCCGCCGAGGCCGAGAAGGCCGCCGAAGCCGAGAAGGCCGACGCGCCCGCAGCCAGTGACACCGTTACCGCTACAGACGGAGAGGAGGGCGGCGAGCAGCAGGCCTAGCGCCCCGCTCCCATACCACCATGCCTATTGGACCAGCACGCATGCCCATCATGGACCACCTCGGCGAGCTTCGTCGCAGGCTCACCATCATCGTGGTCTCGCTCCTCACGGTGGCGGTCATCGTCTACTTTGCCACCCCCACCCTCATCGACCTCATGATCGACCAGATCAAGGAGGCCATGCGCGGCGGCGACCTCTACGTCCTCACCGCACTCGGCGGCTTCACCATCCGCTTCAAGGTCGCCATGTTCTTCTCGATGATCATCTGCACCCCCATCATCATCTGGGAGATCATGGCCTTCATCCTGCCGGCGCTCAAGCCCAAGGAGCGCAAGTGGGTTGTCCCCACGGTGGCGGCCCTTGTCGCCCTGTTCTTCATTGGCATGATCTTCTGCTACTACGTGATCCAGCCTGCCGCGTTTGGCTGGCTGCTCGACCAGTCCTTCGAGTTTGCGCAGAACATGGCCGACGCCGAGGACTACCTCAACATCTACATGCTGCTTGAGATTGGCTTTGGCATTGCCTTCGAGCTGCCCCTGGTGATCTTCTACCTCTCGATCCTGCACGTCGTGCCGTACAAGACCTTCCGCTCGCAGTGGCGCTACATCTACGTTGGCCTCATGGTCCTCTCGGCTGTCGTCACGCCCGACGCCTCGCCCGTGACCATGCTCCTCATGTTTGCCGCGCTTATCGCCCTGTACGAGATCGCCCTGGCAATTGCCCGCAACGTCATCGTGGCGCGCGACGGCAAGCAGGCCCTCAAGTGGTCCCGCGAGGACTACGAGAACGCAGAGCTCGACAAGCTTTAAACTAGGGGGACTCTGCCGTCACGAAGCAAGCGAGGTAATGTTCTTTGATCCTTGTCGTCACCGAGAAGAACGATGCCGCCCAGCAGATCGCCAGGCTCCTCTCCGAGTCCGGCAAGCCCAAGGCGGACAAGGTCTACAACACGCCCATCTACCGCTTTAGGAAGGGCGGGGAGGACTGGGTGACCATAGGCCTGCGCGGTCACATCATGCAGCC
Source organism: Atopobiaceae bacterium (assembly GCA_902834555.1). Taxonomy (GTDB): domain Bacteria; phylum Actinomycetota; class Coriobacteriia; order Coriobacteriales; family Atopobiaceae; genus Tractidigestivibacter. The sequence goes on from CADFJN010000006.1 coordinate 81,795, forward strand.
GGACTTCCCGCCCGAGCTCAAGTTTGACTCGCAGGAGGGCTGGTACGGCCTCACCGCCGAGGGCGAGCACCTGCCGGCAGACGTGCCCGACGGCCTTGCTCGTCCGCCCTTTGCCACCAAGCGCAAGCCCTTTTTGGCCGACGGCGTGGACATCAAGGGTTGGAAGATCCCGAGCCTGCCGTATCTGGTGTGGGCTCCCATCGAGAAGCTTCCAGCCGAGAAGGAGATCATCCGCTCGCTCAAGAACCTTGCCAAGAAGGCGGACTCGGTCATCATTGGTACGGACTTCGACCGCGAGGGCGAGCTCATCGGCTCGGATGCCCTCAAGCAGATCCTCTCGGTGGCTCCAGACGTGAAGGTCTCTCGCGCGCGCTACTCCGCCTTCACCAAGGCCGAGATAGACCACGCGTTCGACAACCTGGTGGCGCTCGACCAGGACCTTGCCGACGCGGGCGAGAGCCGCCAGCACATCGACCTCATCTGGGGCGCCGTGCTCACGCGCTACCTTACCTGCGTGCGTTTTGGCGGCCTGGGCAACACGCGCTCTGCCGGCCGCGTTCAGACGCCCACGCTTGCCCTGGTGGTTGAGCGCGAGCGCGAGCGCATGGCCTTCGTGCCCGAGGACTACTGGGTCCTCTCGGGCGAGGCCACGCATGCGGACTCCGACCCATTCCGCATCACGCACGCCACCGCGCGCTTTACCGACCATGACGCTGCCGAGAAGGCCTATGGCCACGTGCGCGACGCGAAGACCGCCACGGTGCGCGCGGTCACGCGCAAGACGCGCCGCGTGAACCCGCCGGTGCCCTTCAACACCACGTCCATGCAGGCAGCCGCGGCGGCCGAGGGCATCTCGCCCGCGCGTGCCATGCGCCTGGCAGAGTCGCTCTATATGGACGGCCTCATCTCGTACCCGCGCGTGGACAACACCGTCTACCCGTCGTCGCTCGACCTGCGCGAGTGCGTGCGCACGCTCTCCTCGGTGCCGCAGTTTGCGCCCACGTGCAAGGCGCTTCTCGGCCAGGGCACGCTCCATGCCACACGCGGCAAGCAGGAGACAACCGACCACCCGCCCATCTATCCCACCGGCGCCGCCAACCCGGACAACCTGCAGCCCGCGGAGTGGAAGCTCTACAACCTCATCGCGCGACGCTTCCTGGCCACGCTCATGGGGCCGGCAACGATTGCCGGGACCAAGGTCGAGCTGGACGTTGCCGGTGAGCCCTTCGTTGCCACGGGAAACGTCCTGTCTGTGCCGGGCTTTCGCGCCATCTACCCCTATGGGCTCAAGAAGGACGACCAGCTGCCCGAGCTCAGCGAGGGTGATACCTGCGACGTCACCTCCATGTCGCTTGACGCCAAGCAGACGGAGCCTCCCGCGCGCTACAGCCAGGGCAAGCTCATCCAGGAGATGGAGAAGCGCGGGCTGGGCACCAAGTCCACGCGCGCCTCGATAATTCAGCGCCTCTACGACGTGAAGTACCTCAAGAATGACCCGGCCGAGCCCAGCAAGCTGGGCATGGCAATTATCGACGCGCTCACCAACTACGCTCCGCGCATCACCACGCCCGAGATGACCGCCGAGCTCGAGGGTGACATGACCAAGGTCGCCGAGGGTGTGGATACACAGACGCAGGTCGTGGATCACTCTCGCGCGCTTCTCGCCGGCATGATGGACGGGCTCATCGACCACAAGGACGACCTCTCCGAGGCCATCGCCGACGCCGTGACCGCCGATGCCAAGATTGGCGTGTGCCCCAAGTGCGGCCGCGACCTGGTGGTGAAGACGTCCGCCAAGACGCGCGGGAGCTTTGCGGGCTGCATGGGCTGGCCGGACTGCGACGTGACGTACCCGCTGCCCAAGGGACGCATCGAGCCCATCGAGGGCGAGGCGGGCGTGTGCCCGGAGTGTGGCGCACCGCGCGTGAAGGTGCACCCGTTCCGCAACCGTCCGTACGAGACGTGCATCAACCCGGCGTGCCCCACCAACCGCGAGCCTGACATTGTGGTGGGGGAGTGCGCCGCCTGCAAGGCGGCCGGCCGTCACGGCGACCTAGTGGCGCACAAGTCCGAGAAGAGCGGGAAGCGCTTCATCCGCTGTACCAACTACGACGAATGCGGCACGAGCTACCCTCTGCCGCAGCGTGGCGAGCTGCACGCCACGGGCGAGACCTGCCCGGAGTGCGGTGCGCCCATCGTCGAGGTGGTGACGCAGCGCGGGCCGTGGCGCATCTGCGTGAACATGGACTGCCCAAGCAGGGAGAAGAAGGCAGCTGCTGGTGCACGCGGTGCACGCGGTGCGCGCGGGGCGCGTAAGGGCTCGGCGTCAGGGCGTGGCGGCTCAGCGGGGCGCAGCTCGTCTCGACGCAAGAAGGCGTAGCGGAGCGCCGGGTCGCTAACGACCCTCGCCTCGTTGGCGCCGCAGCGATGGTTTTGCGCGCCGTTACTGCAGGAATGCCCCTTCCGGCGACAAAATGTCGCCGGAAGGCCACTTTTGTATGCACTTGCTGCCAAAACGCGCCCTCCGGAGACAAAACGTCGCCGGAACAGGGGTTTCGTACAGGGTTGCTGCCAAAATGCGCTCTCTGGCGCCGGACGGCTGTCTTTCTCGCCGCGCGCCTCAACGCTCGCCGACGCATAGCAACCTTTCGCAGAAATATTACCTTTGTATTACGGACTTTAGGATAGTAGCGCTACGTGAACTTCAAGGGTGCATAGTCTCAGACCCGCCACGCAGAAGCGGGCGCTACGAAAAGGGAGACTAAGATGTTCCAGGCCAGCACGCACAATCTCATCGAGATTACCAGCATTATCTAGGTGCGGGTGGCTACATACGGCCGTCCGCACCTGCGGGCGGCCGCGGACCTTAGGGCCCGGGGCTGTTGGGGAGAGACAGCGCCGGGTCTTCTTCGTATGCCGACTGTCCTCCGCAGAAATCCGGACCGAGCGGAACATCGCAAGCGAGAGGAGCACGGCAGACGAACAAGCATGCAATGACGTTGTGAGAACGATTCCACATCGTAGGGAGAGACGGGTTCGCCGCGTAAAGGCGAGAAGTTCTCGCCCACACCAGAATCCAGACCACAAGGAGAGAAGCAATGTCTTCGCAACCTACATCGCTAACCGCCCCGGCAGTAGCCGAGGCTCCCAAGAGAGACTCCGTCCTCGAGGTGATGGCTGCCTCCATGGTGGGCACCGCAATCGAGTTCTACGATAACTACTGCTATTCGATTGCCGCCGCAAGCTACTTTGGCCTCGTCTTCTTCACCGACGTCGCGAAGCAGAACCCGTTCCTCGCGACTCTATTCTCGTTTGTCACCTTTGCCGTGTCGTTTCTTGCACGCCCGTTTGGGTCGCTGCTCTTTGGGCACTTTGGCGACAAGCTCGGCCGCAAGAAGACGCTGGTGGTTGCACTCATGATGATGGGCATCTCCACCTTTGTGGTTGGCGTGCTACCCGGCTATGACGTCCTTGGGCCGATGGCCGTAGTGCTCCTGTGCGTCTGCCGTGCATGCCAGGGCCTGGGCCTTGCGGGCGAGTGGTCGGGCGCGGCGCTTGTCGCCACCGAGAACGCGCCGGCCAACAAGCGCGCGCTGTGGGGTTCCTTCCCCAACCTGGGCGCCCCTCTCGGCTTCTTCTTTGCCTACGGCGTCAACCTGCTGCTTGAGAGCAGCTTCTCGCAGGACACCATGGTCGCCTGGGGCTGGCGCATCCCGTTCCTGCTCTCCGCGGTCCTCGTGGTTGTTGGTCTTGTCGTCCGTGAGCGCATGAGCGAGACCCCCGTCTTCCAGAAGGCTGTCAAGGAGGACCGCGTGGTGAGGAGCCCGCTTCACGAGCTCACCAAGTACTGGAAGCAGGTCGTTCTTGGCACCTGCGCCATGGGCATCACGTACACCCTGTTCTACCTGCTGGGCACCTGGTCCCTCTCCTACGGCGTGAAGACGCTCGGATTTGCCCAGACCCAGTACCTGCAGCTCGAGCTTGCCGCCGTTCCGTTCTTTGCCGTGTTCATCGTTGTTGGCTGCGTCGAGGCCGACAAGGTTGGCCGCAGGCCTGTCCTTCTCGTCACCACGCTGCTCACCGTTGTGTTTAGCCTTCTTGCGCCGCAGCTGCTTGCGACCCAGAACGCCGCCAGCGTGTTTGCCTTCCTCGCCGTTGGCTTCTGCCTGATGGGCGGCCTGTTTGGGCCCTGCGGCGCCTACCTGCCCGAGCTCTTCCCGGCAAACGTGCGCTACTCTGGCTCCGGCCTGGCGTACAACCTCTCGTCGATCCTGGGCGGCGCGTTTGCGCCCACCATCGCCACGGCACTGGTGCTTGCGTTTGGCATCCAGGGCGTGGGTTGGTACCTCCTCGCGATGTCCGCGGTCGCGCTTGTCGCGCTGCTGCTCATCAAGGAGAGCAAGGACATGGAGTTCGATGCGTAGTTCCTGACGCGCTCCTGTGATTGCGACGACCCGCCGTTGGGCACTTGGCCCGGCGGCGGGTCGTTTTATGTGCCGAGAAACGCCAACGTCCCGCTGGCCGCGGCCCTTCTCGGCGATGCCGCTGTTTCCAAATGCCCTGCAGATTTTGATTGTTTAGGCCCGCCTAACCAATCGAAAAATGCAGCATTGCTCCCATCCTGCAGATTTCGATCCGTTAGAGGGGCATATCCGTTCGGAATCCGCGGCACCGCGGAGAGGGTCAGCCGAGGAGCGCTCGCGCCTCGTCATTCTCGCCACAATGTGCGCCAGACATCGTACGTCCCGTCCAAATGGACTGGTGACAAGCACATTGCAAACCGGATACCTGCGCTTTTGCCACAATAGTTGAGAATAGATAACTTTCTCGCACGACTTGCAGCAAGTTAGCCTTATACTACTTCTGAGTTAGCTTTGTACAACTTGCACGGCCAGCAGGGAGGCCACTGCCAGCCGGAGGGGCCGCAGAGAGCTGAGAGGGGAGTCGCATGTCGACCATGGAGGCGGATGCCGTAATGACAGGCAGCAACCCCGCCAGTCGGGCGGGCGCGCGTGAGGAGGCAACGACCATCGGGAGGGGTGCCCAGCTTCCCCTGGCAATGGTGAGCGAGGGCGAAACGATCCGCGTCCTCAAGGTGCGCGGCACCGCCACGCTGCGCCAGCACCTCTCGGAGATGGGCTTTGTCGAGGGTGCCAAGGTCAAGGTCGTCTCGCGCGTGAACGGAGACGTGGTGGTAAGCGTCAAGGGCTCCACCTTTGGCATCGGCCGCGACATGGCCATGCGCATCGTCACGTACTAGCGCCACGCCGGCCCGCTGGCACCGCCGGCACTGACGGCACCGCCGGCTAGCAATCGCAATCGTTTATCAATCGCCGCAGGCAGCGCGTAACTGCATGCGTGGCCCGTGGCATGAAGAAGGGAAGAGCATGGCAAGTCTCAAGGACGTGCGCGTGGGGGAGACCTGCACGGTCTCGAAGCTCAGCGGCACGGGCGCCATCAAGCGTCGAATCATGGACATGGGCATCACCAAGGGCACGCACGTATACGTGCGTAAAGTTGCACCCCTGGGCGACCCCATCGAGGTTACCGTGCGCGGCTACGAGCTGTCGCTGCGCAAGGACGAGGCCTCCAGCGTCGAGGTCACAGACGTGGAGAAGGCAGCTGCCCAGGGCGTCGCGTAGTTAGGCGGCGCTGGGAGTACCAGGGGGGCGTAGGCCCCCATGTTTTGGCACATGAAGTTAACCAACTCTAACAATTAGCACCACACAGGTAACAGTTAGCCGAGAGAAACTCATCCGTCGTAAGGCGGCCCGCACGCAACCCGCGCGCCACACAACAGGAAAGGCAAGGCATGGCAGAGAAGATCGACATAGCACTGGCTGGCAACCCCAACTGCGGCAAGACCACGCTGTTCAACGAGCTCACCGGCTCAAATGGCTACGTGGGCAACTGGCCGGGCGTCACCGTGGAGAAGAAGGAGGCCGTCTGGAAGAAGGACACCAGCGTGCTCTTCACGGACCTTCCGGGCATCTACTCGCTCTCCCCCTACTCGCCGGAGGAGGTCGTCTCGCGCGACTTCATCATCTCCGGTCGCCCGAGCGCCATCATCGACCTCGTGGACGTCACCAACATCGAGCGCAACCTCTACCTCACCACGCAGATCCTCGAGACCGGCCGCCCCGTGGTCGTGGGTCTCAACATGTGCGACCTGCTTGAGCAGCGTGGCGAGAAGATTGACTCTAAGCGCCTCTCCAAGATGCTCGGCGTGCCCGTGGTAGAGGTCTCGGCGCTTCGCTCCAAGAACCTCGATACGCTGGTGGGCACCGCCGTCGACTCTGGCCGCGCCAACAAGGTTGCCCAGGGCGTGAAGTGCTTCTCGCCCGAGGTCGAGGACGCGCTCCAGACCATCGCCAACACCATCGCCGGCTCCTGCGCGCCAGACCTTCTCCGCTGGTACTCCATCAAGATCTTCGAGCGCGACTCCGCAGCCATCGAGTCCCTTGGGCTCTCCAAGCAGCAGCTTGCCAGCATGGAGAAGGTCATCGAGGCCATCGAGCAGGACCGCGACGACGACCCCGAGTCCATCATCACCTCCGAGCGCTACGAGTGGATCGCCACGGTCATGGACGCATGCGTGGTCAAGGCGCCGGGCAAGCTCACCGTCTCCGAGAAGATCGACCGCGTGGTCACCAGCCGCGTGCTTGGCCTGCCCATCTTCATCGCCATCATGATCGGCGTGTACTGGGTTGCTCTTGTCGCCGTGGGCACTCCCGCCACGGACTGGGTGAACGACAACCTCTTCTCCGATGGCTTCTTTGTAAGCGGCAGCGGCCAGGCTGCCTTTGAGGAGGCCGACGAGGCGTGGCAGGACGCCCACTACACCGACCAGATCTCCGGCTACATCGCCGCGGCCGAGGAGGCCGGCGTTGACACCAATGGCGTGCAGGACGCCATTGACGCGGACCCGCAGACCGCAGGCAACGAGGCCACCATCACCGAGTTCGAGGAGGCCGCCGAGAAGGCCGGCGTCGTGGCCACGGACGTTCCCGTGACGGACGCCGACGGCAACTACCTCGACACCGAGGGCAACGTCATCACCACGCTCGACGCGGACGGCAACCCTGTGCTCGCCGAGGGCCAGGAGCTGGACGTTCTCCCCACGGTCACCGAGGCGGACTTTGCCACCGCCGTAGACTCCCCCGAGCCCGACCAGCATGACTACGACGGCTTTGTGGACTCCATCCCCAACGCCGTGACCGGCTGGCTCACCGGCGCCGGGGCCTCCGACGTGGTTGTGTCGCTTGTGGTCGACGGCATCATTGGCGGCGTGGGCTCGGTCCTGGGCTTCATCCCGCAGATCTTCGTCCTTTTCGTCATGCTCTGCTTCCTTGAGGACTGCGGCTACATGAGCCGCGTGGCCTTTGTCATGGACCGCGTCTTCCGTCGCTTTGGCCTCTCCGGCAAGTCCTTCATCCCCATGATCGTGTCCTCAGGCTGTGGCGTCCCTGGCGTCCTTGCCACCAAGACCATCGAGAACGAGCGAGACCGCCGCATGACCGCCATGCTCACCACCATGATCCCCTGCTCCGCCAAGCTCCCCATCATCGCCCTGGTCATGGGCGTCCTTGCCGGGGGCTCCGACATGTGGTGGGTTGCCCCGATGTTCTACCTCATGGGCATTGTCGCCATCATCATCTCGGCCGTGATGCTCAAGAAGACCAAGCGCTTTGCCGGCGAGCCCACCCCCTTTGTGATGGAGCTGCCCGACTACCACATGCCCGCCATCAAGAGCTGGGCACTGCACGTGTGGGAGCGCGTCTCGGCCTATGTCAAGAAGGCGGGCACGATCATCTTCGCGGCCGCCGTGGGCATCTGGGCGCTCTCCAACTTTGGCCTTGCCGGCTGGGAGGGCGGCGACGGCTCCTTTGGCTTCCTGCAGGCCATGGACGGTGCGCCCGAGACCTACATGGACTACTCGGTCCTCGCCGGTGTGGGCGGCGCCCTGAGCTTCATCTTCGCTCCGCTTGGCTTTGGCAACTGGCAGGCCACCGCGTCCACCATCTCGGCCCTCATCGCCAAGGAGAACCTGGTCTCCACCTTTGGCGTCCTGTACGGGCTCGGTGACGCCACCGAGAACTCCGTCTCTATGTGGCAGGGCTTCGCCAACATGTTCACCATCGCCGGCACGCTCCACGTTGGTGCCATGTGCGCCTTCGTCGCCTTCAACATGCTCTGCGCGCCGTGCTTCGCCGCCATGGGCACCATCCGTCGCCAGATGGACGACCCCAAGTGGTTCTGGTTCGCCATTGGCTACGAGTGCGGCTTTGGCTGGGTTGTTGGCCTTCTCATCAACCAGCTCTACGAGCTCTTTGTCTTTGGGAATTTTGGGGTCTGGACTGTGGTCGCCTTCACTCTGCTCGCCCTCATGCTGTTCCAGCTCTTCCGTCCCATGCCAAAGTGGGACGAGAAGGACGAGCGCATCCTCGACAACCTGGCCGAGGAGCCAGTCGCCTAGGTGCGAGGAACCACTCACGTAGGCGACGTTCCGGACGGCCCTTTCCCACCAAACCGTGGGGGAGGGCCGTCGTTCTGTTACCTCTGCTCGGCCCCCGCAGCCTTACGAAGGCGCTCCTGGCACGCGGGGCACACGCCGGTGAGGATGGTGCTGGTAGAGACGCTGGCGTAGCCGGTGGAGCGCTCAATCTGGCGGCAGAAGTCGTCCTGCTTGGGCATGGGGACGTCAATCACGGTGCCGCACTCCGAGCACACCAGGTGGGCGTGGTGGTCCATGCGACGGTCAAAGCGCTCGCCACCGGGGGTCTTCACCGAAAGGATCTCTCCGGTGTCAGCGAGCAGGTGCAGGTTGCGATAGACGGTTCCACGACTGATGTGGTCGTCCTGCTCGCGGACGCGAAGGTATATCTCGTCGGCGGTGGGGTGGTCGCACAGCTCCTGCACCGCCTCAAGCACCAGCTGCCGCTGGCGCGTGTTTCTTCTCTCCATGACGTGCTCCCGCTCTCCGTGCGTGGCTTTGGCTTACATGGTGATGTTACCCAAACAATATTAGGACTATATCTCATTTAGTGCGACTACGCGAGAGCTGCGTGTCTCCGCCGGCTCTGAGCTCTTATCCGCTCGCACCCCTCCCGTTCTTTAGCGGTTTCTGGGAATCGGCCGCCGCGTTTGCCAAGTTGGCAGGTAGCGTGGTTCTCAAATACCGCTAAAGCATGGCGAGAAGCGAGAGCAAAAGAGGTTCAAGCTCTCTTGTGCGGGACCCCGCTGCACCAAAAACGAGACTATTCAGTACTTTTACCGCGAGTTGCCGAGTACGTGCGCCGAACTATTTATGGGGACGCAGGTAGGGAAAAGCGACCAGTGAGGTGATACCAAGATTAGCCGAAAAAAAGCACTGAGAAGTGCCGATTTTGGTGCAGTGCCCTCCCGTATCCCCTAGCCCCGTGCATCCGCAATTTCCTCCGCCCACCGTTCTTTAGCGGTTTCTGGGAATCGGTCGTTGCATTTGCCCAGTTGGCGGGAAACGCGATTCCCAAATACCGCTAAAGAACGCGAGAGATAGGGGGAGTGGACCACCTCCCAAAAAGTCGAAATTCCCGCTTGCAATCCCTTCTCAACTGTTGATAATAAGTCCTAGTACCAATAGAGGTACGCAGACAACCACCAACACAGAGAAGGAGCGTCACATGTCCCTCATCAACAAGGAGGTCGGCGATTTTACCGTCCAGGCCTTCCAGAACGGCGAGTTCAAGACCGTCACAAAGGCTGACGTCCTGGGGAAGTGGGCCCTGTTCTTCTTCTATCCCGCCGACTTCACCTTTGTGTGCCCCACCGAGCTCGAGGAGCTGGCAGAGAACTATGACGCCTTCAAGGCCGAGGGTTGCGAGGTCTACTCCGTGTCCTGCGACACCCACTTTGTCCACAAGGCCTGGCATGACGAGTCGGAGCGCATCTCCAAGGTGACCTATCCCATGCTCGCGGACCCCGCCCACGTTCTGGCCGAGGACTTCGAGGTCCTGATCCCCGCCGACGGCCTTGCCGAGCGCGGCGCCTTCATCGTTGACCCCGACGGCAAGATCCAGGTCTACGAGGTCACCGCCGGCGGCATTGGCCGCAACGCTAAGGAGCTCCTGCGCCTGGTACAGGCCGCGAAGTTCGTGCGCGAGCACGGCGACCAGGTGTGCCCCGCCAAGTGGCAGCCGGGCGCCGAGACCCTCAAGCCCTCGCTTGACCTCGTTGGCCAGCTCTAGGCACGCAGGCGAGCAAGTCGCAACAGCACGTTCCGGAGCCCGCCGCACTGGCTCGGCGGGCTCCGTCCATGATTCGCCGCGCGCGGCGGGGGAGGTTAGAAATATGAGCGAGAACAACAGCGACAACGTATACGACGCGGTAGTGATTGGCGGCGGCCCGGCAGGGCTCACGGCCGCGCTCTACCTGGCCCGCGCGCGCTACCGCGTGCTGGTGGTAGAGCGCGAGCACTTTGGCGGCCAGATCACCATCACCTCTGAGGTCGTGAACTACCCTGGCGTGCTCACGGCAAGCGGCGAGCAGCTCACGGACACCATGCGCCGCCAGGCGGAGGCCTTTGGCGCCGAGATGCTGCTGGCAAGCGTGGAGTCGCTCGACCTTGCTGCAGACGTCAAGGTGGTGCACACCTCGCGCGGCGACATCCGCTGCCTGGCGGTTCTTCTCGCCACGGGAGCCTCGCCGAGAAGCGCCGGCTTTGCGGGCGAGGAGGACTTCCGCGGCCACGGCGTGGCGTACTGCGCTACCTGCGACGGCGAGTTCTTCACCGGCCGCGAGGTCTTCGTGGTGGGCGGCGGCTTTGCTGCGGCGGAGGAGGCGGTGTTTCTCACCACGTACGCCTCGCACGTGACCATCTTGGTCTACGGCGACGACTTTACCTGCGCAAAGGCCACGGCCGACGCGGCCTATGCCAACGATAAGATCACCGTGCGGACAAACGCGCAGCTTCTGGCCGTGGAAGGTGACTCCGTGGTGCGGGGCGTCCGCTGGCTCGACCGCGCCACGGGCGAGGAGCACGAGTTCTCCTCGGCAGACGGCGGCCCGGTGGGCGTCTTTGTCTTTGTGGGCTACGCGCCGGCAACCTCGCTGGTGGCGGGCGTGGCCGAGCTTGACCCGCAGGGCTACGTGATCACGGACGATCGCCAGATGACGAGCGTCGACGGCCTCTTTGCCGCGGGCGACGTGTGCCAGAAGCGCCTGCGCCAGGTTGCCACCGCCGTGGGGGAGGGCGCGGCCACGGCAACCGAGATGGAGCGCTACCTCAAGGCGGCGCGCGAGCGCACGGGCATCGTGCCTGCGCAGTCCGCCAGCCGCACGCGCGACGTTGCCGAGAAGCCCGCGCCGGCGGCCGCCGCACCTGCCTCGACGCCCGGCTCTCCCATTGACGACGCGATGGCGGCCCAGCTCCAGGCGGTCTTTTCGCGTATGCAGAACCCGCTGGTGCTGCGCCTGCACCTCGACGGCGGCGACGTCTCGGCCGAGCTGCGCACCTACATGGACGCGCTGGCCGCTCAGACGGAGCTGTTGACGGTCCAGGAGGCAGACGCCTCCGCCGACGATCCAGCCGAGCTGCCCTTTGTTGAGGTCGTGCGGGCCGATGGCACGCCTTCTGGCCTCGCCTTCCATGGCGTTCCCGGCGGCCACGAGTTCACGTCCTTTGTGCTGGGGCTCTATAACGCCGCTGGTCCCGGCCAGCCCATCGCGGACGCGGACCGCCAGGGTATCGCCGCCATAGCGCGCCCGGTGAGCCTGCGCGTGCTGGTGGGGCTCTCGTGCACCATGTGCCCGGACGTGGTAGTGGCGTGCCAGCGCATGGCGGCGGACAACCCGCTGGTCACGGCCAACGTCTACGACGTCAACCGGTTCCCCGCGCTGCGCGAGCGCTACGATGTGATAAGCGTGCCGTGCCTCGTGATTGATGACGGCACGGGCGAGCGCGTGAGCTTTGGCAAGAAGGGGCTCTCCGAAATCCTCGCTCTGGTGGGCTAACCGGCTTGACGCAGTTGCGTGGGCGCCCCGTGACGCGGGACGCCCACTTTTATGCGTCGACAAAAACACGCGGTTTTCTGAGCCTTTTGAGACCCCATTGCCTTATATTGCAATGCATAAATGTATTGCTACCAAATGCGTAACATTGATACCTTAACGGAGCCTACATGAGAAGAACAAAACGGGACTATGCTCCTGCGCTTGTCTTCATGGCAGTCGTGGGGCTCGTGTTGGCGCTGTGCTTACCTGTTGGGGCATTTGCCGACAGCACGGCAGCCGCTGGCACGTCGACGGGCGCCACTTCTTCAACTACCGAGACGGGCGCATCCAACTCGAGTGCCACCACGTTGCCAACGGGGGAGACGAACGGGGCCACCGGCTTGGGGACGGGTGCAAGCGAGTCCGGTGCGAGCGGCACTGGTGCCACGAGCGCCAGCCCTACGGGCGCCGAGGTGACCACCTCCACCACCCCTGTGACTACAACCCCCTCTTCCGGCGAGAAGACCGGTGCCCAGGGTCTTCTCGCGGCGCTTGAGGCGTCCGACCCAGTGGCGGTTGCGGCAGCAACGGCAGATACGGTGCAAATCATCTATGACGAGTCAGACGGCGGCACTCACGGTCTGCACTACGTGTATAGCGTGCCAGGGGACACGACCAGCACAAAGATCTATCTCTACTGCATGAACAACGACGACGAGTGGCCCCACTCGGTCCCAACCGCCCCAACGGTGCCCGACTACGTTCTTGGCTACCTTACGCCGGGCATGTTCGCATCCGAGGCAGAATACGAAGCCTGCATGGCAAAGCTCTTGGCCATTCTGTACGCTGGCTACCCCTACAACGGGATGAACTACTACACCGAAGTCACTAGCGTCAACATCACAGAGGAAGAGTTTAACCAGCTCCTTGATGCGCCAAGCTACATTAGGAGTGATTTCTCGGATAGCATTGGGGACACCACCTTTGTTTGGACGGATTACACCGACGACGAGAAGATGGCAAAGCTCGTGAAGTTTCAGTACGAAGTTGCCACCTACTTTACCATGTCGGGACAGCCCGCAAAGACAACCCCCTCTGGCCTAACCTACAGCCAGCTCGTCAATACGCCTTTCTACACCGCTTCTCTTTGCATGGTTAACGCGTACTACAACCAGAGCACCACTACGCCCCTCAAGGAATACGACAGCCAGAACAGCGGCACTTCCCTTGCGCTGACGCGCCTCCAGGCCTATGACCAGACCCAGAACGCCATTTGGGTCGTCCTTCACGACTACGGCGTTCCGCAGAACAGCCTGAAGGCGGACGCCATAGCGAATGAGCCGCTCGCGAAGCTTCTGTATGAATCCGCTTCTGCCAGCAATGTGCTTGAGTCCGAGCCAACCGGCATCTCCATCACCGGCTCTACGCAGCTCACCTATGACGCTGCGACAGGCACGTGGCGCACTGGTGCCTTGAGCATCTCGGAGAACGGGACCTACCACGGGGTATACACCCTCTCCGTTTCGGATAGTGATGTGTATGTTAATACCGCGACTAATGCCGACGTTTCAACAGTGACGGGAGGGCAGTCTTTCTACCTTGTGAGCACGGAGAGGCCCGCTGCGAATGTCACCGTTTCGGCTACAGATACCGTTCCATGGCTGGAAGAGGTTCGTCAGTACTCGCCCGTCAAAAAAGCTGATGGAAGCGAGTACACCGTTACGGTTACCGTCCAAAACATGGATGAGAATGGCAAAACCACCACCTCAACGCTCACTAAGTACTACCAGCGCATGATCGGTGCCGTCATCCACGAGAAACCCCTCAACGCATCAGCCACGATAACCCCGCCATCAGACGGGCAGCTTACCGTATCCAAGACCGTCGCAGGCGAGACTGACTCCCAGACCGACTTTCACCTTCACGGTCACGCTGAGTGACAAGAGCATCAATGGCACCTACGGCGACATGACCTTCGCCAACGGTGTGGCCAAGGTCACGCTGAAGGGTGGCCAGAGCGTCACGGCCAAGTATCTGCCGGGAGGCACGACCTACACGGTCACCGAAGCGGCGAACAACGACTACGCTGCGGCGTCCAGCGAGCTTGAAGGCACGGTGCCAAGCGACGGCACCGCCGCCAAGGCCGCCTTCACCAACACGCGCCTCTACAAGTTCACGCTGAGCAAGACCGTCTCGGGCCAGGCCGCAAGCACCTCTCAGCAGTTCACCATGCATGTCACGCTGAAGGACGCCTCGGGCAATCCGCTCTCGGGCACCTACTCCTACACGGGCGGCACGGTGTCGGGCTCCGGCGCCACGGCCCCCACTAACGGCGCGATCACGCTCGACGCCAGCGGCACGGGCTCGGTGACGCTGACCGCAGGCCAGCAGGTGACAATTGCGGGCATTCCATCGGGCACATCGTACACGGTGGAGGAGGCAGCGAGCACCGCGGCAGACGCGCTTCTCTACGACGCAACCTACAACGGCGGTGCCACGGCTGCCGAGGGCACGCTTTCTGCTAACGCCACGGTCGCCGTGACCAACGCCGTGCAGGAGGGGAGCCTCTCCGTGACCAAGCATGTAAAGGGCGAGGTGGGCTCCACCCAGGCCTTCACCTTCACGGTGAAGCTGGGCGGCTCGGGCGCTACTCTTTCCGGCCAGTACGGCGACATGCTGTTCGATAACGGCCAGGCCACCTTCACGCTCAAGGACGGCGAAACCAAGACCGCGAGCGCACTGCCCGCCGGTGCCACCTACGAGGTTATCGAGGAGCCTAACGACAAGTACAGCACCACGTCCGAGAACGACAAGGGCACGATCGCCAAGGGCGAAACGGCACGGGCAAGCTTCACCAACACGCGCGGCATGACGGAGCTGCTGCTCTCCGGAGGCGCGGGCTTTGGCGCAACCTATGCGATTGGCTTTGGTGCGCTTGTCGCAGCGGCGCTCTGGATGCACGCCCGTCGCCACGCGGCAGGGAAGGGTGGCGATGGCCGTGACTAAGTCCCTCTCGCGCACCATTGCTGCCTGCCTTGCCGGCTGCCTAGCAGTCGCCGTGCTTGCGCTCTGCTCGCCTGCCCGCGCGCTTGCCGAGCAGACCGGGCGACTTACCGTCACCGCAATCGATGGCGCGTCCACCGCGCTTGACGCCTACCAGCTCTTCTCGGCAGACGTGACCGATGCCGTGAGTGGGCACAAGATTCTCTCCAACGTCTCGTGGGCAAGCGACGCCGCCGAGAAGGCCGTCCCCTCCGCCATCAGGTCCGTCGACCACTCCTACAGCGGCACCACCGCGCAGGATGCGGCAGACTGGCTGAACGAGAACGTCGAGAGTGACGCGGCCTCGGCCTCCGCGCCGACGGCCTTCTCCGCACCCGCCGCCATCGCGCGTGCGCTTGCGGCGGAAGGTGCGCCATCGACGAGCGTTACCGCAGGTGTGCAGGCTACGCTCCCGACGGGCTACTGGCTTCTCACCGCCAACGGCGACTTCGTGGGCACGGGCCAGTCCGGTACCGCGGCGATTCTCGTTGCCGTGGGCGGCGCGGACGTAACCGCAACCACCAAGACCTCGGCTCCCACGGTCGAGAAGCACGTGTTTGAGGACTCGTCCAACAGCTGGCAGAAGCAAGCCGACGCCACTGTGGGAGACGAGCTTGACTGGCGTCTTTCGGCCACCGTGCCCGTGAACCTCTCGCACAACTCTGCCTACAAGACGTACTCGATCATCTTCCACGACAAGCTGTCTGCCGGGCTTGAGCAGCCCAGCAACGTGCACGTGTACGTTGCTCCGGCGGGAACGGCCGCCTGGGCGCAGGGGACCGAGCCCGGAGACGGGTGGGCAGAGCTGGACGAGGATGAATTCTCAGCGCCCTCTCAGGCGGGCGAGAATGGCTCAACCTTTGATGCCACTGTGATCGACCTTATCGCCTCTGCCTCCAGGCACGGTGTCTACGCCGATTTGGGCCTTGAGGTCTGCGTGGCCTACGACGCGCCGCTCGCCCCGGATGCACAGCGCGGAGCGGCGCACGGAAACCCCAACACGGTGACGCTTCGCTATCCAAGCACGCCGTACTCGGAGACGCTGGCCGAGACGCAGGAGGACAAGGCCATTGCCTACACGTGGGACCTCAGCCTGGTCAAGCGTGACGCCACGAGCGAGGTCGCCCTTGCTGGCGCGGTGCTGCGCGTGACTGACGACCGCGGCCGTCACCTCACGCAGGACGGCACCTGGACCACGGACGACGCCACCGTAACCACTGACCAGAACGGTGCCATTGCGGTTGCTGGCGTAGACTCCGGCACCTTCACGGTTGAGGAGGTCCAGGCACCCCAGGGCTACGAGGTCTTCTCGGGCGCGCCTACCATCACACTGAAGGTGGAGCTTGACCCCAAGATTCTGCATTCGCTCAAGGCTGAGCCGCTTACCGCTGAGTCCCCCTTGAGGGCCGACAGCTTTGACAAGGGCTCGGGTGAGGCGACGGTTTCTGTGCTCAACGGGACGACGCCTGGGGGAGACAAGCCCGCGCCGCGCTGGCCTGGCGGTTCTTCTCCGTTTACGGGTGACCCAACTTCGTATCTGCCCGCCATCTGCCTTGCAGTTGCTGGTGCGGGCTTGATCGTGTTCGCGCTCCGGCGAGGGAAGGGAGGCCAAAAGCGCCGGCCCTGACGCCGGAAGCCACTTCAGATTGCAGAGCGACGACAAAGGTTTTATGTGACCTGGGCAAAGTGCCCGCAGGTTAGAGAGGAAAAACAATGAGAAAGCACAACATCGCACGCATGGCAGCAGCTGCAGGCCTGGCGCTTACGATGGCCCTTGGCCCGGTTGCGGCTCCGGTCGTGGCGTTTGCAGATGACGCGACGAGCAGCACGACTTCGAGCACGACGACGGATGCGACTACCGCCACGGGCAGCATTACGATCAACACGAACAAGAACCTCTCGGCGGACAAAACGACGCTTTCCGGCTACCAGATCTTCAAGGCCGACGTGGCCGACAAGACGGTCGGTACTGTGACGACTAAAGCGGTTTCCAACATCGAGTGGGCGAGCAATGCCGTTCAGACCGCTGTCGTGAATTCGATCAAGGCCGTCGATAGCAGCTATACGGACACGACCGCCCAAGGGGCTGCTACGTGGCTGAGCGAGCATGCATCGGGCTCCGGCTCGTCGACGGTAGTGGATGCGACGGACGCCTTCGGCAAGATCGCAAGCGCCCTTCGTGCTTCCGGCGTGACTGCAACGACGGTAACCCCCGGCACGGCCGCCACACTCGACGCGGGCTATTGGCTGTTCGTGACCAACAAAACAACGACAGACAACGTGATTAATCAGGTGGGCACGGCCCCGATTTACGCGGTAGTCGGCGGAGGCGCGGTTACGGTCAACCAAAAGTCGAACCTGCCTACGGTGAGCAAGTTCATCAAGAACGACGCCACGGGTTCGAGTTGGGGCAAGTACGCCGATTCCGAAATCGGTCAGAGCATTGATTACAAGCTTACCGGTACGATTGCCGATGCCTATGCGAGCTACAGCACATACTATTACTCCTTCTACGACACGTTCGATTCGGGCATCACGCTCGATACGGACTCGGTGACGGTGAAGGTGCAGACGCCCGCGAGCGGCGATATGGCTCAGACGGAAACCACGGTTGCTGCAACGAGCTACACCAAAACCTATGAGAACAATGCGCTCACGGTGACCATCAACGACCTGAAAACTATCAAGGACGAAAATGGAAACGCCATTACTGTGGCACCGGATTCGGTTGTGACCGTTTACTACACGGCCCATCTGAACGAGAACGCCAAGGTTGCTTCCGCTCACAATGACAACGAAGTCGTTCTCACGTATTCCAACAACCCCGGCACCGACAGCAAGGGCAGCACGGAGCAGGATCAGGTGCGCGACTACACCTATGAGCTCATGCTCATGAAGGTTGATGCCAGCAATTCAACGGCGCTTTCCGGTGCCAAGTTCACCATCCAGGCGACGGGTGCCGACGAAGGCGCAGGCTTGAAGTACGTGCAGGCCGACGGCTCGCTGGGCGATACCGCCCACGAATTCACGACAGGCACCGACGGCGGCATCTATGTTTCCGGCCTCGATGCGGGCACCTATACCGTAGTGGAGACCCAGGCTCCTTCCGGCTACAACAAGGCGGCGAGCTTCACGTTCGAAATTCATCCGGTGTACGACACGACTTCGGGCGATATCACTAACCTCGCTGTTTCGACGAACAATGCAAACGTGGCGACGGCTTCGGTTCCCGAGAACAGCGGCGTCATTGCCCTAACCGTTAAGGACAATGCGGGGATCGCTCTGCCCCTCACCGGTCAGGCGGGCGTGACCCTCACCTGGATCGCTGGCGGTGCCATTCTCGCACTGGGCATCACGCACCTCGTGCGGTCCCGCAAGAACTCCGAGGGCAACGCGGAGTAGCGTGCCTGCAACAGCAAGGTTCTAGGGTAGGTTAGTCGTGGGCCCCGCCGCGTGCGGGGCCCATCTAGTAGGGAGGCGCGCATGGGCTCGCATGCCAAGCACAACGGAGAGCGACGTAGGCTGCCGCGATGGGCAGACCGTCTCATCACGCTGCTGCTGATCCTTGTCGGCGTGGGCCTCATGGTGTGGCCGTGGGTGGTCGACATGCTCGAGGAGTATGGCGTTGGCGCGACCATCTCGGAGGTGTCGGCGCGCGTTGACTCGATGCCGGCCGACGAGAAGCAGTGGTATCTCGACCAGGCCAACGCGTACAACCAGGTTCTTGCCGGCGAGGTGCCGGACATTGACGCCTCGCAGATCGTTGATTACGGCGATCAGCTCACGTATGACCGCGACCCCATGATGAGCTGGGTCGACATCCCCTCCATCGATGTGAGCATGCCCATCTACCATGGCACGGGTGAAGCTGCACTCATGGCTGGCGTTGGGCATCTTGAGGGCACGAGCCTTCCTGTGGGCGGGGAGTCGACCCACTGCGTTATCACGGCGCACTCCGGGATGCGAAACCTCCGCATGTTCGACGATATTCGACAGCTTGAGCCCGGTGACCTGGTGCTGCTTCACACCATGGGAGATGTGTACGCGTATCGCGTGACGTCCTCCGAGGTCGTGTGGCCAGACGAGACCTCGTCGCTTGAGATTGTGCCGGGCGAGGATCTGCTCACGCTGGTTACCTGCACGCCGTATGGCGTGAACGACCACCGGTTGCTGGTCCACTGCGAGCGCACGGACTATGTTCCCCAAGAGGCGGAGGAGCAGGCGTCCGTCACGGAGCGCCACTGGGGTGCGCGCGAGTGGGCTGTCGTGGTGGTTGCTGTGGCCTTGGTCGGCGTTGCCGTGGACGTGGTGGTGCACCGTGCGCGCAAGCGCCCCCGAAAGGGGTAGGGCATTGGTTGCTGCCCCGCGGCGCGCTGGCGGTGGAGCAGGAGGCCATCGCCGCTGCACGAAAATGCCCTATCGAACGTGATTTTTGACATCGCTGCATGAAAATGCTCTATCGAACGGTGCCTCGAGGCACGACACATTATTGTTTTAACTAAATATACGAAATATAGTATATATACGTTAATATATGCAGTCTAATAAAAATGAAGTTCAACTCTTGATAGTGAGTTCAGTGGAGAACCGTTCGATAGAGCATTTTCATGCAGCGAGTTGCCAGATTCCGTTCGATAGAGCGTTTTTATGCATTTGAGGCCTCCAGATATGGTAAGGCGGACATCGCACTGTGGGGGCTCGGGGCGCTTTGCACCCTGAGCCCCCACACCGAGGACCGAAAAGCGGTCCGGCATTAGCTACGTCCCGCGACCTACCCAGCCAGTGACATCACGTTAATGGCCGTCACCACGATACCCGTTGCCAGCAGCAATGCGTTGGTGAGGCGCGAGTTGGCGTAGCGGCCCATGACGCGCTTGGAGGCCGTGAGGCGGATTTGCGTGAAGATCGTGATGGGCAGCTGCAGCGAGAGCAGCGCCTGCGAGAGTACCAAGCCCTGGAAGGTGTTCTCCACCAGCAGGCACGCCAGCGTGGCCAGGCCCATGCACAGCGCCACGCCCACCGAGGAGTGGCGGTCGTGGATGTCGTACTCCTCGCCAAACATGCCCGCACTGATGGTGCCCGCCGCCATGCCCGCCGTGACGGAGGACGAGAGGCCAGCCAGCAGCAGCGCCACGGCAAAGATGACCGTCGCCGCCGAGCCCAGGATGGGGGAGAGCGTCGCCGCTGCGGTCGCGAGGTCGTCCACCACAACGCCGCGCGTGAAGAACGTCGTGGCCGCCAGAATCACCATGGCGGAGTTTATCGCCCAGCCAACGCCCATCGAGAAGAGCGTGTCGAAGAGCTCATAACGCAGGCGTTCGCGGATGACCTTCTCGCCCTGCTGCTCGTAGTGAATGCTCTGGATAACCTCGGAGTGCAGGAACAGGTTGTGAGGCATGACTACGGCGCCCAGCACGCTCATCACGATGGCCGCAGAGCCGGCGGGGAAGTTCGGCGTGACCCACGAGACCGCGGCCTGCGGCCAGTCAACGTTCACCAGCGCAAGCTCGGCAAGGAAGGCCAGGCCAATGAGCGAGACAAACGCGATGATCCAGCGCTCGATGCGCTTGTATGAGTTGGTGGCCAGCATGGCAACCGAGAAGGCGCCCACAATGACGCTGCCCACGCGGACGGGCAGCCCAAAGAGCATTTGGAGTGCGATGGCGCCGCCGAGAACCTCGGCCATAGCTGTTGCGACGGTTGCTGTGTACGCGTTGGCGAGAATAGCGGTGCCCAGCCAGCGCGGGAAGTGCTTGCGTGTTGCCTCGGCCAGGCACTCGCCCGTGGCAATGCCCAGGTGGGCGGCGTTGTGCTGTAGCAGGATGAGCATCAGGGTCGAAAGCGTCACTACCCACAGCAGCCCGTAGCCAAACTGCGAGCCCGCCGCCATGTTCGAGGCCCAGTTGCCTGGGTCGATGAAGCCCACTGTCACCAGCAGGCCGGGGCCAATGTGCTTGAGAATCTCGAGGCCCCCGTGGCCGCCGGTCTTCTCGGCGCCAAACTGCCTGGTCATCTCCTCACGAATGTCCATAGTTTCCTCCACGTGTACCGAGGTGCGTCGAACTGCAAGACGCGATGCTCTTTATTAGTATTATGTACCATTATGCGCCCTAATGCGGTGAGGTAGTCAAGCACTGGGAGTATTTTGGGGGCAGTTATTGAGTGTCGGGGGGATGCGGCGGCTCCGGATGCATCGAAATGCCCTTGGTTACAGGGATTTTGGGATTATTGCGCCGAAGTGGCCTTCGTTACACTGGTTTTTGGCGAGGGCATAAGTAGTGGTTCCCATATATTGGCATGTGACTCTAAGTAACCACCACATATTGTATGTATTGGTAGCCTACTACTAGCAGGGTGCTCAAAACCACGTGTAACGAAGGCCAGTTCGGCGCAAAAAATCGAAAAATTGTGTAAGGAACGGGGTTTCGACGCACAAGACAGTCACGTGCAGGGGGCTAACAATGCCCTAACAACATCTGCCGGCGCGGCTAACGGTTGCTTACACCAGCAATATCTCCGCCGGTTACCCTTGTTTTCGAACAGCACGAACCAGTGACCCCCCCTCCTCGTGCGGGCCCAATCCGGTGGCATTACCCCTGGCTGGGCCCGTCCCCCTTTGCTTGGCGTGTTGTGCCTGCCGTGACCCCGCTTCCAGAAACATGTGCTCTTTCCGCCGAGGGCTGGCTGCGCCCCTTTGCAGCGCGCTCGTCAGGTACCATCGGTCGACGTGTGCCGGGCCAAAGTCGCCGGCCAGGGGGAGGGGAGCACCGCCATGACACTGCAGCAGCTTCGCTACGTGGTCGAGGTTGCCACGGCCGGATCGATCACCGCCGCGTCGCAGCGACTTTTTATCGCCCAGCCGTCGCTCTCCAAGGCCATCTCCGAGCTCGAATCCGAGATGGGCATCGCCATCTTCGAGCGCTCCAGCAAGGGCGTCGTGCCCACGGAGGACGGCACGAGGTTCCTCTCGTACGCGCGGCAGGTGGTTGAGCAGGCCGATCTCCTCGAGGCCCAGTACAAGCACGGCACGCCGCCGCGCCGCGTCTTTGGCGTCTCGAGCCAGCATTACGCCTTTGTGGTCAACGCCTTCGCCGAGCTGGTGCGCGAGCACGGCGAGAGCCGCTACGAGTTCAGTCTGCGCGAGGGAACCACCTTTGGCACCATCGAGGACGTGCGCCTGCAGCGTTCCGAGCTGGGTGTTCTCTACCGCAATGACTTCAACCGAGAGGTGCTCACCAGCGCCATCCGCGACGCCGAGCTGCGCTTCGAGCCGCTCTTCGAGGCCCGCGAGCACGTCTTTGTAAGCAGGACCAACCCGCTGGCCGCGCGTGACTCTGTGACGCTGGCGGACCTGGCGCCGTACCCGCGCCTCTCCTACGACCAGGGCTCGCGCAACTCGTTCTACTTTGCCGAGGAGCCACACATCACCGAGCAGGTGGACAAGGCCGTGGTGGTCACGGATCGCGCGACGCTCTTCAACCTGCTCATTGGCCTCGATGGCTACACCATTTCCTCCGGCATCCTGAGCGTGGACCTAAACGGCGAGAACATCGTGGCTGTTCCGCTTGAGGATGGCGGCACGATGGAGCTGGGCTACATCCACCAGCCGCGTCGTCCCCTCTCGCCCATGGCGGAGCGCTACCTCGAGCACCTGAGCACCTACGTTGCAAAGTACATAGCCTCTGGCTATGGCAAGCGATAGCGTATCGATAGTTCCTTTGGGTTCTCGTATGGGGCACCATGGCTCTTGTCAACGACAAGAGAAAGGCAACTCCATGAGCATCGCATACGACAAGAAGACCCCGCACCGCTTTGACGTAGTTGGCAGCTTACTGCGGCCTGCCCGCCTAAAGCAGGCGCGCATCGACTGGAAGGCCGGGCGCATCTCGGCCGAGGAGCTTGCCGCCGTCGAGGACGAGTGCATCCGCGACCTGGTGGCAAAGGAGAAGGCCGCTGGCCTGGGCGTGATTACCGACGGGGAGTTTCGCCGCGAGACCTGGCATCTCGACTTTATGTGGGCGTTCGACGGCGTGGCCCACAAGCCCACCGAGACGGGCCTGCCCTTCCACGACGAGGCCGCAAAGATCGATGACACCTACCTGACCGGCAAGATCGCCTACCGCGGCAGCCACCCGTTCATCGAGCACTTCCGCTTTGTCCAGGACCTCGAGGACGAGAAGTGCGTGGCCAAGCTCACCATCCCGGCGCCTGCACAGTTCTTCGAGCAGTTCGCGATGCCCTTCAACCTGGAGGCCACGCGTCGCTACTACAAGACGGACGAGGAGCTGGCGGACGACATCGTTGCCGCATACCGTGCGTTCATCGCCGACGTCTACGCTGCGGGCTGCCGCAACCTGCAGTTTGACGACTGCTCTTGGGGCATGGTCGTGGACCCGCACGCCGAGCAGTTCTTTGGGGTTGACGTTGCAGGCTTGGAGCGCGTGAAGGAGGAACTGCTCGACGTCAACAATCGCGCGCTGGAGGGCCGCCCTGCCGACCTCACGGTGAACACGCACGTGTGCCGCGGCAACTTCCACTCCACGTGGGCCTGCGAGGGCGGCTACGACGAGGTTGCGGACTTCCTTCTCGCACGTGAGAGCGTCGATGCGTTCTTCCTGGAGTTTGACGACGCACGCTCGGGTGGCTTTGAGCCTCTGGCCAAGGTGCCGGCGGGTAAGAAGGTCGTGCTGGGTCTGGTGACCACCAAGTCTGCGCAGCTCGAGGACCCCAAGGCTGTGATTGCGCGCATCCACGAGGCCGAGAAGTACGTGCCGCTTGAGAGCCTGTGCCTCTCGCCCCAGTGCGGCTTTGCGTCGTGCGAGATTGGCAACAAGCTGACCGAGGACGAGCAGTGGGCGAAGGTCCGCCTGGTGCGCGAGGTGGCCGAGCAGGTCTGGGGGTAGGGGAGCGCGCGGGCGCTTGGCGTTGACGGAGGGGTAGGCGGCGTGGCCTTCGTAGGAAAAAGAGCCGAGTTTCACAAATTCCCGGCCACAACAAGTTAACCATAGTGTACTCTTTTCTTAGAGTTAAGACTGACTAACACCTGCGAACCCGACTGCAGCGCAGGAGCACGAGCCGTTGACTCCCGCCGTAGCGTCCGGACCCTCTCCCCGGACCATCGGCACAACAGGCGCCGCCGACGTTCCCCTTTCTTGCGTCGGCGGCGCGATCTTCTCGGCGTAGTGTTCTATCCACAACATTTATTTTCGGTGCATCCGCAATTCTGGTATGGGGGAGGGGCGCTGCGGGTATACACATGTAAGTAAGAGAAAGATAACTTTTACTTCGTACTTCACTAAGCAATACCTGCGGCAGTCAAACCGCCACAGACAACCACACGAAAGGTGGCACAGCATGAGCGCAATCGAGAAGGTCCACGCACGCGAGGTCCTGGACTCCCGCGGCAACCCCACGGTCGAGGCAGAGGTCACGCTTGCAGACGGCAGCTTTGGCAGGGCGATCGTTCCCTCCGGCGCCTCTACCGGCGAGTTTGAGGCCGTCGAGCTTCGTGACGGCGACGCCGCCCGCTACCAGGGCAAGGGTGTCGAGAAGGCCGTTGCCCACGTGAACAACGAGGCCCGCGAGGCCGTCCTCGGCCTCGACGCCCGCAACCAGCGCGGCGTTGACGCGGCCCTTATCGCCGCCGACGGCACCCCCAACAAGGGCAAGCTGGGCGCCAACGCAATCCTGGGCGTGAGCCTGGCAACCGCCCGCGCGGCCGCTGCCTCCGCGGGGCTCCCGCTTTACGCCTACCTGGGTGGCCCCAACGCGCACACGCTGCCCACGCCCATGATGAACATCCTGAATGGCGGCGTTCACGCGGACAACAACGTGGACTTCCAGGAGTTCATGATCATGCCCGTCGGCGCGCCTAACTTCCACACGGCGCTGCGCTGGTCGGCCGAGGTCTACCACACCCTGAAGGGCGTCCTCAAGGATGCGGGCCTCTCCACCGGCGTGGGCGACGAGGGCGGCTTTGCCCCCGACCTCAAGACCAACGCCGAGCCGTTCGAGTACCTTATGAAGGCCGTCGAGAAGGCCGGCTTCAAGCCGGGCGAGGACTTCGTCTTTGCCATGGACCCCGCCACGAGCGAGCTCTACGACGCCGCAACCGGCACCTACGTCCTCAGGGGCGAGGGCCGCACGCTCACCAGCGCGCAGATGGTTGACTACTGGGACAAGCTCGTCTCGTCCTACCCCATCATCTCCATCGAGGATGGCCTGGCCGAGGAAGACTGGGACGGCTGGCGCCAGCTCACCGAGCGCCTTGGCTCGCACGTGCAGCTGGTTGGCGACGACCTCTTTGTCACCAACACCGCCCGCCTGCGTCGCGGCATCGAGCTGGGCGCGGCAAACGCGCTGCTCGTGAAGGTCAACCAGATTGGCACCCTCACCGAGACCCTCGAGGCAATGCAGACCGCGCAGCGTGCCCGCTACACCACGATCGTCTCGCACCGTTCGGGCGAGACCGAGGACACCACGATCGCCGACCTGGTTGTTGCCACCAACGCCGGCCAGATCAAGACTGGCGCGCCCGCCCGCTCTGACCGCGTGGCCAAGTACAACCAGCTGCTCCGCATCGAGGAGGAGCTGGGCGACGCCGCCGAGTACGCCGGCCGCTCCGCCTTCTACAACATCGCTCGATGAGACAAAGATGAGACAAAGGGACAGTCCCTTTGTCTCATCCTCGCCCGGAGCTCGTTTCGTCCGCACCTACGGACGGCGGGTTCCGGGCTCTTTTTCTTCCGGCGGGTTGGCTCGCCCCGCCTCCGCTGGCGCTGCCTGGCCTCCGCTGGCGTCGCCCGCCCCCCGTGCAACACTTCGTCTGAGCGCTCAGAGTTCTCGGCCGACCAGGTCGTGGGCTTTGATGAGACAAAGGGACAGTCCCTTTGTCTCATCCTCGTCCCAATGGCCAGCTAGTCCGCGATGTCGCTATCGAGCGTGGCGCGCACGGTGTAGTCGGGGAACGTCTCCTCGACTTCGTGTACAATCTGCTGGTACTCGCCCTGGCGATCGGGTGTCTCAAACGCGATGATAACGTCGAACTCCAGCAGGCGGCGCGCCTCGTCCACGTGGAAGCCGTGGAACTGCAGCACGTGATCGTGCGCCATCACGATGCGACGCACGCGCTCGCGCATGTCGGCGACGTCCTTGCAGGTGTTTCTCGAGTAGATACCCACGGCGGCGAGAATCACCTGGCCGTCTGTGCGCGCAAAGACGCGCTCGGCCACACGCCGCGAGAGCTCGTCGATCTCCTCGGCCGTGGTGGTGTCGGGCACCTCCACGTGGACCGAGCCAACCCTGCGCTCTGGTCCGTAGCTGCTGAGGAAGAGGTCGTAGACGCCCAGGACGCAGTCATCCTCGGCCACGATGCTCTTGACCTTCTCCGCAAGATCGGGGCTCACGCGCTCGCCCAGGATCTGGCTGAGCGTCTGCCAGAGCATCTCGAGGCCGGCCTTAACGATGAACGCCGAGATAACGGCACCCACCCAGGCCTCAAGCGAGATGCCCCACGCCAGGTAGACCACGGCGGCGCCCAGCGTTGACACCGAGAGAACTGCGTCCGAGAGCGCGTCCTGCCCCGAGGCCACCAGCGAGTCTGCGTTCACGCGCCTTCC
Source organism: Atopobiaceae bacterium (assembly GCA_902834555.1). Classification (GTDB taxonomy): domain Bacteria; phylum Actinomycetota; class Coriobacteriia; order Coriobacteriales; family Atopobiaceae; genus Tractidigestivibacter. The sequence continues at coordinate 108,425 of CADFJN010000006.1, forward strand.
AACAGACTGCACGTGGCGGCCGAGAAGCACCTTGGCCACGACGCCGGCGGCAACAACCACCAGTGCGGCAGCAGAGTAGTCCGGCGCCTCGGGCGAGACGATCTTCTGCACGGACTCCACGGCCGAGGTGATGCCGGCGTAGAGCACGATGATCGAGATGACCATGGCCGTGAGGTACTCAATGCGCCCGTAGCCCATGGGGTGACGCTTGTCCGGCGCCCGCCCGGCGAGCTTGGTGCCCACGATCGTGATGACCGACGAAAGCGCGTCGGAGAGGTTGTTCACGGCATCAAGGGTGATGGCGATGGAGTTGGAGATCACGCCCACCACGGCCTTGAATGCGGCGAGCAGCACGTTGGCCACGATGCCGAGGATGCTGGTACGGACAATGGTCTTCTCGCGCTCGGTGGTGGGTATGGGCGCGGCCGCCTGGCTCTTCTCGGCGCTGCTGTCCTGCTTGTTGCTCACTGGTTCTCGCTTCCTTCCGTCTGTGCGCATGCGTTGCTGCAGGTTAGCTCGCCATCGCGCACGCTGGCAAATACCTTTGCTAGGAGCTGCTTGAGCTCCGTGGCCTCGTCTGCCGAGAGGTGCACATGGCACGCCATGGCCGCCGGTACGGATGCCGCGCGGTCGCGGAGGTCGAGGCCCTTGGGCGTGAGGCGCACCTCAAGCACGCGCGCGTCGGCTACGCTCCTCTCGCGCGTGATGTAGCCGCTCTTCTCGAGCTTCTTCAAGACCGGCGTAAGCGTGCCCGAGTCCAGGTAGAGCCGCTCGCCAAGGTGGCTCACGGTGGCCGCGCCCTCCTCCCAGAGGACCATCATGCAGAGGTACTGCGTGTAGGTGAGGCCGAGCGGCCCAAGGAGCGGCTGGTAGCTGCGGACGACCTCCTTGGAGCAGGCGTAGAGCGGAAAGCACAGCTGGTTGTCTAGGCGCAGAAGCTCGGCAGGGGAGGCCCCCTCCGTAGCGAAGGGGGCCTCCTGCGGGGACACCTGTGGCGCTGCCGTGGTTTGCAGTTGGGTAGCGGCCACTAGAGCTGCACCTCGATTGCGCGCTCGACCTCGTCCATGCTGGCGGTGGGCTCGAAGCGGGCTACGAGGTGGCCGTTGCGGTCAATGAGGAACTTGGTGAAGTTCCACATGATGTAGGCCTTCTCGCCAAACTTCTTGTTGTTTGCCTTAGCAAACTTGTCGAGCGCCGCCGCCTTGAGGCCATCGCCAAAGCCCTGGAAGGGGCGTTCGGTGGCAAGGGCGGCAAAGAGCGGGTCTGCGGTGTCGCCGTTCACGTCGAGCTTCTTGAAGCGCGGGAACTCGGTGTTGAACTTGAGCGAGCAGAACTGGTTGATTTTGTCGTCGGACTCGGGTGCCTGGCCGGCAAACTGGTTGCAGGGGAAGTCCAGGATCTCGAGGCCCTGGTCCTTATGGGCGGCGTAGATGCGCTCGAGGTCCTCGTACTGGGGCGTGAAGCCGCAGCCGGTGGCGGTGTTCACAACGAGCAGGACCTTGCCGGCGTAGGTGCTTAGGGGGACGGTGCTGCCGTCCTGTGCGGTGACAGAAAAGTCCAGGTAGTTGGTGGTGTTCTCGGATGCCATGATGGCTCCCTCCTCCGGGCGTTGCGGCCCGGTGTTGTTGGTAACGGCTTCAGTATGGCGCAGGTAGGCGGCCTAGCTGTGCTAATTGATTGAACACAACCAATTGTACACAATTGAATCGGCGGTACCTTGGCGGCACCTCGGGCGCAATGCTTCAGCTCCAGACGCAATCCTGCAGATTCCGATCGTTTAGAGGCTGCTAACCGATCGGAATCTGCAGCCAAGCAACAAGCTTGCATTTTTCGATTGGTTAGAGGGGGCCATCCGATCGGAATTTGCAACTACACATGGCCCTGTATTTTCGATTTTGATCTTACCGTCAAGTTCGATTATTGGGCGGGGAGTTCCAGGTTGGGGGCGTCAGCCCGTGCGTTGTTACCGGCTCGTCGCGAGCCGGCCGCGTTCGCCGAGTTGGCTGCCGTGAACCTCGGCGGGCCGGTAACAAGCCCCGGCTGCGCGGCTCCGTTGTTACCGGCACGGTGAATCAGGTTGCCCCCCAACTGCGGAAACATCGCGGCAGCGCGATGCGCCGGTAACAAGCCCCGGCTGCGCGGCTCCGTTGTTACCGGCTCGTCACGGGTCCGTCGCATCTGCCCAGTTGGCAGCCGAGATGCACGACGAGCCGGGAACAGTGGGATGCCCAGAAACCCAAAAAAGAGGGGTCCCGGCATAGCCGAGACCCCATACCCCACTGCAAGCAAGCCCGCGCTACGCCCTCGGGTCTGCCACCTGCACCAGCTCGGTGCCCTCGGTGTCGTAGTCGTCCATGGCAACGCTGCGAATCGCAGGGTCCTCGTAGGTGTTGAAGTAGTACGTGCGCGTGGCCGCGGAGTAGCCGCCCGTGTACACGGTGCGCTCAAACTCGCCGTTGGTCATGCGGGCCGCGCCGTCGATCATGGCAACGCCCTCAAGCTCGTGGAACATGCGGCTCACGTTTGCCTTCTCGCCCGACTGCACCGGATAGTGCGAGTTCAGGTACGCAACGCGCACAAAGCGCGAGGTGGAGTAGTAGTCGCCGGGGATCCCGCGCATGCCCGCGCCGGAGCCATAGGGGAGAAGCTCGGCCTTGTCCCACACCACGTTCTGGGGAATCTCGTTGGAGACGTTCATGTAGTTGCGCAGGTTCTCGCGGTGCCACGCAAAGCCGGGCTGGTTGGCGAGAACATCCACGTCGTCGTGGTAGACCTCCATGCCCTGCGCGGTCTGCTCCACCACAATGCTCCTCGTGGCGTCGCCAATGATCCAGTGCAGCAGCGACACGGGGTACTTGTCGTTGATGGGCTTGCCAACAATCACCAGGTCATCGAGGGCGCGCTCGACCTCGTCGACGGTCGTGAAGTTGGCCACAACCCACAGCGGGAACTCGTAGGCGGCAACGTTGGTCTTGCCCTCAACTGGGGCGTCGGCGTACTGCGCGTAGCCCGGGAAGTTGAGGCCGGCCACTGCCAGCCCGGAGGCGTTGGCGCAGTCAAAGTAGAGCGGCATGCCCTCCTCGACAATGCCCATGCCAATCACGGGCTCGCACATGCCCGTAACGGCGCCAAACGGGGAGTTGGGCTTGAAGCCGCGCGGCGTCACCACCACGCGCTCGCCGTACCCGCAGCTCCAGTCGAGGTTGCGCGCGAGGTACATCTGCCCCTTGTCGTCCGTGAACCTGATTGCCGTGCACATGACAAAGCCTCCTGGTTCCTTGGGGATGGCGCCGACCCTCCCAAAGGGGAAGCGTCGGCGCCATCCAAACGAATGCTCGCTAGTCCATCTCTACCCGCTCTGCGCCGGTAATGCACAAATTGGCCGAGAAGAACTCGCGTAACGCACGAATGGTCCACGCGGTGTCGCGCGTGCCCGCCGTCTCGTAGCTGGAGTGCATTGCCAGCTGCGGCAGCCCAATGTCCACGGCGTGAACGCTCACCTGCGTGTTCGAGAGGTTGCCAAGCGTGGACCCACCGGCCATATCCGAGCGGTTGGCAAAGGTCTGGTGCGGCACGCCGGCCTTCTCGCACAGCGACACAAAGACAGCCCGGCTAAAGGCGTCGGTCGTGTACTTCTGGTTGGCGGCCTCCTTCACCACCGGCCCACCGTTGAGGCGGCAGCGGTTCTCGGCATCGTAGAGCTCGGGGTGGTTGGGGTGCAGTCCGTGCGCATTGTCGCAGCTCACAAGGAACGAGCGCGAGAGGGCCCGCAGGTAGTCCTCCTCGCCCATGCCCAGCACCGCGTTGGCGCGCACCAGCGTGTCGTGGAGCAGCGTGGACATGGCCCCCTGCTTGGTGTTGGAGCCAACCTCCTCGTTGTCGAAGCACGCAAAGACGGTGACGCAGCGGCGGTTCTTCTCGGCGACAAATGCCTCCAGCGACGCGAAGGCGCACTGCAGGTCGTCGAGCTTGGGGGACGAGACAAACTCGTCTGCCATGCCCCAGATGCACGGGCGCTCGCGGTTCACGAGGAAGAGGTCGCGCGCCAGGATGTCCTCGGGCTTTGCTCCTAGGCCCTCGGCGACCAGGCGGTCGAAGTCCTCCTTGTGCAGGCGGCCGGCCGAGAAGAGCGGACAGAGGTCGACGGCCTTGTTGAACGCCTTGCCATCGTTCACGGAGCGGTTGAGGTGGATGGCTACGCTGGGAATGAGCAGCAGGTCGCGGTCGGGCGCAAAGAGGCGGCTCTCTATGCCCGTGGCCGTGCGCACCAGGACGCGTCCGGCGAGCGACAGCGGCCGGTCGAGCCAGGTGTAGTCGATCATGCCACCGTAGCCCTCCACGTTAAGGCGCAGGTAGGTCTCGGGTCCGTCGAGTACAGGAACGGACTTCACCTTGTAGGTGGGGGAGTCCGCGTGGGCCGCCGTTATCTGGAAGTGGTAGGCGTCGCGGTCGAGAGCGTCCTCACCCACGCGAAAGGCGATGACGCTAGAGCCGTTGCGAGTGGTGTAGTACGAGCCGCCAGGCTCAACGTCCCAGGCGTCGCCCTCGGGCAGGTAGGTGAAGCCTGCCTGGTCAAGCCGTGCGCCAATGGTCGCCGCCGTGTGGAACATGCTGGGGCAGTGGTGGATAAAGTCGATGAGGCGCTCCGAGGTCTCAAGGTCCTCGGCCGTCGCGCCCTCGGTGGTTGGGTGCTTCTCGTCTGGCATGCGCGTCCTCTCTGTTGGTTGCAGCCAGACGAGCGTAGCACGCAGGCGTGCGGGCGTGCGACGCCGGGGGACGCGTTTGTCGCAGCAGTTTTTGTCAGGGGTGTTGCAGCTTGCACTTGCCATAGTCCTCCTTTAGGCTAATTTGCGTTGCATGAACAACTGGGCCGGCCTTTGGCAAGCCGACTGAGAGACGGGAGAGGACCTTGCGCAAGTAGTCGCAGCCCTATTGGGCGAGAAGTACATGCCCACGCGCCGGCGCGCTGCGCTGGCCCTGCGTCTGCGAGGTCTTTATGCAACTCAACCTTACGAACATCCACTACAGCTATGCCGGGAGTCCGCGCGAAGTGCTTCACGGTGTTACCTTAAGCCTACCCACTGGCTGGACCGGCGTAGTTGGCGACAATGGCTGCGGAAAGTCTACGCTTGCTCGGATTGCCACGGGCGAGCTACGTCCTACGTCGGGGAGCGTGGGGCCTTACGGCCTGGTCTCTTATTACTGCGAGCAGGACGGCGACCGTTCGCCGGCTGCGCTTCTCGACTTTGCCGCCGCGTGGGACCGCAATGCCGTGCGACTGCGCGACGTGCTGGGTATTGGCGACGACTGGGCGTGGCGCTTTGACGAGCTCTCCTCCGGGCAGCAGAAGCGCCTTCAGGTGGCGGTGGCACTCTGGAGCCGCCCGGACGTCTTGGTTCTGGATGAGCCAACGAATCACCTTGATGCGCACACGCGTCAGGCGGTCCTGCTCGCACTGCGTTCCTTCTCTGGCGTGGGAATTCTCATCTCGCATGACCGAGACCTTCTCGACGCGCTTGTAGAGAGGTGCATCTCCTTTGAGGGTGGAGAGGTGCTCGTGCGGCCTGGCAATTACTCGCATGCCTTTGAGCAGCGGCAGCGCGAGAGTGCGGCAGCCGCAGATGCTCAGGCGCGTGCGCGGCGAGAGGAGCGTCGTCTGGCGGCCGAGCGCCAGCGACGAGTGGAGGCCGCCTCGCGTGCGGACGGCCTGCGGAGCAGGCACGGCCTTGACCCGCATGACCATGACGCACGCGAGAAGATCGGCCGCGCGATTGTCTCGGGCAAGGACGGACGCGCCACGCATCTTGCCACAACCCTTGATGCACGTATTAAGGGCGAGCGAGACCGTGTGCAGGCGTCATACGTCGAGCGGCGCTATGACGGCAACGTTCCTTCGTTTGGCGAGCGGTCGAGAAGGTCGGTCATCGCGCGGCTGCCGGAGGGGACGGTGCGCTATGGCGGGATTCCGGACGCCCCAGGCGTTGCCGCGCCGGAGCTGTTCCTTGGTTCGGCAGATCACGTTGGCGTTGTTGGACCCAACGGTTCGGGCAAGTCAACGCTGGTCAGGGCGCTTGTTGCAGCGGTTCCTAAGGATGTTCCCATGCTCTACGTGCCTCAGGAGATTGGCGTGGATGCGGCAAGGCGTGCCTGCACTCGGCTCCAGGGCCTTGCCGCCGGTGAGAAGGGACAGGTACTCTCCGTTGTGGCGCAGCTCAATTCTCGCCCGGATGCTCTGCTTGAGGAGGGCGAGCTGAGCCCAGGGGAGTTACGCAAGCTCGTGCTTGCGGAGGCGGTTCTCACAAAGCCGCAGCTCTTGGTGATGGATGAGCCAACGAATCACCTCGACCTGCACTCGATTGAGGCTCTGGAGCGTCTTCTCTCCGAGTTCCCCGGTGCGGTAGTTCTGGTTTCGCACGACGCGCGGGTGATGCGGTCGAGCTGCGGGAGAATCTGGGAGCTGCTGCCGGCGAGTGGTAACGACTTTACCAGCGGCGCGGTTCTGGTGGAGCGCTGAACGTGGTTTGGGGCGCCCTACATGGGGACGCTTGAGCTTATTGCCAAGTTATGGAAGTGGCCGCCCAGCACACGGAGTGCCGGGCGGCCTGTCGGGCAGCCTACCGGGCGGCCCGCATTAGGTGTCTCTCTCGCGCCTTACGCGATGAACTCAAGGAAGGCGTCTGCCTGGGCGGCAAGGGCGGCCTCGTCCTCGGGGGAGAGGGTCAGCGTGCCGGACATCCAGGACTCGCCGGAGAGGGCGATGCCAGTCTCCTTGTCGGTCATGACCTGCGCACCCACAAAGGCGAGAAGCGCGTCGAGCGCGGCGCGCATCTCGGCGGTGGCGGTGCGGCCGCCCGCGCCAGAGACGGTGGCGCGCATGCCGCCGGAAACGGCGGTGTCGCGACCCTTGCCGGGGAGCGGCCTGCTCAGCCAGTCGACCAGGTTCTTCACGTGACCGGGGAACGAGGCGTTGTACTGCGGGCTCACGAACCACACGCCGTCGGCCTGACGCACGGCCTCACGTACGGCCGCGACCTCAGGGCGCTCGGGATCCTCGAGGTCCTGGTTCATGAGGGGCAGCGCCGAGTAGTCGAGCCTGCTCACGTTGGCGCGTCCATCAAGCAGCGCCTCGATGCGCTGAGCCAGCTGCTCATTGAAGCCGTTCTTGCGGAGGGTTCCCACTACGATAAGGACGTTCTTCTCTGCCATTGCTCTCTCCTGTTCAGTCGGGTGTGTCGACTTGGTAGCAACTCTGTACTAAAATCAGTGCACCCAATATATGTGAGTGTTTGTATAACGTTTTTTATCGATACTTGGTATTAGTTGAGATACCATCTGCTACCAGCAGGAAGGGACGGCATCGCATGCGAAGCACACCCAAAGACTTTGGCGTCTGTCCATTTGTGACTGCGCAGTGGCTGCTTCAGGGCAAGTGGTCGATCGTGATTCTCCACCACCTCAGCGAGGGCAAGCTGCGCTTTGGCGAACTTGAGCGCCGCATGCCCGAGCTTACGCACTCCACGCTCTCCTCGCAGCTCAAGCGGCTGGAGACAGAGGGGCTGGTGCGCCGCGAGGTCTTCCCGGAGGTGCCGCCGCGCGTGGAGTACTCGCTCACGCAGGTGGGGGAGGGCTTTGTTCCGGTGCTCTCGAGCATTGAGACGTGGGGCGAGGGCTACATCGAGCACCTGCGTAAGGGGGATGTCGAGCTGCGATAGGGACGGGCGAGCGACCGTCGCGGGTGCGTGTAGCCGCGGTGGCGACTGCGGCGGTCGCCGGCGCGGCGCTAGTCCTTGGCGCCGAGAAGCCCGCTCACCACGCTCACGATGAGCGCGACAAAGAGTGTGCCCCAGAATCCCGTGACAACCACGCCCATGCCAAAGACGCTTTCTGCAAGGTTGGACGCGAGCGACACCATGAGCGCGTCGATCACAAACGTGAAAAGCCCCAGCGTGATGATTGTCACGGGAATCGAGAGGATCTGGATGATGGGCTTCACGATTGCGTTCATCACGCAGAGCATGAGCGCAAAGGCTAGGTACGCCGCCCACTGCGGGTGGCCAATCACGTGCGCCGAGGGGACAAGGGCAACCGCGACAAATGACGCTATGGCGGTCGCAAGTACGGACATAAGCGTTCTCATGGCTGCTACCTCGCGTTCTGGTTGCTGTTGTTAGTGGGTTCATGATACCCGAGCGCGCCGCATCCCCGAATCCTGCCGGTACACATTCGGGGCGCGAACGTGTATCGACCTGGGCGGGATACAGTTTCGGGTGCGAACCTGTGGCGCTGCAAAGCGCGAGAATCCCTCACGACCCCCTCACGACCCTCTCACGACCCCCCAATACCCCCGCGAGACGTCCCCAGCGGCCGGAAAAGCCGTGAACACGCCGAGAAGTTCAATTTCTCACAGAGCGCGATGACGAGCAGTGCTATTCTTTCCATAAATTGAACTTCACGTTCTAGAAATTGAACTAGTTAGACCCAAGACGCCCGCGGTCGAGAAGATAAATTGAACTTCTCGCATAGCGAGCGATGGTCACCCGGAAGGGAGGGGTCGTGGAAGACCAGGCCCACATGGACTTCTCGGCTCGCCTTGGCCAGGCAATGGACAAGCGCGGTCTGCGCCAGGCGGACCTCGTGCGTATGGCCGCAGCCGATGGCGTCAAGCTGGGAAAGTCGCAGCTCAGCCAGTACCTAAGTGGCAAGACCGAGCCGAGAAAGGCAACGCTCGCATTTCTCGCCACCGCCCTCGGCGTGAGCGCCGAGTGGCTCTCGGGCGAGACTACCGCCCCCACGTCACCAGAAATGAGACAAGGGGAAACTCCCTCTGTCTCATCCACCCCCACCAAGAAGAAAGAATCCACCATGCCTCGTCGCCAGTTCAAGAAGTCATCCAAGCTCGACAACGTCCTCTACGATATCCGCGGGCCCGTGCTTGACGAGGCGTACCGCATGGAGGACCAGGGTATCCACGTGCTCAAGTTGAACATTGGCAACCCCGCACCGTTTGGCTTCCGCACGCCGGACGAGGTCGTGAAGGACATGCAGGACCAGCTCACGGAGTGCGAGGGCTACTCCAACAGCCGCGGATTGTTCACGGCACGCAAGGCCATCATGCAGTACGACCAGCTAAAGGGCATCCCCAACGTGGACGTGGAGGACATCTACACGGGCAACGGCGCCTCGGAGCTCATCCAGCTTGCGATGAACGCCTTCATGAACGAGGGCGACGAGATTCTCGTTCCCAGCCCGGACTATCCGCTGTGGACCGCGTGCGCCACGCTGGCCGGCGGCACCGCCGTGCACTACATCTGCGACGAGAAGGCCAACTGGTACCCTGACATCGAAGACATCAAGAGCAAGGTCACACCGCGAACCAAGGGCATCGTCGTGATCAACCCCAACAACCCCACGGGCGCGCTCTACCCGCGCGAGGTGCTGCAGGAGATCGTGGACGTTGCGCGCGAGCACCAGTTGGTCATCTTTGCTGACGAGATCTACGACCGCCTGGTGATGGACGGCAAGCAGCACGTCTCCATCGCGAGCCTTGCGCCCGACCTCTTCTGTATCACCTTCAACGGCCTCTCCAAGAGTCACATGGTGGCGGGCTACCGCATTGGCTGGATGAGCCTCTCGGGCAACAAGCGCATCGCTAGGGACCTCATCGACGGCATCAACATGCTCTCGAACATGCGCCTGTGCTCCAACGTGCCGGCGCAGTCCATCGTGCAGACCTGCCTGGGCGGCATCCAGCGCAGCCAGGGGCTTCTCGTTCCCGGCGGGCGCATCTACGAGCAGCGCGAGTACGTCTACGAGAGGCTTTCCAACATGGACGGTGTCACGGTGACCAAGCCCGAGGCCGCGTTCTACATCTTCCCGCGCCTTGACCCCGAGAAGTTCCACATCACCGACGACGACCAGTTTGCACTTGACCTGCTCAAGGACGAGCACGTCCTGATTACCGCAGGTAAGGGCTTCAACTGGGAGAAGCCCGGCTACTTCCGCATTGTCTACCTGCCGCGCAAGCACACGCTGCACGAGGCGATGGACAAGCTCGAGGACTTCCTGAGCTACTACCAGCAGTAGCCGGGGTTACGCAAGTGATGTGCCCTCGGAGTCGCTGTGACGAGAAGGGCTCGGGCATAACACGGAGACAGGCCAGCTACATGCTAGAAGGCTTTCCTGCGCGCCTGCTTGAGCCAGTTCTTCTTGAACTTCCCCACGCTGCCGAAGAACTTGTTATACGTCTCGCCGTCTTCCTTGGCGGCGTACTTCAGCCCGCGAGCTCAATCGTGCACAGGTAGTCGGCGGCCTGCTCCAGCCGGTACTCGGTCATGGTTGTCTTGGTGCGTCGTACGGCGTCCTTGAAGAGCTCATCGCCGATGGCGCCGTAGAGGGCACGGCTCACGATTGGCTGGCCGTCGTCGTAATAGACTTTCACGCCGTCAAACCCTTGGAAAAAGGTCAGGTCGTTGGTCAGCATCGAGGAAATATCGCGTCTCATACGTGCTGAGAGATCCTCTGGGTCGGGATGCTCGCTGCGTTTGTAGGCCAACGTGCGGTACGAGATGGGGAGGCGCTGTACAAGTACGTTGAACGATATGAGTAACTTCTTGCGCTGTTCGAGTGTGAGGCCGGCGTAGTCGCCGTGACCGTTCATGAGTGGTTCAGAGTGGAACGGGATGTTCGGCAGGTCAGCGCGCGAAAGCGACTCCTCGTAGCGGCGAACTTTCTCGCGGATATCATTGGCTTGGTCGTGGAGCACGAGTGTCACGAGGTAGTAGCGGGAGACACCTGCCATGTCACCGCTTTCGTCAACGAATATGGAAAGCTCCCTGTCCAACCGCCGGCTCCCGTTGCAAGACCGTCTTTATAGACAAATAAAGCCGGGGGATAGGCCCCCGGCACTTGGAGGCAGCGGGAAACCCACCACCAATACGTATCTTATACCACGGAATTCACGCAGTTAATATCCCCGGATTGACTGCATCCGCATCTCATCCCTTAACGGCGAAGTCCAATCGCTTCGAGATTCGCGATGAGGAGGCTGTGGTTCTCGCCCTGGAAGTTGGCCACCGGCGCGAGGCTTACAAGCGCAAGGAATATCCAACGTCCCGCTCGTCGCGCATAATGGAACTAACTAACCAAGCGTGGGGTGCGGCGTGGGATGCGGAGTCGGTCGCGGAGACGTGCGCGTGAACGCGCGGCGTCAGGCGGCGCAACAAACGTGGGGAGGCCATGCTCGTGAGTGACTGCAACTACCAGGAGACAATCGACAGGCTGCGTGCCTTTCGCGACCAGCGAGAATGGCGCCAGTTCCACAACCCTAAGGACCTCGCCATTTCGATAAGCCTCGAGTCGGCGGAGCTGCTCGAGGCGTTCCAGTGGAGCGGCGCCAACACTTCGGCTGACGGTCACCTGGACACGATCTCGGAGGAGCTGGCGGACGTCCTCATCTACTGTCTGTTCATGGCCGATGCCTGCGGGCTTGACCCGCTCCAGATTGTCAACGAGAAGATCGACGCCAACGCCAAGAAGTACCCCGTCGAACTCAGCCGTGGCAACGCCAAGAAGTACACCGAACTATGAGACAAAGGGACAGTCCCTTTGTCTCATGCAGCAAGGTAGGGGAGAGGCCAATGTCAATCAGGCAGCCCGTTGTCATAGACGTTCCGTTCCACGAGGACGACATCCAGATTGAGCATAGCATCGACCAGGCGCAGTGCGAGGTGGATGGCCGCGAACTCTCAAGCAGCGCGCGGATGCTCCTCAAGACCTACCCCACCGTCTACATCATTCGCGGCAAGCAGCGCAGGCGCGCTCGCGGCGGCTATGAGTTCGACGAGTTCGTGGTCTACGTAGGCGAGACAAACTCCATCGTGCGGCGAACCAGGGAGCACTACACCGATGACGTCACGTATCGCTCGGAGCGGGGCAAACGCGCGTGGCAGCAGCTCAACCGGCCTGGCAGCCGCATGCTGGTCATCGGGCAGAGCCACTTCAACAAGTCCCTTACGCTCGACCTCGAGAACAACTTCCTGAGCTACCTCTTGGCGTCGGGCGCCAGCCATGTGACCTTGGCAAACGGTCGCGGCAATCCCCAGGCAGACTACTACACCAAGCCAGAGCTGCCGATAATCACCTCCGCCGTGTGGCGCAAGCTCAACCGCTACGAGCCGGAGCTTTCCCCGGCCGAATCCGTGATCCGGGACTCCGCCATCTTCAAGGCGTCGCCGTTCCGCGCTCTGGGCAAGGACCAGATCGCGGCGGAGGACGCGATTCTCGGCCGCTTGCGCGATCTCATGGAGGGATGGGCCGGCGATCCGCAGCCGCAAGACCTCAGTGCGCCCGTCGAGAACGGCGAGCTCATCGTTGTCGAAGGCATGGCGGGAACCGGAAAGACGGTCCTTCTCAGCCACCTGTTCCTGCGCATCATGAACGAGCTGGGGGTCCAAGAGGCCAGCGGCGTCTCCGCGGGGCCCCGCCGTCCCGTCAACGCCTGCCTTCTGGTGAACCACAACGAGCAGCTCACGGTCTACAACGCCATCATGAAGCGCCTTGGCCTCCAGAACAGGGACAACGTGGTGGTGGACAAGCCGACGCCTTTCATCAACAAGCACAGCGAGGCCGGGCACGGCAATGGCCTCGCGCGTCAGGACTATCCCTGCAGCCCGGTCGACATTGCCCTTGTCGACGAGGCCCACCTCCTTCTCACCCAGGGCAACCAGGGCTACGCGGGCAGCAGGAACATGCTCGTTGACATCATGCGTCGTGCGCGTGTGGTGTTTGCCGTCTACGACCTTGAGCAGGTGCTGAGAAAGTCGCAGGAGCTTGATGCCTCGATGAAGTGTGCCCTCTTTCCCGACGGGCGCTTCTCGGGTGGGAAGGTTCTTTGCGCGAGAAGGGCCGCCGACGTGTCCGGGTTCCCGTTCCACGTGGAGAACCTGCTTCTGCGACAGCAGTACCGGATTGATGCCTGCGACGAGATCGTGCGCTGGATTGATGACTTTGCCAACGGACGGGGAGTGGGGCCGATTCCTCACGACCCACCGCGTGAGGGGCATAGGCCCTACGAGATCAAGGTCTTTGGCTCGCCGTACGACCTGAAGTTGGCAATCGAGGACCATGCTTCGACCTTTGATTCGGCTACGGGCAAGATTGTGGACGATACCTCGCACGGGCTCTCGCGCGTGCTGGCAACGTATGACTGGCCGTACTCAAGCAAGTCCAAGCCGGAGACGGGTGTGTGGGAGGTCCGCATCTATCGCGAGCAGAGCGGCTGGGTGTCTCTGGACAAGAACGGGGACGTGCGCGAGATGCGGCACGGGCGGGCATCCGTCGCGGTCGAGGAGCCCCCGCACACGGAGTACTTCCACATGCCGTGGAACTACGAGACGTCTGCCACCGAGGAAGAGGCGGCAGACGAACGCGGCAAGGCTTGGGCTGAGCAGGGCCACACGCTGGGGGAATGCGGCTCGATTTACACCATCCAGGGGTTCGACCTCAACTACGCGGGCGTGATTATTGGGCCATCTGTTTGCTGGCGAGAAGGGCGGCTGGTGTTCGATCCGTCAAAGAGCTGCAACTCGCAGGCGATTAACGGCAGCGAGGACCCAGAGGCGAACCTCCGACATGAGCTCAACGTGCTGCTCAAGCGAGGCGTTCACGGACTGTACCTCTTTGCCGTGGATGGCGCGCTCGAGCATCACCTGCTAGAGATGCAGGCATGAGACAAAGGGAGTTTCCCTTTGTCTCATCGGCGGTTGTGGCTGCTACCTGTCCCAGCCGTCGTCCCAGCTGTCTCGCGGGGAGTCGTCCCAGTTCTCGTTGTTGGCATAGAGGCCGCCCTCGTTGCAGTAGCCCCGAGATGAGCCGCCCTTGGAGAACCCGCGCGCGAGGAGCGGGTTCGGCCTGGTGTCCACAAACTCGTCGGGGTCATACGCGGCGCGCTTGCGGCGCTTCTTCCTGCCAAAGATGAGTCCCACGGCGAGCCTCCCATAACGTGGTTTTCCTTGCTGAAACAATAGCACGAGACAAGGGGTTCCCTGTCCCCTTTAGAGGAATCTCGTTGCGCAGAGGCATCGGGCAGGCCTCAATCTGGCTTCCGAGCAACCCGCGGATGCCGAAATCGCGCGATGGCACTATCCACGAAGGCCGTGCAACTGTCACTCCAACGGGAAACACGCCCTAAAGCCGCGCGCCGCGTAATAGGAGTCGGCTCCGTTGCAGTAGATGAACGTGCGGTCGTATCGCCTGCTGCCAAAGAGGGCGCCGCCCTGGGCGCGCATGTCTTCCGGAGTCTTGATCCAGCTGCTGGTCCTTGCGTCGAGAGGGTCCAGCTCCTGCATGGCGAGGTAGATCTTCTCGTCCACAAGCTCCAGGCCATTCGACTCCGTCAGCTCGCAGGCGCTGGTTGCCGGCGGGTTACGCTTCCTGCCCAGGCGGGCGGCCCTGTCGTAGCAGACGGACCGGCGTTGCGGGGACTCGGGCGAGAAGTCCGCAACGTAGAGGAGCTCTTGGTAGAGGAGGACGTCCGGCTCACCACACGTCTCCTCGAGGTAGGCAAGGGCGCGCAGGCGCGCGTCGTCGAGCTGTCGTGCGACGTCTTCCCAGGTAACGCCGGGGTGTCTCTCGGGGTGGCTTTCGAAGCGGGCCTTGAGGGCGTCCATGGGCCTCCTTATTCGAGTGCGGCCAGACGGGCTGAGGCATCAGCCAAAGAGAGACCCATTGCGCCTCACGACGACTCGGCAGGTCATGATGATGGCCGCAAACAACGCGATTATTAGGACAATTGCAGCAGCATCTGCCGCCGAACTGGGCAGCAGAAGCGAGAACCCCAGAAGCACCACGCACGCGCCAGTTGCGGCAAGCCAGCGACCGCTTTCGCGCGCGAGGGCAGGGCGGTCGGCGGCGGGAACGTTCACGTAGTGGTAGCTGTGCAGGAAACGCACGCTGCCGGTGCGCATCTGCCATACGGCAAGCACGAGGACGAGGCCGCCGACAACAGCGCAGACAACGCAGCCGAGAACCACATTTCCGTCCATGCGATACCTCCTGTTTGCGTGCGGTGGAGTTACCGTGCCTGGTGACGCAATTATGCTTCAACTTTGCGTAGGTGCGATTGCATTTTGGGCCTTCTCGCCATGCCCCGGAATGGGATTCATTTGCCGGGCAACGGAATCCCATTACCGGGTAACGGAATCCCGTTGCGCGGTAACTAAATCCCATATCGGTTTGGGTGGCAGCTGTCGCGCTTTGCTCAAGGCGCCTTGAGGTCTTCAACATTGGGACAGAAAGGTTGCGCAACAAATTCAGCAACATGGGAGTCAGCATCAACCTGACCTGAAAGCAAGGTCAGGCTTCTGTACCTAACCAAGAGTCGGAGGTTGATGCTGATGAAGGAACGCACCGCACAACATCTTGCGAAAAGCAACAAAGTCCGAGGGGTTGGCCTTCGAGCCTCAATTATTGCCGCCAGCGCGGCCGCGATGATAGCCACATCAACCGCCGCTCCAGCGCTTGCCGAAGAGGCGGATGGTGTGGCGGGAAGCGACACTCCCTCGACTACATCTACGAACGCCGCAGACAATAAGGCCGAGCTGGAAAATGCTCAGAAGGCGGCCGACCAAGCGCAGGCGCAGCTCGAATCCGACAAAGCAAAGCAGGCCCAGGATCAGAAGGAGGCCGTCGATAAGACCGAGACGGCGCGGAACGACTCTGCCGAGCAGGCGTCCGATGCAAGAAACGCTGTGGATGCCGCCAACAAGGCTTCTGGCGATGCCTCAAATGCGCTAAATAACGCCGAGAAGAACGAGGCAGACGCCGAGGCGAAGAGCGATGCGGCAAACGAGGCGGCCCAAGGCATAACCAACGCCGACGTCAGCAAGGCGAAGAGCGATGCCGAGCAGGCTGCGGACAACGCCGACCAAGCTGAAGCGGCCGTGAAAGACGCCGAGTCAAATGCCCAAAAAGCACAGTCTGACGCTGACGTCGCGAAGGAACGGCAGGATGCCGCTGCTGCAGACGTTGAGGCAAAGCAGGACGAGAAAAACGCTGCCGACACCGATGTGACGAAGGCGCAGTCCGCCCTGGATTCTGCAAACGCTAAGCTGGACGAAGCGAAGAAGAACGCTACGGATACTGCCGCAGCTATCGACAATGCTCAGAAAGCGCTTGACGCTGCAAATGACGCGCTTGCCAAGGCGCAGGCCGACGCATCCAATGCAAGCTCGAAGTACACGAATGCCATTACCGCCGCCGGCAATGCCCAGAGTGCCGTGGACTCCGCGAAGAGCGCCCTTGACGCGGCAACCGAGCGTCAGAAGAAGGCGGC
This sequence comes from Atopobiaceae bacterium, assembly GCA_902834555.1. Lineage (GTDB taxonomy): Bacteria > Actinomycetota > Coriobacteriia > Coriobacteriales > Atopobiaceae > Tractidigestivibacter. The sequence continues at coordinate 124,755 of CADFJN010000006.1, forward strand.
CGATGCCGTAACCGCTGCTCAGAATGCCCTCGATGCCGCTAGGGCCAACGCTGGCGTTGACTTCGCTACCACGGACGCCGGAAAGCAGGCCCAGGGCGCGTTTGACGCCGCGAGGGCAGAGCTTGCAGACGCGCAGGCACAGCAGGCCGCGGCGCAGAAGAACCTCTCTGACGCGAATGCCACCCTTTCTGCAGCCGAGGAAAACCTGCAGAAGCTCCTGAAGGCAAGCGAGGATGCGGCTCAGTACGAGCAGAACACCCGTGGCTTCTTCAAGTGGATGGGGAACGAGACGGCGGCCAAGCTGCTGACCGATTCGAAGTACACCGGTACAGACATCAACGGGCATACATTCCTGTCATACACGGATTTGATTAGCTCTGAGGATGCGACTTCTCTGAAGAACTTCGCTAGGGCTCTGAACTACATCGACGAGTGCAACAAGATTCGCACTGAGCGCGTTAAGACATCGGCATTGAAAGTTGACCTTATCCTCATGGCCCTTGCTGAGATTAATGCCAACTATTCATACGTGGATACTGATAATCATGCCGTTAATTTGGGCGAGAAAGCGTATTACGAATACTACGACGAGGATCTAGGGGAGCGGACGAGGTATATCGCCGCGAATGAGAACTTGGCCGGATATGGCCGATACGATCCTGACAAGAACCCTTATGAGCCGTTCCAATACTGGTATGACGATGAAGAGGCAGAGGGCGGTGGCGGCCACTACTACAACATTAGAAATCGAGCAGTTGACTTCACCGGATTTGGGTGCAACACATCCGGAAACGCAAACGGAATGTATGTTGCTGTGCAAAACTTTTATGGTGGCTATGCATATGGCGCGAATGCTTCAGAACGCGTGCTTTACACCACCAGCGACCTTCGCGCCAAGCTCCAAGAGTACCTGGCCCTCTGCACCACGCCGAGCGCCGATGAGCTTGCTGCCGCCAAGCAGGCCGTAACGGATGCCAAGGCTGCCGTCACCACGGCGACAACTGCCCTGTCCATGGCAAACGCCAACGTCACCGCCAAGAAGGCAGCCGCCACATCTGCGCAGGACGCCTACGCTTCCGCCAAGCAGGCATACGAGTCCGATGCCGCGGCAAAGGTGTCTGCGGCTCAGCAGGCGCTCGCTTCCGCCAACAGCGAGAAGTCGGATGCCGATGCTGCGGTGACGTCCGCGCAGGACTCCCTCTCCGCCGCACGTGATGCGCTCACGGTGAAAAACGCCGAGTTTGACCGGGCAAAGCAGACAAAGGACACCGCCGATGCGAACGTCTCCGCAAGGCAGGCGGATGTCGACGCAGCAACCAAGAAGCTCGCGTCCATTCAGCGCGGTACAGAAATCGAGGATGCTCAGAAGGCCGTGGATGCCGCGAACAGCGCTCTTTCTGTCGCAAAGTCCAAGGCAACGCAGGCGGCGGAGGTCCTGTCGGCGGCACAGGAGAAGTCCGCCGATGCGAAGGCAGCATATGAGGCGGCAGCCGAAAGGCTCGCCTCTGCTCAGTCCGCCGCTCCCGCAGCCAAGCAGAAGGCGGGTGTCGCCAACACAAAGCTCGGGCAGGCGAAGAACGCCTACGCCGACCTTAAGTCTCGTGCCGACGCTCGCGATGCGGCAAACAAGGCGCTCGCGGATGCCAAGGCTGCGCTGAAGCAGGCAGAGGCAGACCTTGCATCCGCCGAGGCTGCGGTTCCTGGCCTTGAGAGGCAGGCCGAGCAGTACGGCGATGTCGCTGCCATTCTCGCCAAGCTCCTGGGCGCGGACGAGTACCTTGCGAACCCCGATGTGCTCCTCGCCGCGAAGGATGAGCTTGTCGCATATGGCGCGTCCGATGGCCTTACCCAAGCGACGAAGGATGCTCTTTCTCGCTACGAGCAGCTTCTCGATGACGCGTACAGGCTTGCCACCGAAGCCAGTGCCCTTGATCCTGTGATTCAGCTTGACCAGGAGGCCGCCAACGCGGCGGATGCCCAGCTTGCCTCCGCGAAGGCGGACTGCGAGCTGCAGCAGCAGATTGAGGAACAGCTCCGTCAGGCAGCTGCCTCCCGCGAGTCGAGTGCGGGACAGGCAAATTCCGTGCGGGTTGGGCGTGCGACCTATGTGCCCGAGCACATGGCGACGCTTGGAACCCCGAGCACCGGCGATGAGCGGAACCCCTATCTGCCGCTTGGTGTTGCCGGCGTGGGCTCTCTTGCCGTGTTTGCCGGCGGAAGGCGCCGCCGTCGTGAGGACTAGTACACCGGCGTGCTATCGAGGTCTGTGGGCGGGACGCGAATTGCAGCGTCCCGCCCCTTTTTGTGCCTGGCGGCTCTTGGCTGCGAATGCGTTGCGACCTTCTCGCCATGCCCCGGAATGGGATTCATTTGCCGGGCAACGGAATCCCACTGCCCGGTAATGGAATCCCGTTGCCCGGTAACAAAATCCCGTGGCGCGCTATACTAGACCACGCAAAGGGGAGCTGGGACAACGGCCCGGCTGAGAGGCGGCACCTATGCCGCGACCCATAGAACCTGTCCGGGTAATGCCGGCGTAGGGACCAGAGCGCACAGTTCGGGCACCTACGGAAGACGTGGGTGCCTTTTTTGGCACCCGGAAGGGAGGGTGCATGGACTGCTCCGTCGCGATACAGTTCCTGCCCATGGACGCCCAGACCGACGAGGAGGTCTGCCGCGTGGTCGACGCGGTGATCGCCTATATCGACTCGACGGGCGTCGACTACTTTGTTGGGCCGTTCGAGACCGCCATCGAGGCCGACTACGACACCTGCATGGAGATCGTCAAGAACTGCCAGCTCGTGGGTGCCAAGGCGGGCTGCAAGAAGATGGCCGCCTACGTGAAGATCGACTACCGCCCCAACGGTGACGTGATGACCACCGAGCACAAGGTGGGCAAGTACCATCCCACTGACACCGAGTTTGCCCAGAAGGCCGAGGAGGTCGCGTAGCCGGTGTCGCGTCAGCAACACAAGCCGAGCAACGCCGCCGCGCCGGCAAGCAACGCCTCCGCCCCGCGCGCCTCCGCCCCGCGCGCCGGGGCGTCCCACGCGCGCCGCGTGATCACGCCGCTCCTCACGGTGGCGGGGCTTCTCGGGGTGTGGGAGCTCGTCGTTGACCTGGGAATCATTCCCAACTTCCTGCTCCCCACGCCCGTCCAGGTGGTGCAGGCTCTTGTGAGCGACATCTCGCTCATCGTGGGCCACGCAGCAACCACGCTGGTCGAGACGGCCATTGGCCTTCTCATTGGCGTGGCGCTCGGCTTTGCCATCGCGGTGCTCATGGACCGCTTCGAGGGCTTCTACCTGGCCCTCCAGCCGCTCGTGACCATCTCGCAGACCATACCCACCATCGCCATCGCGCCACTTCTGGTGCTGTGGTTTGGCTACGGCCTGGCACCCAAGGTGATCCTCATCGTGATCACCACGTTCTTCCCCATCACGGTCTCGCTGATCTCGGGCTTCCGCTCGGTGGACCCCGACGTCATCGACCTCATGCGCACCATGAACGCCTCGCGCTGGCAGATCTTCCGCTACGCCAAGCTGCCCGCCGCGGCCGACCAGTTCTTCAGCGGCCTGCGCATCAGCGCGACCTACGCCATCGTGGGCGCGGTGATCGCCGAGTGGCTGGGCGGCAACTTGGGCCTTGGCGTCTACATGACGCGCGTGCGCAAGTCCTTCTCGTACGACCGCATGTTCGCGGTCATCATTGTCATCTCCGCGCTGTCGCTGGGCCTCATGAAACTCGTCGACCTGCTGCAACGCATCTGCATGCCCTGGAAGAGGGCAGAGGGGAACAAACGATAATGCCTTCCAACTCCGTGCTTTCCGGCGGCGTCTCTCGCCGCTCGTTCCTGCGTGGCTCCGTTGCGGCTTCCGCAGCGCTGGCGCTTGCCGGCTGCGGCCAGGCCGCCCAGTCCGCCTCGTCCGACGCCGCGTCGAGCGACTCGTCCAGCGCGAGCGGTTCCAGCGCCTCGGGCGACCTCGCGAAGATCTCCTTTGTGCTTGACTACACGCCCAACACCAACCACACGGGCATCTACGTGGCCCAGTCCAAGGGCTACTTCGCCGACGAGGGCCTGGACGTGGAGATTGTCCAGCCGCCCGAGGACGGCGCTGACGCCCTTATCGGCGCGGGCGGCGCGCAGATGGGCGTCTCGTACCAGGACGTTATGGCCAACAGCCTCTCGTCCGACCAGCCCATGCCCTACACGGCCGTTGCCGCCATCATCCAGCACAACACCTCCGGCATCATGAGCCGTTCGGCCGACGGCATCACCCGCCCCAAGCTCATGGAGAACCACACGTACGCCACGTGGGACATGCCCGTCGAGCAGGCCACCATCAAGGACGTGGTGGAGGCAGACGGCGGCGACTACTCCAAGATCAGCCTGGTGCCCTACAACGTGGACGACGAGGTCTCGGGCCTCAAGGCCAACATGTTCGACACCGTGTGGGTCTACGAGGGCTGGGCGGTCCAAAACGCCAAGGTCCAGAACTACGACGTGAACTACTTCTCGTTCATGTCGATTGACGACGTCTTTGACTACTACACGCCGGTCATCGCCGCCAACGACGACTTTGCCAAGGCCAACCCCGACCAGGTCAAGGCCTTCCTGCGCGCCGTCAAGAAGGGCTACGAGTTCTGCGTCGAGAACCCCAGCGACGCCGCCGACATCCTCTGCGACGCCGTGCCCGAGCTTGACTCCGACCTCGTGCACGCAAGCCAGGACTACCTTGCCGACCAGTACATCGCGGACGCCTCGGCCTGGGGCGTCATCGACGGCGACCGCTGGGCAAAGTTCTACCAGTGGCTGAACGACCAGGGCCTGGTTGAGAACCAGCTCGACGTGAACAAGGGCTACGACCTCTCGTACCTGGAGGCGTAGCGTTGGGCGAAGGCGTTACAGCTGCCGAGAAGGGCGCGGCCACCGGCGCCAGCACCGGCGTCGGCGACGTGCCGGCGCTCGAGGCCCGCTCGCTCACCCTCTCGTGGGACGGCCGGGCGACGGTCGTGGACCGGATTTCGCTCGCCGTTGCTGCGGGCGAGGTCGTGTGCCTGGTGGGCCGCTCCGGCTGCGGCAAGACCACCATCCTGCACGCGCTCTCGGGCCTCACGCGGCCGCTCTCCGGCCAGGTGCTGCTCCATGGTGAGGACGTCACCGGCACACCCGGTCGCGTGAGCTACATGCTGCAGAAGGACCTGCTGCTGCCAAGCCGACGCATCATCGACAACGTGTGCCTGCCCATGCTTCTGGCGGGCGTCCCGCGTGCCGAGGCCCGCGCCAAGGCCGAGCCGCTCTTCGAGCGCTTTGGCCTTGCAGGCACGGAGGAGAAGTGGCCGGCCGAGCTCTCGGGCGGCATGCGCCAGCGCGTGGCGTTCATGCGCACCTACCTCATGGGGGCAGACGTCACTCTGCTGGACGAGCCCTTCTCGGCGCTTGACGCCATCACGCGAGTGGAGGTGCGGCGCTGGTTCTGCGATATGGCCCGCGAGCTGGGGCTCTCTGCCCTGGTGATCACGCACGACGTGGACGAGGCGGTCTCGATGGCAAGCCGCGTATACGTGCTGGCCGGACGCCCCTCCGAGGGCGAGCCAAGCCACATTGCCGGAGAGGTGCGCGTGGACCACGGCGCGGCGGGCGAGGGAGACTTTGCCCTTACGTCGGAGTTTCTCGACGCAAAGCGAGAGGTGCTCGCGCTCCTGGGGTAGGGGAGCGGAGCACCTCTCGCGGTGCTTGGTGCCTGTGGCGGTGGCAGTTGGTCCTGGCGTCTAGTTGCCGTTGGCGTTGCTCTTTGTGCTCTTTGCGCTGTTCGTGTTTGACGTGGTAGAGCTGCTGTTTGTGCTTGAGCCATTGGTTTTGGAGCTATCGGACGAGCTGCCGGTGCCGGAGCTTGTCGAGCCTCCCGTGGTCGTGCTGCTCGAGCCGGAGCCCGAGTTGCTGCTGGAGCTTGAGCCGTTGCCCGTGCCGGTGCCGGAGTTGCCGTTCGAGCTTGAGCTGCCGGAGTCAGAAGACGTACCGGATCCGCTGGTGGACGAGTCTGTGGTACTGCTCGTGGTGTCGGAGCTGGAATCCTTGTTCTCGGTGGATTCGGACGTGGTGGGCTCCTCGGACTGGGTGGTCTCCTGGGGCTTCTCGGCCTCGGTCTGGGTTGCCTGGGTCTCTTCGGTGGTGGTCTCCTGCGTGCGGCCGGGGGTGGTGCCAATGCCCTTGCCCTGGGTGAGCGTGTTGACGAGAAGGGCCGAGATGAGAACGGCTGCCACGCCAGCAATCACGGACGCCACAACGAGGCGCTTTCTTGTGTCACGACGCTGGCTCTCGTGCACGGCGCGGCGCAGGCTGGCAGGCGCGATGCGCGTTCCGGAGGGTGCGAACTTGACCTCGGTGTCGTCGGCGGAGGCGGCCGCCGCGCTCTGGGTTGCGGCCGCGGCTGGCGCGGCGGCTACGGTCTTGTCTGCGTCAACCGGGTGGGGCATGAGCTTTGTCTGCCCTGCGGCAGAGGCGCCTGCGGGCTTCTCGGCTTCTGGCTCGCCGCTGTCGTCGGGGCCAACGGCGCCCCTGATCGCCTCGGCAGACTTCGAGAAGAGGTTGTTGAGCACCGAGGACGACACCGTTGCCGCGGCGGCGCCCACGATGGCTCCGATGAGCGAGCCTGCCACGCCTATCTGCGACGAGAGCGAGAACGACACGCCTGCGGCAAGCGCGCTGGCGAGTATCTGCGCAAACGAGAGATCGCCAAACACGCCTCCCGCACGCTCGTCCTGCTCGTCTCTCTCGTCATCTTGACCGTTGCCGTACGTCTTGGATTCCTGCGCCAAGACCCATCCCTCCTTCGGTCGCGTCTCCCGCGCGGCCACTTCTCTTTTGGGATACCCGAGTATAGGCTGCGGCCAACGCGCCGTGCCCATCCTCACGAATAAGAGACAAGCCTTCTTGAAAGCACGGCCTTTCTCGTGCAGGGTGGCCTGGCAGGGTTTGTAAGGCCTTTGGGAATCAGCGTTCTTGCAGCCCTTCTAGGGTGTGAAGGTTCTCACATCGGGTATGATTGTCGAAGTACCACATCGTTCAGCTTCCAACAGATGGAGGTCACACTATGCTCGTCAATGCAACCGCAATGCTTCAGAGCGCCGAGAAGGGCCACTATGGTATTGGTGCCTTCAACACCAACAACCTTGAGTGGGCCTCTTCCATTCTGGATGCCGGTGAGGAGCTGCAGTCGCCGCTCATCATCCAGTGCACCAGCGGTGCTGCCAAGTGGCAGACTTCCTTCAAGCTCGTCGCCGACATGGTGAAGGACCTCGTCGAGGCCAAGAACATCACCGTGCCCGTTGCCCTTCACCTCGATCACGGCTCCTACGAGGCCGCTCTTGAGTGCATCGACGCCGGCTTCACCTCCGTCATGTACGACGGCTCGCACGAGAAGGACTTCGAGACCAACCTTGCCCACACCGCCGAGATCGTGAAGCTTGCCCACAGCAAGGGCATCTCCGTCGAGGCCGAGGTCGGCGGCATTGGCGGCACCGAGGACGGCGTTACCGCCAAGGGCGAGCTTGCCGACCCCGAGCAGTGCAAGGCCATCGCCGACCTGGGCGTTGACTTCCTTGCCTGCGGCATTGGCAACATCCACGGCATCTATCCCGCCAACTGGGAGGGCCTGTCCTTCGACCGCCTGCAGGAGATCAAGGCCAAGACGGGCGACCTGCCGCTCGTCCTTCACGGCGGCACCGGCATCCCCGTTGACCAGGTGAAGAAGGCCATCTCGCTGGGCATCTCCAAGATCAACGTCAACACCGACCTCCAGCTTGTCTTTGCGGCCGCTACCCGCAAGTACATCGAGGAGGGTCTCGACAAGCAGGGCAAGGGCTACGATCCCCGCAAGCTCCTCAAGCCTGGTCGCGAGGCCATCAAGGCCCGCACCGAGGAGCTCATCAAGGAGTTTGGCTCCGACGGCAAGGGTTGGAACTAACAGTACCGTGGGTTCCGCGTCGCGAGTTCTTCTCGCCGCATAGCGTTGATGAGGCCCGTCCGGCGCGTGAACTGCGCCCCAAAACTTGGACGCGACAAATCATAACCGCTAGGCGGCCCCCT
>CADFJN010000007.1 GCA_902834555.1 Atopobiaceae bacterium
CATGCGGACCCCCAGTCCCGGACCTCCTCGGTCCAACTTTTTGTCCGCAGCCCCTGAGTCTTAAATCCCACTTAAACGCAAAGTCGATGCAGCCCGCAACCACATGGTTCACAAAATCTGCAACTTGCGCACATGCTGGGTGGGCGTAGAATGTCTTATTGCTATGTGGCTATGCGGTGCAGCCATGACACTACACCAGGGCACCGCTCGTATGGAGGAGTTTTCATTGGCAGTTAAGATTCGTCTGGCCCGTCACGGTGCCAAGAAGCGTCCGTACTATCGCATCGTCGTCGCCGACAGCCGCATGCCTCGCGATGGCCGTTACATCGAGCAGGTGGGCCGTTACAACCCCCTGACCAACCCCAAGACCATCGAGATCGACCTCGAGAAGGTTGACGCTTGGATCTCCAAGGGCGCCCAGCCCACCAACTCTGTCTCCCACCTCATCGACGTTGTCCGCAACGGTCAGCCCGTCGTTGAGAAGAAGACAAAGATCTCCAAGAAGGCCGCTGCCAAGGCCGCCAAGGCGGCCGAGGAGGCTGTTGAGGCCGCTGCCGAGTAGGGGCGCCTTTCATGGAAGACACCATTAACGACGAGGTCGACGAGGAGCAGGAGATGCCCTCCGACAAGGTGGCAGACCTTGTCGAGTACATCGTCTGTGGTCTCGTCGATGATGAGGGTGCCGTATCGCTTGACGTTACCGACAGCGACGAGGGCTCACTCATCGAGGTCACCTGCGCCGAGGCCGATGCCGGTCGTGTGATTGGCCGTAAGGGCCGTACTATTAAGGCCATCCGCACTCTTGCGCGTGCTCTTGGACAGCGCGTAGGGACCTCTGTCGAGGTCGAGGTAGTAGGCTAGGCAACCTTGCGGGATCGCTACAGAGTCATAGCCCGTGTTGAGAAGTCACACGGAAGAACGGGGGAGGTCGTGACGGTTTCCGTTCACGGCCTTCCCCCTCTTGTTCGTGAGGGCCTCGAGGTCTTCGTTGTGCCACCTCGCCTCAAGGGACCCAGGTCCTATGTGGTGACGCACGTCTCGGAGGGGGCGCGTGGCCAGCTTGTCTCGCTCTCGGGTGTGACGGGCATCGACGCCGCTGACGGCCTTCGCGGCCGCTATCTCCTCGCTCGCGAGGAGGACCTGCCGGACGATGTCGCGCTCCATGACGCGGAGGCGCTCTTTGGCCGCGAGGTCGCCGACGAGAGCCTTGGCTTTCTCGGCACCATTGAAGAAGTCATGGTTGGGCCTGCCAATGACGTCTGGGTTATCGAGGGGCCCTTTGGCGAGGTTCTCGTGCCGGTTGTGGAGGACGTTGTCGTAGAGGTGCCAGATTCTGGTGCCATTCGGGTCCGTGTGCCATCTGGCCTTGTCGACGGTGGTGACGACCAGTGATCATCGAGACGCTCTCTGTTTTTCCCGGCGTCTTCTCGCCCTACCTGGATGCCTCGATCATGGGCCGTGCGCAGGCCAAGGGGATCTTCTCCTTTACTGCGTACGATTTGCGCGACTGGACGCACGACCGGCATCGCACGGTGGACGATGCGCCGTTTGGTGGTGGCCAGGGCATGCTTATGAAGCCCGCCCCCATCTTCGAGGCGGTCCGCGACATCTCCTCGCGCGGCGAGTTCGTCCCGCATGTGGTGTTCTTCTCGCCCTGTGGCCACCGCTTTGACGAGGGGGTTGCGGAGCGCCTCTCTCACGAGGAGCGCCTGCTCTTCGTCTGCGGCCGCTACGAGGGCATGGACGAGCGTGCTTACTGCCTTGCGGATGACGTGCTCTCCCTGGGTGACTATGTCCTTACGGGCGGCGAGCTTCCCGCGCTTGTCGTCACCGACGCGGTGGTTCGCCTCTTGCCTGGCGCGCTCGGGGACGAGATGAGCGCCCTTGACGAGTCTTTCTCCGATGGTCTCCTCGAGTACGCTCAGTACACGCGCCCCGCGGACTATGATGGGCAACGCGTGCCAGAGGTCCTTCTCTCCGGCGACCATGGCGCGGTGAACGCCTGGCGCAGGAGAAGCGCCATCGAGCGCACCGCTCGCTGGCGGCCCGACCTGCTTGACGGCGCGGGTCTCTCTGCGGAAGAGTGGGAGCTTGCGCGTCAGGTGATGGGGGAGAGTAAGGGGCTCCGGGCTGCTGGCAACGATGATTCTGCAACAGGGGGCGAGTAGCATGGCAAAAAGCACGACAAAAGAGAAGGGGAGCGGGCTTCTCGACGTCATTGTTACTATCCTCGTTGCGCTTGGCGTGGCGTTTCTCCTGCGTACCTTTGTTGTGGGGGTCTACGAGGTCCCCTCGGGTTCAATGCTCGAGACCATCCAAGAGGGCGACTTGCTCCTTGGCGAGAAGGTCTCGCTTAACTGGGATTCCCCTAAGGCTGGGGACATCGTGACGTTCGACAGCCCCCGTGAGCCTGGTACCACCCTTGTGAAGCGCGTCATCGCCGTTGGCGGTCAGACTGTCGACCTGCGTGACGGCAACGTCTACGTGGACGGCGTCCAGCTCGACGAGTCCTCCTACACCCTTGGCAAGCCCAGCTACTCTCTTTCTGACCAGGCTGGCTCTGCGGGGATAAGCTTTCCCTACACCATCCCAGACGGCTACATCTGGGTCATGGGCGACAACCGCACCAACTCGCTCGACTCGCGCTACTTTGGGCCCGTGAGGGTGAGCTCGGTGACGTCGAAGATTCTCTGCATCTATTGGCCGATTCCCGATGTTAAGGCCCTCTAGCGGCCGTGTCGGCGTCTCCTCCCGGAGGAAGGACGGATATGAGCGAAAGCCCGCTTACGTTCCAAGACATGATTCTCGCCCTTGAGCACTATTGGGCAGACAAGGGCTGCATCGTGATGCAGCCGTACGACTCAGAGGTGGGCGCGGGCACGTTCCACACGGCCACCCTCCTGCGCTCGCTTGGCCCCGCCGCCTGGCGCACCTGCTACCCGCAGCCATGCCGTCGCCCGGCAGACGGCCGCTATGGCGAGAACCCCAACCGCTTGCAGCACTACTACCAGTTCCAGGTGCTCCTCAAGCCATCGCCCGTTGACTCGCAGGACCTCTATCTTGGCTCTCTTGCCGCCATCGGCCTTGACCCCGCTGAGCACGACGTCCGCTTTGTCGAGGACGACTGGGAGAGCCCCACGCTTGGCGCCTGGGGCCTAGGCTGGGAGGTGTGGATGGACGGCATGGAGGTTACGCAGTTCACCTACTTCCAGCAGGTGGGCGGCATCGAGGTCGACCCCGTGCCGGTCGAGATTACCTACGGCCTCGAGCGCATCGCCATGTATGCGCAGGGCGTGAACTCGGTCTATGACATCGTGTGGAGCTACCTTCCCGACGGCACGCCCATGACCTACGGTGACGTTTTCCTCGAGAACGAGCGAGAGTTCTCTGCATACAACTTCGAGGTTGCCAACGTCGACCTCATGCGCGAGAAGTTCGACGAGTACGAGGCGGAGTGCCACTCCTGCCTTGACGCCCACCTGCCGCTTCCCGCCTATGACTGCGTAATGAAGTGCAGCCACGCGTTCAACCTGCTCGACTCCCGTGGGGCAATCTCCGCCACGGAGCGTGCCAACTACATCCTGCGCGTCCGTACCGTAGCCAAGGACTGCTGCGAGGCCTACCTCGCCGAGGTGGCTGGCGAGAAGGATGACGCATCCGTGAAGGGGGAGGTGGCCTAGATGGCCGAGATCAAGGACTTCCTGCTCGAGATTGGCTGCGAGGAGATGCCGTCAGCCCCGCTCAACCACGCTGTGGTGCAGCTTGGCGAGCTGGTGCGCAAGGGGCTGGACGAGGCCGGCCTCGCGCACGGCAAGGTGGAGACCCACCAGACGCCGAGAAGGCTCGTTGCATACGTTCACGACGTTGCCCTTGCCACCGAGGAGCTCAACGAGGTAAAGCGCGGCCCCGCGGCCAGCATCGCCTTTGACGCCAACGGCGCCCCCACCAAGGCGGCCCAGGGCTTTGCCCGCAAGTTTGGCGTCGATGCCTCCCAGCTTGCGCGCCGAGTGGACTCCGATGGCCGCGAGTATGTCTTTGCCGAGAAGCACGTTGACGCGCGTCCCGCCACGCCCATCCTCTCCGCCCTCTCCGAGCGGATCATCGGCTCTATAGAGTGGCCCAACTACAGGAGCCAGCGCTGGGGCTCCGAGCACCAGACCTTCGTGCGCCCCATCCGCTGGATCTGCGCGCTTCTTGGCTCGGACGTTGTTCCCGTGAGCTACGCCGATGTCACGAGCGCTGGAACCACGCGCGGACACCGCGTGCTTGGTGCCGGCGACCACGCGGTGAAGAGCCCCGCCGACTATGCCGACGTTCTGCGCGAGAACGGCGTGCTGCTCGAGGACGAGCGCCGCGCTGCCATCCTCGATGGCATCCACCAGGTCGAGGCCGAGCGCCCCGGCTGCCGCGTGGACACCCCCAAGCGCACCCTCGACGAGGTCGTAAACCTCTGCGAGTGGCCCACAGTCCTGGTTGGCACATTCGACGAGGAGTTCCTCAAGGTCCCGCACGAGATCATCTGCGAGTCAATGCTCTCCAACCAGCGCTACTTTCCCGTCTACGACGCCGACGGCAACCTCACTCGCGAGTTCGTCGTGGTCTCCAACGCAGACCCCAAGGTCTCCGCAACCGTGGTCGACGGCAACGAACGCGTCGTGCGCGCCCGTCTCGACGACGCCAAGTTCTTCTACGAGGAGGACTTGAAGGTTCCTATGGACGAGTTCGTCGAGCGCCTGGGCACCGTCGTCTTCCAGGAGAAGCTTGGCACCGTGCGCCAGAAGGTCTCGCGCATGGAGGCGCTCGCCGATGCCGTGGCCAAGGCGGCCGGCGCCGACGAGCGCACCTGCGGGCTTGCCAAGCGTGCGGCACACCTTGCCAAGGCCGACCTTGTGAGCCAGGCTGTGGTCGAGTTCACCAACCAGCAGGGCGTCATGGGCGGGTACTATGCCAAAGCAGCGGGCGAGCCCCAGGAGGTCTGTGACGCCATCCGTGAGCACTACCGTCCTCGCTTTGCTGGAGACGAGCTCCCGTCTGGCCTCGTGGGCAAGTGTGTTGCCATTGCGGACAAGCTCGACACCGTGTGCGGCATCTTCGCCATCGACGAGCCGCCCACTGGCTCCTCCGACCCCTTCGCCGTTCGCCGCGCGGCAATTGGCGTGATTGCCATGCTGCGCACGCTTCCCGCCGTCCACCTGCACCCGCTCATCGAGCTGGCGCTCGCGTCCTACGCCGAGCAGGGTATCGAGTTCGACTCCCAGGCGGTCGCCTCCTCTGTGGCCTCCTTCTTCCAGGGCCGTCTTGCGGCAATCGCCAAGGACGAGGGCATCGCGCCCGACGCCATCGAGGCAGTTGGCTCTGTGGGGGTTATCGACCCCGACGAGTTTGTTCGTCGCGCCGCCGCCCTTGATCACGCCCGCTCCGAGAGCCCCGAGCTCTTCGAGGATCTGGCCACTGCCTACGCCCGCGCCGCCCACCTTGCAAACGCGTCTCTCGGCACCAATGTCGACGCGAGCGTCCTTGGAGACGCAGAGAAGGCACTTCTCGCTGCCTGCGAGGAGGGCGAGAAGTCCGTTTCGGCTGCACTTGCTGCCGGGGACTTTGACGCTGCCTGCAAGGCCTTGGCTGGTCTTCGCGCTCCCATTGACCGCTTCTTCACCGATGTACTAGTCATGGACCCCGACCCCACCGTGAGGGACAATAGGCTGCGGCTTCTCAACCGTTTCGCTGGCGTCTTTGGTGACGTCGCCGATATTGGTGTACTTTCGAAGCGAAAGTAGGGTAAGAGCGGTTACACTTGCTGCAACGTCCCCGCACGATTGGGTCACTTGGGAGGATTGACTATGAGGAAACTTGATCTGGACGACGACGTCTTCGGCCACGTTGTCCCTGCCATCTACGTCCTTTCCGACGCACGCGGCGAGACCGCTAAGGCCGTTGTTGAGGCTGCTGCCGCGCAGTTTGGCGATGGCTCCGTCGAGATCATTCGCGTGTCTGGTGTCGAGAGCGTCGAGCAGGTCCGAGACTACTTCGACAAGAACTTCGACCCGGAGAGGCCAAGCGCCGTCTTCCACACGTTTGCCAATGGGCAGCTGCGTCGCGAGATTCGCCGCGAGCTCGACAGGAGGGGCATTCCCTCCATTGACCTGCTCGGTCCTGCTGTGACGGTCATCTCTACACTCACTGGCGAAGAGCCGAGTCACGCCATTGGCGCCACTTTCTCCGAGAACCCGACTTCGAACGAGTAGCTCATAGGTTCAAATCCTTTGTCCGTTCAGGGGGCCAGACTCGCGTCTGTCCCCAATTTTGTAACGTTCGCCGGCGTATTATTCCGTCTACCGGTTAGCGCTTGATTTGGACAACTACAAAAAATGGGTCTGTCTAGAATTGGGCGTTGCGGTGACCTGAACCTGGAGCCGCGATGTGAGTGCGCGCCGCAAGGCGTGTCAGGTTGTTCGAACAGGGGAGTGAAATGTCTGAGAAGCACGTGTACCGCTTCGGAAAGGACGAGAACGGCAACAACGTGACCGAAGTTGCCGGCGCTACCGTCGACGAGGCGAAGTGGATCACCGGCGGCAAGGGCGCCAACCTGGCGGAGATGGCCAACATCGGCCTTCCCGTTCCTCCGGGATTCTCCATTACCTGCCAGACCTGCGTCGCTTACTCGTCCGCTGGTAACGTTTGGCCCGACGGCGTTCTCGACGAGATTGACGTCTACCGCAAGGACCTCGAGAAGCGCATGGGCAAGAAGCTCGGCGACAAGGACGACCCGCTGCTCGTCTCCGTTCGCTCCGGCGCCCCCTTCTCCATGCCCGGCATGATGGACACCGTCCTTAACCTTGGCCTCAACGACGACTCCGTCCAGGGTCTCATCAAGAAGACCGGCAACCCTCGCTTTGGCTACGACTCCTACCGTCGCTTCGTCCAGATGTTCTCCGACGTCGTCATGGGCGTCGACGGCCAGCTCTTCGAGGATGCCATCAACGCCAAGAAGGCCGAGCGCGGTGTGAAGCTCGACACCGAGCTCAACGCCGATGACCTCAAGGACCTCGTCGTTACCTTCAAGCAGATCTTCTCCGACAACGTCGACCCCGAGAAGTACCCCGAGGTCGTCGTCGACGGTAAGCCTGTGTTCCCGCACGATCCGTACCTCCAGCTGCGCCTTGCCGAGCAGGCGGTCTTCGGATCCTGGAACACCCCGCGTGCCATCCTGTATCGCAAGCAGAACAAGATTCCCGATGACCTGGGCACCGCTGTCAACGTCCAGTGCATGGTCTTCGGAAACATGGGTGACACCTCGGCCACTGGCGTCGCGTTCACGCGAAACCCCGCCGACGGCACCAACGAGCGCTACGGCGACTTCCTGGTCAACGCTCAGGGCGAGGACGTCGTGGCCGGCATCCGCAACACCGAGCCCATCTCCGACCTCCCCAAGACCCCTGGCCTCGAGGAGGCTGGCAAGGAGCTCTATCACGTCTTCGAGATCCTCGAGGATCACTATGCTGACATGATGGACCTCGAGTTCACCATCCAGGAGGGCAAGCTCTGGATGCTCCAGACCCGCGTGGGCAAGCGTACCGCTCTCTCCGCGCTCAAGGTTGCCATCCAGATGTACGAGGAGGGTCGCATCTCCAGGGAGACCGCCGTCATGCGCGTTGCCCCCGAGCAGCTCGACCAGCTCCTGCACCCGCAGTTCGACCCCAAGGCCAAGTACGAGGTCCTCGCCAAGGGCCTGAACGCCTCCCCCGGTGCTGCCACCGGTGCCGTGGTGTTCTCGTCCGCTGACGCCGAGGCCTTCAAGGAGGCCGGCAAGCCCTCCATCCTCGTGCGCTGGGAGACCACGCCCGACGACCTCAAGGGCATGGTTGCTGCTGAGGGCATCCTTACCTCTCACGGCGGTAAGACGTCCCACGCGGCCGTTATCGCTCGTGGCATGGGCGCCCCCTGCGTCTGCGGCGTCGAGGCGCTCCACATCGACGCTCCTAACAAGGAGTGCAAGGTTGCCGGCACCGACGTTGTCCTCCACGAGGGTGACATCATCTCCATCGACGGTACCACGGGTGACGTCATCCTGGGCGAGGTGCCCCTGGTTCGTCCGCAGCTCGGCGGCGACCTCGAGACCATCCTCGACTGGGCAGACGAGGTCCGCAAGGATCCTGCCCGCGGCCGCGTGATTGGCGTTCGCGCCAACGCCGACAACCCCGCCGACGCGCAGCTCTCCGCCGACAACGGCGCCGAGGGCATTGGCCTGGACCGCACCGAGCACATGTTCCTGGGCGAGCGCAAGCAGCTCATCCAGAACTTCATCCTCGCCGAGTCCGACGACGTCAAGCAGGAGTCCCTCAAGAAGCTGGGCGAGGCCCAGAAGGGTGACTTCCTTGGCATGTTCAAGGCCATGGACGGCAAGACCGTCATCGTGCGCCTGCTCGATCCCCCTCTGCACGAGTTCCTCGACAACCCGCGCGACCTTGAGGTCGAGATCACCAAGGAGGAGTGTGCCGGCAAGGACTGCACCGAGAAGCGCGCCCTGCTCGCCAAGCTCGACTCCTTCCAGGAGGCCAACCCCATGCTCGGCCTTCGTGGTTGCCGTCTGGGCATCGTCTACCCCGAGCTCAACGTCATGCAGGTGCGCGCTATCGCGGGTGCCGCTGCCGAGCTCAAGAAGGAGGGCTTCGACCCCAAGCCGGAAATCATGATCCCGCTCGTTGCCTTCGAGTCCGAGATTGAGCTCGTTCGCGCTGGCGTCGAGAAGACCCTGAAGGAGGTCGAGGAGGAGACGGGCGTCAAGCTCGAGATCCCCATCGGCACCATGATCGAGCTTCCCCGCGCTGCCATCACCGCCGACGAGATCGGCAAGCACGCCGACTTCTTCTCCTTCGGCACCAACGACCTCACCCAGACCTGCCTCGGGTTCTCCCGCGACGACGTCGAGTCCGCGTTCATGCCGCTCTACCTCGACAAGAAGATCGTCAAGCGGAACCCCTTCGCGACCGTCGACCCCGGCGTCGCCAAGCTCGTCCAGATGGGCGTCGAGGGTGGCCACAAGGCCAACCCGGACATCGTCTGCGGCGTCTGCGGCGAGACTGGTGGCGACCCCGAGTCCATCCAGGTCTACTATGACCTCGGCCTCGACTACGTGTCCTGCTCGCCGTACCGCGTGCCTATCGCTCGTCTTGCGGCAGCGCAGGCCAAGATCAACTCCAACGGCGGTCCTGCCAAGGTCGCCTAGCATCCTGGCGTTGATGCACGTGTAGCACACAAAGGGGGAGGGGCCTAGTGCCTCTCCCCCTGTTCTTTATCAGAGCATCCGGTATGTTGGAGGCGCCCATGAGGGTTCACGACAGGGAGGACCAGATAGCTCGCGAGGAGGAGCTCCTCTCTGCGCAGGCAGCAAAGAGCTCGCGGACAAGGGGTAGGGACATGCCCGAGGAGGAGGATTTCCTCAGGCCTTGCTACCAGCGCGACCGTGACCGCATCCTTCACTGCAAGAGCTTCAGGCGCCTTTCCAACAAGACCCAGGTCTTCCTTGCACCCGAAGGCGACCACTACCGCACGCGGCTTACGCACACGCTTGAGGTGGCGCAGATTGCCCGCACCATTTCCCGTGCACTTGGCTTGAACGAGGACCTGACTGAGGCAATTGCGCTTGGCCACGACCTTGGGCACACCCCCTTTGGCCACTGCGGAGAGCGAGCCCTATCGCGTGCCATGGCGCGCTATCGCGGAATCGACCCTGAGTCCGAGCAGGGACGATACCTATTTCGCCACAACAGGCAGAGCGTGAGGCTGGTCGAGTGCCTGGAGAAGGACGGTCGAGGCCTCAACCTTACCTGGGAAGTGCGCGATGGCATCCTCTGCCACACCGGCTCGCAGCGCGCGCAGACGCTCGAGGGCCGGGTGGTTGCCTGCGCGGATCGCATTGCATACGTGTGCCACGACATCGATGACGCCGAGCGTGCTGGCCTTCTCACCGAGGACGACCTTCCGCAGCGTCCGCGCGAGCTTCTCGGTGACAGCTCTTCCGAGCGCATTGACGCCATGGTCCGGGATATCTGTGCGGGCAGCGCTGCGGCGGGGGACATATGCATGTCCGAGGACGTATGGGGGGCGATGATGGAGCTCCGCTCGTTCCTCTTCGAGTCGCTCTACACAAGGGGCGACGCCAAGGAGGAGGAGCCCAAGGCAACACGCATGATCGAGCTTCTCTTCGATTACCTGGTGAAACACATGGATGAGGTTCCGGGGGAATATCTCAAGCATGACTCCGATCGCCCGGACGTGCAGGTGGCCGACTACGTCTCGGGCATGACGGACCGCTATGCCGTCCGGGTGTTCGAGGACCTGACCGTGCCACACTCGTGGAAGGGTGTCATGTCTCACGGCAGATGATGATGGTACGCCACGCGCCCGCATCTCTGCTAGGCTCTTCTGGTCTTTGAATACAACCGGGGAGGGGTGCATGACAGCAAGGCACAGTCGCAGAGACAAAAGAGGCACGGGGCGCGGCCTGCTTGTTTTCGCCTGCGTGTTTGTTGCGCTTGCTGCGGGGGCGCTCGTGCTTGCCATGTCGGGCAATCTGCGGCCCCTGGTAGAGACCGTTGTTCCCGGCCTTGCGGGTGAGATTGCCCAGCAGCCTGGCCAAGACCAAGAGGTCGAGGGGCAGGGCGCTGAGGCTGCGCAGGCGCTCGAGCCCAAGGACTTCTCGGACTACAGCTGGGACGAACTCTCGCAGATCTCCACCAAGATTGCAGACGCCGCAACCAACGACGAGGGCTTGGCAATCGCGCGGGAGTACAACCTTGCGGACGCATCGGGGATGCCCGTCAACAAGGCGCGCGAGGTGGTTCTCGACGATAATACCCTGGCATACGCTCGCATCGTGGGGTTTAGGCATGACCAGCGCGCCGATGGCTCTGGCGTTGCGGGCATGACGCTTATGGTCTCCATGCTCTCCGAGCAGCCCATGGAGGCCTCCAACACCAACGAGGGAGGCTGGGAGTCTTCCACGCTGAGGGCCTGGCTTGCAGGCGATGGCATGGCGCTCCTTCCGGATGACCTTGCCTCCCATGTCGTCAGCGTCGCCAAAGCGACCAACAACGTGGGGGTCACCTCGGATGTTTCGTCCGTCACTCAGACGGCAGACGGCCTGTGGGCCTTCTCTGCTGTCGAGGTCTGCGGCAACATTACCTGGTTCGAGGACGAGTTCGCCACAGAAATCTCCTACACGGGAAGTCTGGACGCCGTACTCAACGCCGAGGGGGCGCAGTACGCGTACTTCTCGGCGGCAGGCGTGACAGGGGAGACCGGCGGGCAGTCGGGCGCTCTTGCTCTCACGTATCGAGGCTCCTCTCGTCCGTGGTGGTATCGTTCCGCTTATCCGCTGAACTATGCCGATACGAGTTCTAGTTCGTATTTCTTCAGGGTTAGTGAGACTGGATATCCTTCCTCGGTTGGGGAGGCGGATACGGCGACTGGCGTGGTTGCGGGATTCAGCATCTAAGGGGTCCTAGCCCATGGCGCAGGGGCTGGACATCCATCAAGTTATGTAGTTCTTGTCCTGCTGGTCGTGGTGCTCTATAATTCTCGCTTGTGTGTAAGCCTATGTGTCGTTCGCACGTGCGTCGGCACCTCTAGTCTAGAGATGAGGAAAAGCATGGATTACATTCGCGCCATCGAGCGTCAGCAGATTCGTGAGGACATCCCCACGGTCCTGGTTGGCGACAACGTCAAGGTCCACTATCGCATCATCGAGGGCGACCGTACCCGTGAGCAGGTCTTCCAGGGCGACGTCATCCGCATGAGTGGTGCTGGTTCCCGCGAGACCTTCACCGTCCGCAAGATCAGCTTTGGTGTTGGCGTGGAGCGTACGTTCCCCCTGCACAGCCCCAAGATTGCGAAGCTCGAGGTTGTTCGTCACGGTGATGTCCGTCGCGCGAAGCTCTACTACCTCCGCGATCGCGTGGGCAAGGCCGCTCGCATTCCCGAGAAGCGCTAGAGTTTTTTACTGTTTTGTTTGGAGGGGCTACCCGATTGGGTGGCCCCTCTTCGCTATGTGGCCATATTGCGTCCTGCCCAGATGAGCGCTGGACGCCTGTTGAGGGGAGCCCCATGACAAGGTCTTCGGCGACGGCCCACGAGGTAGCTGCGCTGTTTGCCTGTGCCGACGAAGACGAATTCATGCGTTTGGATGAGCGCTACGCCGACGACCCTCACAAGCAGGTGCAGCATGCTCGCGAGGTCGCGCAAAGGCGCCTTGCTCGCGAGCAGAGAGAGCGCGAGCGGGTTCTGGGGATGTACGCAAAGGCCCGCGAGCTTGGCGGGCCTGGCCTTGTTCTTGGCGTGGACGAAGTGGGGCGTGGAGCCCTGGCGGGGCCTCTCACCGTGGCTGCGGTGGCACTTCCTGACGAGCCCATCGTCTGGGGCATTAATGATTCAAAGCAGCTCATGCCCGCCCAGAGAGAGGTTCTCGCTGCTCGTATTGCCGACGTTGCCCTTGCCATTGGCATCGCGCATGTAGAGCCCGCCTCCATCGACGCCGTTGGTATGGCGGTTGCCCTTCGCATGGCCATGAAACGTGCGATTGATGATGCTGGCGTTGATGCCGATGCCGTTCTCATCGACGGTAACCCCGTGCATGTGAGCCCCAAGGAGGTCACGCTCGTCAAGGGCGATGCTCGCGTCTCGTGCATCGCGGCTGCCTCTATCGTTGCCAAGGTGACAAGAGACGCTCTGATGGTCTCGCTCGCAGAGGAGTACCCTGGCTATCATTTGGCCGAGTGCAAGGGCTATGGGTCTCCCGAGCACATTGCCGCAATACGCGCGCATGGTCTTACACCAATACATCGCGTTTCCTTCTGCGGGAACTTCCTGGAGACTCCACCGCTTTTTTAGGGATTTCCCGCCACTATTTTTCTAGCGAATAATCTCGCTCCGTGTTTTGGTTTTGACGGCCCCCCGGCGCGGGGCGAGTCCCTGGCCAGCATGCTGGTCATTGTCGAGTAAGTCTCGTTGAACCGTCGGCTATCTGACAGCTCGTTGTACGCGCACGGTCAGATAGGTGCAAGCCCCTGGTGTCATCATCGCTCTCCCGTTTGGTTGCGAGAAGGGAGTCGACGATGCGAGATACCATGTTTGGGCAAAACCGTATGCCAAGTTGGAGTAGGGAAAGCGGGCCTACCCATAGCGAGTATTGCTTTGGGCATGTGGCCTGGGATCCCGACGAAGATGGCTTTGGCTGCAGCGGGCAAAGCGAATCCAGGTACTTTGAATTCGATGATGCCAATGATCCTACCTTTGGCTCCGACCTCCCAAGAAAGCCACTTGAGGAGTACACCACAAAGGAGCTAGGTGCAAAGGGAGAGCGTATTGCCGCGAGCTATCTAGCCTCGCATGGCTTCCGAATTCTCGAAATGAACTGGAGATGCAAGGCTGGAGAGGTGGACATCGTTGCCACAGCCGATGAGCCAGGCGAGGACTTGCGCCATAGCGTTGTTCTCGTCGAGGTGAAGACCAGGCTGGCATTGGGGGATGAGGCAGACTACATGCCCGAGATTGCCGTCGATCCAAAGAAGAGAAACAAGTACCGGCTGTTGGGTCTTCTATATCTGGTGGAGCACACCGAAATCGACTCTGTTCGCTTTGACGTTGTTGCCGTAAACATCACGCGTGACGAGCACGCAGAACTCCGTCACCTTATCTGTGCTTACAGCTGGGATGACTGATGAGTAGTCCAGACGTGCGCATCCCCACGGCAACGCTCAGGGGAGTGGAGGCGGTGCCCGTCACGGTTGAGGTGAGTGTCTCGGGTGGAATCCCCGGCCTTTCCATCGTGGGCATGCCCGACACCTCGGTGCTTGAGGCTCGGTCAAGGGTGCGCTGTGCCATGAAGGCATGCGGTTACAAGATACCTCGTCTTCACGTGACGGTGAACCTTGCTCCAGCGGAGATTCGAAAGACCGGCACCGCCTTCGACCTCCCTATTGCCGTTGCAGTGCTTGCGGCAACCGGTCAGATACCACACGAGGGTCTCTCCAAGCTGCTTTTTGTTGGTGAGCTTGCGCTCGACGGGAGTGTGTGCCCTCCTCGTGGCGCCGTTGCCTATGCTGCGCTCGCAGAGCGAGAGGGGCTCTCGCTTGCCTGCTCCGATCAGACTGGGTTGCCGCTTGCGCTCTCCACTGGTGCCTTTGGCGTCTCGGCTATCTCGCGCCTGAAGGCTGGCGTCGGCGAGCTGCCGCTCCTTACCACAGGAAGGAGTTCCGATGACGTGGATGGTGGCGATGTCACCTGCAACCTCGACTTCTCTGACGTTGTCGACCAGGACATCCCAAAGCGTGCCATGGTCATTGCCGCTGCGGGACGCCATGGCATGCTCATGGTAGGGCCACCGGGTTCGGGAAAGACTATGCTTGCTCGCAGGATGCCCACGATACTGCCTCCGCTTACTGATGCGGAGAGGTCCGAGGCGATGCTCATCCACTCGGTAGCCGGCCAACCCATAGCGCCCCTGGAGCGAGGGGAGCGTCCTTTCCGGGCTCCCCACCATTCGATCTCTGTTGGCGGTCTCGTTGGAGGCGGCAGGCCGGTCATGCCCGGAGAGGTCTCGTTGGCTCACGGAGGAGTGCTCTTCTTGGACGAGCTGCCGGAGTTTGCGACAAACGCGCTGCAATCCCTGCGCCAGCCGCTTGAGGACCGCGAGGTCAGAATCGTGCGGGTCGATGGTGTGTACGTCTTCCCGTGCAACTTCCAGCTTGTGGCTGCGGCTAACCCCTGTCCCTGCGGGCACCTTGGCGACGACGCCCAGGAATGCACGTGCGCACCGGCTCGCGTGGCGGCTTACCAGGGTCGGATTGGTGGTCCGCTCATGGACCGCATCGACGTGGTCGTTGACGTCCACCGGCCTGCCTCGACGGATGTAATTCGCGGTCTGGAGGGCGCGGGTTCCGCCGAGATGCTCGATCAGGTTATGGCAGCCCGGGAGTTCACGTCCTGGCGCGAGGCCCGTGACGAGGCGCGCCTTGGCAGCGGAGTTCGTGGTGTGGCGAGGCTCGGCTTTGAGCCGAGCGCCCGCGTCTTCTTTGAGGACTCTGCGGAAAGGCTTGCCTTGGGAGGGCGTGCCATTGCGCGCGTGGGAAAGGTGGCGCGGACCATCGCCGACATGGGGAGTCACGAGCTGGTCTCACGCGATGACGTTGGGGAGGCGCTGCAGTACCGGTCGAGGAGGCAGCTATGAACTGTGAAGCCAAGCGCGAGGGCAACTGCTGGGAGTTGGGTCCGGATGATGATGCGTTTCCACTGGCACTGCATGACCTCGAGACGGTACCCGAGGTGCTTTACGGGAAGGGGGACCCTGCGGTGCTCCAGGGGCCATGCCTCTCGATCATTGGTGCACGGAGGGCAACTCCCTACGGGATAGCTGTTGCCGAAATGGCAGGAAGGGTTGCCGCCGAGAGCGGCGTCGTGGTGGTCTCTGGTGGGGCCATGGGGTGCGACTGTGCTGCGGGGCGTGCCGCTCTCGAGGCAGGTGGCAAGACGGTCGTCGTCTCCGGATGTGGCGCCGACATGGTCTACCCCGCAAGCTCAGCAGACGTCTATGCCGGTGCGGTGGCAACGGGAGGCGCAGTGATTTCGCTCGAGCGATGGAGCTCGCCGCCAAGGCGCTATGCCTTTCCCAAGAGGAACGCTATCATCGCCGCGCTCTCTACCTGTCTCTTCGTCACAGAGGCGGGCATGCGTTCGGGTACCATGAGTACGGCGGACGTTGCCGTGGAGCTAGGACGCAAGGTCTACGCCATTCCGGGGTCGATTTTCTCGCCTCTCTCTGCGGGAACCAACTGGCTCATCTCCGAGGGCGCGCGGGTCATCTGTGACGAGGCATCGCTTGAAGCGGCGATATCTTTGGACTACGGGAGGCTGCGCTTCACTGATTCCGCCGGGCGCCGCGAGGATCTTGGTCGGGTGCTCTCCGCTCTTGTCGCATCGCCTTCGCGGGCAGATGACCTCGCTGCCCGTCTGGGCGAGAATATCATCACCGTTCTGAGCGCGCTTTCCGACTACGAGGCCGCTGGAGCTGTAACCAAGCTTCCGGACGGTCGATATGCGCCCACGAGCGCGTTCTATTTGTCGCACAATGGACTGGCTGGGGCAAAGACGTCACCGGCCGGAGAGAAGGAGGAGCATGCAGCAGACAGTTGACGTTGTGGGGGCGGGTCTTGCGGGAAGCGAGTGCGCGCTCCAGCTTGCCGACAGGGGTGTGAGGGTCCGGCTTCATGAGCAGCGCCCCGTTCGCATGTCTCCCGCGCATCACACCGACCGCTTCGCGGAGCTCGTGTGCTCAAATTCCCTGAAGTCAACCAAGCCTGAGACTGCGGCAGGGGTTCTCAAGTGGGAGCTTGACGCCATGGGATGCCGCCTGCTGCCCATCGCGCAGGAATGCTCCGTGCCCGCAGGGGGTGCCCTGGCGGTTGATCGCGAGAAGTTCTCAGACGCTGTGACCAATGCTGTCTTGTCCCATCCGCTCATCGAGGTCGTGAGGGGGGAGGTCACTCGGATTCCTGAGGGGCCTTCGGTCATCGCCGCCGGCCCGCTCTGCTCGGACTCGCTCTTCAAGGCGATTTTGCAGGCCGTGGGGGAGGGGTCGATGTCTTTCTTCGATGCTGCCGCCCCCATAGTCTCGGCCGAGAGCGTAGACCGCTCCATTGCATTCTCGCAGTCCCGCTACGAGGAGAGCGGCGCTGGTGACTACCTCAACTGCCCTTTGGAGCGAGACGAGTACGACGCTTTCATGGATGCACTGCTTTCCGCCGAGCGCGTCATCGCGAGGGACTTCGAGCAGAAGGACCTCTTTTGCGCGTGTCAGCCCATAGAGGAGGTTGCCCGCACGGGGCATGATTCCATCCGCTTTGGCGCGCTCAAGCCCGTTGGCCTTATCGACCCAAGGACGGGGCATCGCCCATGGGCCGCGGTGCAACTTCGGGCAGAGAATGCCCAGCGCACCGCCTACAACCTCGTGGGCTTCCAGACCAACCTCACCTGGCCAGAGCAGCGGCGCGTCTTTAGGATGATTCCGGGGCTGGCTCAGGCGGAGTTTCTCCGGTACGGCGTCATGCACCGCAACTCGTTCGTGGACTCGCCGCACGCCCTCGACGCAACCTTTGCCATCCCCGGCACGCATACGCGTCTTGCGGGGCAGATAACGGGGACCGAGGGCTACGTCGAGGCAATTGCCTCTGGCCTTCTCGCCGCGCTTAACACATACGCGGAGATCTCTGGACTGTCATATCCGGTGCTGCCGCATACTGGTGCCTTGGGGTCGCTTGTCTCCTATGCCACAAATCCGGCTACTGTGGGATATCAACCCATGCACGTGAACTTTGGGCTGGTCCCACCACTGGAGGATGCGCCCAGGCGGAAGGACGATCGCCGCCGTCGCATGGCGGAGCGCGCCAGAAACGACATGGCAGCGTTTGTGCGGTCAAGGCAAGACCTCTTTGCCGGGATTGGGCAGGAATCCGTCTCATGAGCTCTAGGCCAGACAGTGGGCATTCCGCAGAGCTCCGAGCAGAGCCTGCGCCCCTTGGGTCAAGCGTACTGCCTCGGGAGCGTCAAGCGTTTCTCGCGTACCTTGGGCAGGTTCGTGGTCTCTCTGATAACACCGTGAAGGCATATCGGGCAGATCTGGCGTCCTTTGCCTCGTGGGCAGATCGCTCTCATGTGGACCCTCTGCGGGCCACCCATCGCGACCTGCGCGGGTTTCTTGCCGATCTCAACCGTGCGGGCTACACGGTTCGTACCGTTGACAGGCGACTTTCTGCGGTCCGCGACTTCTACGGGTGGATGCTCCGGGAGGGAATCTGCTCTGTGGACCCCGCTGCCGCGCTCGCTACGCCCAAGGGAGCTCGCCGCCTGCCCAAGACCATGTCCGACGAGGACGTGCAGAGGCTCATTGCCACGTGCGATACGGATGAGGCCACGGGCATAAGGGACCGCGCGTTCTTGGAGCTGCTCTATGCTTCCGGGGCCCGCATCTCCGAGGTGTCGCGTCTCGACATGGGCTCGGTGGACTTTGGCAGGTGCCAGGTCACGCTCTTTGGCAAGGGCTCGAAGGAGCGGATCGTTCCCCTCTATGAGGTGGCGCTCGACTGGGTTAGGCACTACATCGATGAGGCGCGTCCCTGGCTGGCGTCTGCCGCCAAGGGCGGGAAGGCAGAGGGGCCTGATGGTGCGCTCTTCCTCTCCACGCGTGGCAGGCGGATGAGCGCCGACGCCCTCCGCACCGTCTTCGAGACCCATGTTCGCCTCGCACGGCTCGACCCCACGCTCACGCCCCACGCCATGCGGCACACCTATGCCACCGAGCTCGTTTCTGGAGGCGCCGACCTCCGGAGCGTTCAGGAGCTCCTCGGCCACGAGAGCCTCTCCACCACCCAGGTCTACACGCACCTCTCGGTCGAGAGGCTCAAGGACGCGGCGCGCCAAGCGCATCCCAGGGCACGCTGAGTAGAGTCTGGTAAATCAAGGTGAAACGGTGAACACGAGCAGGTCTTACGTGCTGCTTGCCCGCTTCGTCTTTTACCTGCTATACTCTTCAATCGCTGTGCAGATGCCCAGCATGTCGCTACCAGGCGGCAACATCACACACGCGCGACGACTCGAAGGCCGTGGTGCCCCAGGCTCTAAGCCAGGCCAGGGGTGGTGCTTTGGGGATGACATCGCGCGGAGGACCAACCAATGGAGGTCAAACATGGCTGCTAAGGTTACTATTCAGACCCTTCTCGACGCAGGCTGCCACTACGGTCACCAGACCCGCCGCTGGAACCCCAAGATGAAGCCCTACATCTTTGGCGAGCGCAACGGCATCTACATCCTCGACCTCAAGCAGACCCTCGTTGACGCCGACAAGGCCTATACGTTCCTGCGTGAGACCGCTGCCAAGGGCGGCAAGGTCCTCTTCGTTGGCACCAAGAAGCAGGCCCAGGAGCCCATCCAGACCCAGGCAGAGCGCGCCAACATGCCTTACATCAACCAGCGCTGGCTCGGCGGCATGCTCACCAACTTCGTGACCATGCGCTCTCGCATCGCCCGCATGGAGGAGCTTGAGGCCATGGTCGAGGACGGTCGCATGAACGCGCTGCCCAAGAAGGAGCAGGCCCTGCTCACCAAGGAGCTTGACAAGCTCCAGAAGAACCTCGGCGGCGTCCGCGACATGACCGCTCTGCCGCAGGCCATCTTCGTCGTCGATACCAAGCGCGAGGAGATTGCCGTCCGCGAGGCCAACCGTCTGCACATCCCCGTTGTTGGTCTGCTCGACACCAACTCCGACCCCGATGTCATCGACTACGGCGTGCCTGCCAACGATGATGCCATCCGCTCCGTCTCGCTCATGTGCGAGCTTGCCGCCGACGCCGTCCTCGCTGGTACCGGCGAGACCCAGGTGACCGCCGAGGAGATGCAGACCGGCGAGGCTTCCGCCCCCGTCGCAACCGAGGAGGCTGCCGCTCCTGCCGCCGAGACTCCCGCGGCCGAGTAGCCCCGTCTTCGCTCACACCAACCAACCCCATTAGGAGGTTCACATGGCACAGATTACCGCCGCTCTTGTCAAGCAGCTCCGCGAGATGACCGACTCCCCTATGATGGAGTGCAAGAAGGCCCTCGTCGAGGCCGATGGCGACCTTGACAAGGCCGTCGACGTCCTCCGCAAGATGGGCCTTGCCAAGGCAGTCAAGCGCGCTGGCCGCGAGACCAACGAGGGCACCATCGCCGTCTACGTTTCCGATGACGCCAAGGTCGCCGCCATGGTCGAGCTCACCTGCGAGACGGACTTCGTGGGCACCAACGGCAAGTTCAAGGACTTTGCGCACGCCGTTGCCGAGGTTGTCGCCAAGAACGACCCCGCCGATGTCGACGCTCTCAAGACTTGCGCCATGGGAGAGGGCACCGTTGAGTCCGAGCTCACCGAGATGATCCACGTCATCGGCGAGAACATGAAGATCAACCGCTTCGCACGCCTCACTGTCGACAACGGTGCCATCGGCTGCTACATCCACCACGACGGCAAGCACGCCGACATGGTGAGCTTCTCCTTCTCCAAGCCCGAGACCGCTGCGGCTGACGAGTTCAAGACCTTCGCACACGACGTTGCCATGCAGGTCGTTGCCAGCAACCCCGTCTCCGCTGTGCGCGAGGATGTCCCGCAGGACGTCATCGACCACGAGATGGGCATCTACAAGGCGCAGGCCGCTGAGTCCGGCAAGCCCGAGGCCATCCAGGAGAAGATCGCCCTCGGCAAGCTCGAGAAGTTCTACAAGGAGAACGTCCTCACCGAGCAGGTCTTCGTGAAGGACTCCAACGAGACCATCTCCTCCCTTGCCAAGAAGGTCTCCAAGTCCCTTGGTGACGACATCAATGTTGTCACCTTCGTGCGCTTTAACTTCGGCGAGTAGCTCTCTTAGGCTCATAAGAAGTCATAGTTTTTGCCCCGGCTGGCAGGTTGCCCGCCGGGGCTTCTTCTTGTCTTGGGGACAGGTCTTGGCCCTTGTCGTGTCCTCCGTATGCAGAGACCTTACACTTGCCGAGGACGCAGCGGCACTCCCTCGGTGCTCTGATAGAATTTGTGGGGTTACGGCTGTGACACATGACGGCCGCGACGTCCCGACGAATGGAGGATGGCTTGTCGACCTACAAGTACCAGCGCGTTCTTCTGAAGCTTTCCGGCGAGGCCCTCATGGGCGACCAGGCCTTTGGCATTGACCCCAAGGTGCCGCAGAGACTTGCCGAGGAGATCAAGCCCGTCTGGGAGGAAGGTGTCCAGGTAGCCGTTGTGGTTGGTGGTGGCAACATCTTCCGCGGCATTCAGGGTGCTGCTGCCGGCATGGACCGCGCCCAGGGCGACAACATGGGCATGCTCGCAACGGTCATCAATGCCCTCTCGCTGCAGGACTGCTTCGAGCGCAATGGCATGGACTGCCGTGTCATGAGCGCCATTGAGATGCACCAGGTGTGCGAGACTTACATCCGTCGTCGCGCCATCAGGCACCTCGAGAAGGGTCGCATTGTCATCTTTGCCGCAGGCACGGGCAACCCGTACTTCACCACTG
Organism: Atopobiaceae bacterium; assembly: GCA_902834555.1. GTDB lineage: Bacteria > Actinomycetota > Coriobacteriia > Coriobacteriales > Atopobiaceae > Tractidigestivibacter. The sequence continues at coordinate 21,090 of CADFJN010000007.1, forward strand.
ACACAGCTGCGGCGCTGCGTGCCTGCGAGATTGGTGCCGAGGTTCTCATGAAGGCCACCAAGGTCGACGGCATCTACGACGCGGACCCCGTCACCCATCCCGAGGCTACCAAGTTCGACACCATCACGTACAAGGAGGTCCTCGCCCGCGACCTCAAGGTCATGGACGCCACTGCCACGGCGCTCTGCCATGACAACAAGATGCCTATCATGGTCTTTGACATGGGCCAGGACGGCGTTTTCATGAGCGCGCTTGCTGGCGAGAACGTTGGAACCACCGTCATCGAGGAGGAGCAAGCATGAGCCAGTACACCGACAAGGCAAAGAAGCACATGGATAAGTGCCTGGAGGCTCTCCAGGCGAACTTCTCCCGCGTTCGCACCGGTCGTGCGAACCCCCACATCCTCGACCCCATTAAGGTCGACTACTATGGTCAGCCAACGCCCATCACGCAGCTTGCTGGCGTGAAGGTCCCCGAGGCTTCGATGATGGTCATCGAGCCGTGGGACAAGACCGCGCTCAGGAGTATCGAGAAGGCCATCGAGGCGTCTGACCTCGGTATCACGCCCTCCAACGACGGCGTGAGCATCCGACTGCCGTTCCCCAAGCCCACCGAGGAGCGTCGCCGCGAGCTCGCCCGCGAGTGCAAGGACATCGCCGAGGAGGCCCGCGTTTCCATCCGCAATGTCCGTCGCGACACCAACAACAAGCTCGACCGCGACGAGGAGCTTTCGGAGGACGAGGTCTCACGCGAGAAGAAGGCCGTCCAGAAGCTCACCGACGATTACGTCAAGCGTGTCGACGCCATGCTCAAGGAGAAGACCGCAGAGGTCATGGAGATCTAGGTGCATATAGACGAGAAGAAGCTTGGGGAGTACTACGCTAATCCCCCCGAGGACATATGCCTTGCAGATGTTGACATGAGTCGCATTCCCCGTCACGTTTCCATCATCATGGACGGCAACGGACGCTGGGCGCAGGCCCGTGGTCTCGACCGCTCCGAGGGACACGTGGCTGGCGTCGACTCGCTGCGCGAGGCCGTCACCACGAGCGTGAGGCTTGGCCTCGACGTGCTCTCGGTATATGCGTTCTCTACCGAGAACTGGAAGAGGCCACAGCATGAAGTCGACCTCCTCATGCATCTCTTCGCGACAACCCTCCTTCACGAGCTTCCGCTCTTCCACCAGGAGAACGTGCGCCTTCGCTTCTTTGGCGACATCGATGCCCTCCCCAAGGAGACAGCGGACGTCTTCCGCGAGGGACTCGATCAGACGGCCGACCACACGGGGATGGTCTTTGCGCTTGCCGTGAACTACGGTTCCCGTGCCGAGATCGCCCGCGCCGCACGCGAACTTGCTGGTGAGGTCGCGGCTGGCACGCTGCGTCCAGAGGACATAGACGAGCAGGCCATCTCCTCTCGCCTGTACACCACCGGGCTGCCAGATCCCGAGCTTCTCATCCGTACGTCGGGCGAGATGCGCCTCTCCAACTACCTGCTCTGGCAGCTTGCCTACACCGAGTTCTACGTGACACCTACCTTGTGGCCTGACTTCACGCGTTGGGACTTCCTCCGTGCCGTCAAAGCGTTTCAGGGTCGTCACCGCCGGTTTGGGGGTGTCACCGAGCATTGAGTGAGAAGGGACCCGAGGGACGTCATGACAAGCGCGAGAGCGTTGGCATCGACCGTCATATAGACAAGCTCGAGAACAGGCGCAACGCCAAGGAGGCTCAGCGGACCGCCGGTGAGCTCGCCGGCCAGCGTGCCCGCGGGTGGACCGAGCGGCTCCTTACGCGCACAACCTCTGGCGCCATCTATGCCATCGTGGTTCTCGTCTGCCTCTACATTGGGCCAATCGCTACGACGCTCATGATCAGCGCCATGGCCTGGCTCTGCTGCTCGGAGTTCTTCCGCATCGCGCGCATGGGCGGTCGTATGCCCAACGAGGGCATGGGGCTTGCCGCTGCGGTGCTTTTCCCGCTCGCCGCTTATGGTTACGGCCTTAGGGGCCTTGTCATAATTCTGTTTTTGCTCCTCGCCGCATGCGCGGTTTGGTACGTCTTGACGCCTCGTGCCAACGTGGGCGATGTTGCCATCACGGTCTTTGGGCCGCTCTATACGTCGCTCTCCTTCTCCAGCCTTGTGCTTGTGCGCGTGGTCGACAAGGGCCTCATTGGTGCGACCCTCACCTTTGGTGTCATGCTCTCCGTCTGGGCCAACGATGCCTTGGCCTACGCAATAGGGTCGAGGTTTGGCGTGCACAAGCTTGCGCCGCGCATCTCCCCGCACAAGAGCTGGGAGGGGTTCTACGGCGGCATCGTTGCTTCCGTGGTCATCTGGGCCGCCATGGCAGCCTTTGGCGTCGCGGGGCTCGAGATGCCCCTTGCCATCCTTGGCGGCCTTCTCGTAGGCATTGCCGGCGTTGTTGGCGACCTCTTCGAGTCGCGTCTCAAGCGTGGCGTGGGTGTAAAGGACTCTGGCAACCTCATGCCCGGTCACGGTGGGCTTCTCGACAGGTCAGACTCCATGCTTTTTGGCAGCATGGCCGCGTATTTCGTACTTCTCTTTGGGGGAATTCTATGAGTTTGTTTGAGCGTCCTGGAGCACGCTCCCCGCGCCCACACGTTCTTCGCGTTGCGGTATTGGGGTGCTCTGGCTCCATCGGGATGCAGACGCTTGACGTATGTCGTCAGCATGCCGATCGCTTGAAGGTGGTTGCTCTCTCTGTCAACGCTTCCTGCGAGCGTCTGGTTGAGGCCGCGCGAGAGTTTGACGCAACCCATCTTGCCGTTGCCGATGTCTCCCATAAGGATGACGTTGCCCTTGAGGGTGTCCCGTCTGGGTGCGAGATTGGCTTTGGCCCCGATGCCGTCATGGCGCTCGCGGAGCTTCCCGACGTCGACTGCGTGGTAAACGCCGTAGTGGGCGAGGCCGGCATGGCTGCAGGCTATGCAGCGCTCAAGGCTGACAAGATTCTTGCCTACGCAAACAAAGAGTCGATCGTTGTGGCCGGCGACCTTCTCATGCCGCTTGCCAAGCCCGGCAAGCTCATTCCCGTAGACTCTGAGCACAGCGCCATCTACCAGTGCCTTGTTGGCGAGAGGGACCAGGACCTCAATCGCATCTGGCTTACCTGCTCGGGCGGTCCCTTCTACGGAATGACCAGAGGCCAGCTTTCTCGCGTGACTCCAGGAGACGCGCTTGCGCATCCAACCTGGACCATGGGCCCCAAGATCACCATCGACTGCGCGACGCTTACCAATAAGGGGCTTGAGGTCATCGAGGCCCACCACCTCTTTGACGTTGAGATTGACGACATTCATGTGCTCGTGCAACGCCAAAGCCGCATCCATTCGATGGTCGAGTTCGCAGACGGCTCTGTGAAGGCTCAGCTTGGGCCTTCTGACATGCGCATCCCCATCCAATACGCGCTCAGCTATCCCGAGCGCTGGTCTGCCCCAACGGTTCCCGTGGACTGGTGCCACGAGGCTCCCGTTACCTTTGGCGAGGCAGACGAAAAAACCTTTGGGTGCCTCGCACTCATCAAGGAGGCCGGCCGTATTGCCGGAACCATGCCGTGTGCCGCAAACGCCGCCAACGAGGTTGCCAACGCGGCGTTTCGTGCAGGTGAGTGCGGCTTCCTGGACATCGAGCGCACCATATCTTCTGTCATGAATGCAACGAAGGCCGTGGCTGTCGACAACTTGGCGCAGCTGTCCGAGGTAGATGCCAGGTCGCGCCAGGTCGCGCGCTCCTTCATCAGGGAAGTCCGCGCATGACGGGGGTCGTCTCTGCGATCTTCTGGGGCGTGGTCGTCCTCTCCCTTCTCGTCTTTGTGCACGAGGGTGGCCACTACCTTGCTGCCCGGGTGTGCGGCGTACGCGTGACCGAGTTCTTCCTTGGCATGCCCTGCCGTCTCAAGCTCTCGCACAAGAGCAAGGACCATGGAACCGAGATCGGCGTTACCCCAATCCTGCTTGGCGGCTATACGCGCATCTGCGGCATGGAGAACTCCACCGACGAGCTGCTCGGTGCCGCTCTGATGGCCGTGCAGCGTGCCGGCAGGATTGCCGTGAGCGACCTTGCGTCTCAGCTGGGCTGCGACGTTGACAGGGCGTATGGACTTCTCGCGACGCTCACCGATTGGGCTGCCGTAAGGCCCTACTACGACCCGGCGCTTGGCGAGCACAAGGGGCAGTCGGACTGGCCTGCTAGCTTCGAGACGCTCCGGCGCGATGGGAGCCTCCGCACCGAGTATGACCGCGGCCACGACTTTGGCCAGGCAGGCACTACCGACTACGGAGAGCCTCGCGACCCCGGCATGAGGGCGGTCGAGTTTCTCGCGCACGAGCGCGGACGCACCTACCTTGGGTGCGGCTTCTGGCGCCGGTGCGCGATGCTCCTTGCTGGTCCCGCGGTCAACCTGCTTGTGGCGCTTGTCGTTGTCACGGCCTCATTCATGGTCATGGGCGTGCAGGTAGCCTCGGATGAACCCGTCATTGGCAGCGTCACTTCGGGCTCCTTCGCCGAAGCGGCCGGCCTCGAGGCGGGCGACCGCGTAACGGCGGTGGATGGTGAGTCCGTCTCCACCTACGATGACCTCGTTGCCGCCATCAAGCCGTATCTCGAGTCCGGTACCGACTTCACCCTTGACTACGAGCGCGACGGCTCGGCGCACGAGACAACCGTTGACCTGGTGGACGGTCAGGCAGCCGAGTACCTGGGCATCACCAACCAGGCTTACACGTACTACCCCTCGCTTGGCCAGGCGCTTCGCGGCTCGGTGGCCTACGGTGGGCTGGTGGCGGAGTACGCCGTGAAGCTTATCGTTCCCTCGCACACCATGGAGGTCCTCGACCAGTCCAGCTCCGTTGTGGGCATCTCGGTCATGGCCTCCGAGGCGGCCTCTGCCGGCGTTCCCACGCTTGCGTTCTTCGTTGGTGCCATCTCGATGTCCCTCGGCTTCATGAACCTGCTCCCCATACCCCCACTGGACGGCGGCAAGATCCTCATCGAGATAATCCAGGCCATCTCCAGGCGCCAGGTCTCCGCGCGTGCGCAGACCATCGTGAGCTACGTGGGGCTTGCCTTTTTCCTCTTCGTCTTTGTCGTGGCCATGAGAAACGACATCGTCACCTTTGTGATTGGCGGCTGACATGGATACCAGCACTCAGAAACTTCCTCGCGAGCAAACTAGGCGCGTCATGGTTGGCAACGTCGCCGTGGGCGGTGGAGCGCCCGTCTCGGTGCAGTCGATGTGCACCACCAAGACGGCAGACGCTGCGGCAACGCTTGCCCAGATCAAGAGGCTTGCAGATGCCGGCTGCGAGATCATTCGCGTGGCGGTTCCCAGCGCGGAGTCGCTCGAAGGCTTCGAGCGCATCTGCGCGGAGTCGCCGCTGCCCGTGATCGCAGACATCCACTTTGACTATCGCCTTGCCCTGGCCGCCGCAGCCCGCGGGGCGGCGGCCCTCCGCGTGAACCCGGGCAACATCGGCTCCTGGGACCGCGTTGACGCCGTCATAGACGCATGCGGCGAGGCGGGCATTCCCATCCGTATTGGCGTCAATGCGGGCTCGCTCGACGAGAAGGTCGCCGCCAGGCAGGATCTCACGCTTCCTGAGAAGCTCGTTGCCTCTGCCGAGGGGTTTGTCAAGCACTTCCACGACCGTGGCTTTCTCGACGTTGTGCTTTCCGCCAAGGCACACAGCGTGCCCACCACGCTTGCGACCTACCGCGCGCTCTCGAAGGCGCTGCCCGAGGTGCCGCTTCACGTGGGCGTGACCGAGGCGGGGACGCTTCGCCAGGGCACGGTCAAGAATTCCGCAGGAGTGGGAATCCTCCTCGAGGAGGGCATCGGCGACACCATGCGCCTCTCGCTCACCGCAGACCCGGTTGAGGAGGCCGGCGTTGCCTGGGAGCTTCTCTCGGCGCTTGGCATGCGCCGGCGCTCGCCCGAGCTGGTGAGCTGCCCCACGTGCGGACGCTGCCAGGTCGACATGATCCCCATCGCCGAGGAGGTGGGCAGGCGCCTTGCCAACGTGAAGGCCCCCATTAGCGTGGCCGTCATGGGTTGCGTGGTGAACGGCCCCGGCGAGGCATCTGACGCCGACCTTGGCGTGGCGTGCGGCCGCGGCCAGGCCATGCTCTTCGAAGGTGGCAAGCCCCTGCGCAAGGTTCCCGCCGACAAGATCGTTGACGAACTGATGGCCGAAATCGAGCGGCGCTTCCCCGGTGCCCTCGAAGACTAAACGGCCGTAGAATTGCATAGCGTCGGTTTCGGCGCATGACGCCCGGCCGCGGTGCCGGGGGAGAGGACTTTCACCGTGAGAACGTATGCAAGGATGACCGGGCTCTATGCGCCTACGCTCAAGGAGGACCCCGCGGAGGCTGAGCTCGCAAGCCATAGGCTCTTGCTCCGCGCGGGCATGATTCGCAAGTCTGCCTCTGGCCTCTACAGCTACCTGCCGCTCGCATGGCGCTCGCTCATGAAGATCGAGGCCGTCATTCACGATGAGATGGAGGGAATCGGCGCGCAGGAGATGCTCGTGCCCATCCTCACTGACGGCGAGCTCTGGCGCCAGTCCGGCCGATGGAACGCCTACGGCCCGGAGCTCATGCGCCTCAAGGATCGCCACGAGCGCGAGTTTGCCCTTGGCCCCACGCACGAGGAGTCCTTTACCGACCTTGTGCGCAACGAGCTGCGCTCCTACAAGCAGCTTCCCGTGACGCTCTACCAGATCCAGGACAAGTTCCGCGACGAGCTGCGGCCCCGCTTTGGCCTTATGCGCGGCCGCGAGTTCATCATGAAGGACGGCTACTCCTTCGACGCTGATGTCGATGGCATGCAGAAGTCCTATAACGACGAGAAGGGCGCCTACGCGCGCATCTGCGAGCGCGTGGGCCTGCGTGCGCTTCCCGTGGTCGCGGACTCCGGGCAGATTGGCGGCGACACCTCCGTCGAGTTCATGGCGCTTGCCGACGCCGGCGAGGCCGAGATCGTCTACTGCGACGACTGCGGCTTTGCGGCAGATACCGAGGCCGCCACGGCCCCCATCAACCTCGTCGAGGGCGAGGAGGGAGACCTCCAGAAGCTCGAGACACCTGGTTGCGGGACTATCGCCGACCTTGCGGCCTTCCTCAAGGTGCCTGAGGCCGCAACGAGGAAGGCGCTCGCGCTTGTCGACGGCGACGGCAAGCCCTGGGTGTGCTTTGTCCCCGGCGACCACGAGATGAACGACGTCAAGGCCGAGCACGCCTTTGGCGCCTACCACATGATGAGCGACGAGGAGCTTGCGCAGTACGGTCTCGTCAAGGGCTTCATCGGACCCATCGACCTTCCCGAGGGCGTGGGCTCCTGTGCCGATGAGTCGCTGCGTGACTCCGCGTGGTGGGCAATCGGCGCCAACGATGCTGGCTGCCACTACGTGCACGCGAAGCAAGGCCGCGACTTCACGATTGGCCGCTGGGTGGACGTCATCACCGCGAAGGCTGGCGACCGCTGCCCCAAGTGCGGCGCGCCACTCAAGGCCGCCCGAGGCATCGAGGTGGGCCAGGTCTTCCAGCTGGGCACCAAGTACTCCGAGACCATGGGCGCGACCTTCGCGGACCCCGATGGCGTCGAGAAGCCCTTCCAGATGGGATGCTATGGCATTGGCGTCTCTCGCATGCTTGCCGCCGTGGTCGAGCAGCACCACGACGAGCACGGAATCTCGTTCCCCGTGGCGGTTGCCCCGTACGAGGTCGAGGTCGTTCCTCTCGACGTGAACGACGACGTGGTGTGGCCAGTTGCCAACCGTGTGGCCGAGGAGCTTCTCGCGGCAGGCGTCGAGGTCATCGTGGACGACCGCAAGGAGCGTCCGGGCGTCAAGTTTGCCGACGCTGACCTCATGGGCTTCCCGTACCAGGTGGTTTGCGGCAAGAAGGCAATCAAGAACGGCAACGTTGAGCTCAAGGTACGCGCGACCGGCGAGCGCGCCGAGGTTGCCATCGACAAGGTGGCCTCGCTCCTCTCGGCACGCATCGTTTCCGAGCGCGCGTGAGACAAAGGAGACAAAGGGACAGTCCCTTTGTCTCATTCACTGGGTGGAGGTGGGCCGCGGGACTTCCGCGGCCCTCTTTGTATAGGAGGAATTCCATGGGACGCATGAGCTATGCGGAGCTGGCAGAGGCCGCTCGAGGACAGATGGGCAACTGCAAGGCGTGTCCCGTTTGTGACGGGAGGGCCTGCCGCAACTGCATTCCCGGCCCGGGCGCAAAGGGCACAGGGATGGTGGCTATCCGCAACTACGAGGCCTGGCAGTCTGTGATGCTTCAGATGGACACCATCCACGAGCCGTATGTCCCGGACACTTCCGTGACACTCTTTGGGCGCAAGCTCTCGTTGCCCGTGATGGTTGGCCCGCTGGGTGACGTGAACCGCCACTATGGCCCCAAGTACGACATGGAGACCTACAACGACGTGATGCTCCGTGCAGCTGCAGGGGCAGGGTCGCTGGGGTGGACGGGTGACGGCCTTGCCGCCTCTCTCCACGAGGGGGCCTGTCGCGCAATATCAGGCTTGGATGGCTGCGGCATCTGCACAATCAAGCCCTGGTCAAAGGACGTGGTGCGAGACAAGCTGAGAATCGCTCTGGCGGCGCATCCGGTTGCCGTGGCCATGGACATCGATGGCGCCGGGCTTCCCTTCCTCAAGGGGCAGCAGCCGCCCGCGGGCGCCAAGGGCGTCTCGCAGCTTCGCGAGATCGCCAAGGCATGCCATGCGGCCGACACGCCCTTTGTCCTCAAGGGCATCATGACCGAGCGGGGCGCCGAGAAGGCCCTCAAGGCCGGCGCCGACGGCATTGTCGTCTCCAACCACGGGGGACGCGTGCAGGATGGCGTGGAGGCCACGGCGACGGTGCTCCCGGAGATTGCCCGGGCCGTTGGCGATGACCTTGTCGTTCTGGTTGACGGAGGCATCAGGAGCGGCGTCGACGTCTTCCGCGCGCTTGCACTTGGCGCGAACGCGGTCCTTATGTGCCGTCCGTTTGTGGTTGCGATGTACGGTGGGGGAGAGCAGGGTGTGAGGGACTTTCTCGCACAGCTCCAGGGCGAGCTTTCGGACACCATGGAAATGTGTGGCGCAGAGACCGCCTTGGACATCACCGATGACCTTGTGAGCTGGTAGGCATCGGGAGGCCCGACGCGCTACGACGTCCCTGCGTCGGTGCTTCTCGGGGTCTCTTCTTATTTCAATACCGGTGACCTGCGCAAATGCGGCTTGTGTTTGAATTATTGCACGTAATTTCTTGATGTAATGCTTCCCAACCGGGGAAACGCTCTATTGACGAGAAATTTCGTGCAATAACGAGAAGTGGCGGGTAATGCCACCGGCTGGCGTGGCTGCCAGCCGCGCCAGCCACGGAGTTCAGCTCCTTTTCTTAGAACCGAAAACCGCGACCTGCGGAAACGCGAGGTGAGTTTAAGAAAAAGGAGCTATATTCCGCGAGAGCGGGGACCTCCGTGGCACCTTTGGTAGAGGGGTGCGTGAGACCTCCGGGAGAAAGGACCTCCGGGGGGGTTGTTGGTACCGAAAAAGGCCTCGCGGGGATTCCTGCGAGGCCTTGGGCGTTACTTTCCGGTTGTGAGGAAGGTTTCCAGCCGCTGGTTGAAGCGGTCCGGATACTGGATGGCCATCAGGTGGCCGCCCATCACATACGTGGGGGTCTTGGGGCAGAGGCTGTGCCAGTACGGCTCCGCGACGTCTGCCCAGTGCTCGGCAATGAACATGAGCGTGGGAATCTTTTCGGACGCCTCCTGCGCGATGGCTCGGTAGTCGGAGAGAATCGCGTCGCCAAAGAGCTCGTGAGTGACCCAGAAGGGCGTTTGGTTGGACATGTCGATGAACCACTCGTACTGCTCGTCCGTGAGCGGCCCCTGCCACATGACCTCGCGTAGGTAGCTGTCCCAGAAGCCCGCTGCGGTCTCCGGATGGTTCAGCGTGCGCGTCATGATCTCCGAAAGCTCGGCCGGCGTTCCCTCCGTCCAGGCCTTGGGGTCCTCGTTGTGAGGCAGCGGGGACATGTCAACCGTCACACAACCGGAGACGGACTCAACCCCCGCCTGCTCAAGGTAGCTCCACGCCTCTAGGTTTCCGCAGCTCCAGCCAACGAGCGTTGGCTTCTCGATGCCCTCGTGCTCAACCAGGTGGATGAGGTCACGACCGTGGGTCTGGTAATCATTGCCAAACGGGCACTTAGTCGAGAGACCCTGGCCGCGGGGGTCGACGAGAATAACGCGGTGGGTCTTGGAGAAGTGCTCCAGCTGGTGCTTGAAGACCTTGCCCGAGAAGGTGAGGCCAGGGATGAAGATGAGGGCTGGCGCGTCCTTCTCGCCTGCATCCCAGAAGTGGATTTGGACATCCGGCTCGACTGTCACATAGCGTGACTCCGTACGCCCTGCGCTCATGGTTCTCCTTTCGATTGCCTTTTGGCTCCATCCTAGCAGTCGAAGGAGTCTGCGGTGTTTAGCTCCTTTTTCTTATTACCGTTATTGGTTACCTGCGCAAATGTGGCAGGTGATTAAGAAAAAAAAGAGCTATTCTCTGCGAGAGGGGCCAGGAACCCTTTCAGAGAGGGGCGGCTGGCCACGCGGACACTGCCCTGCATGGCGTCGAGCCTTTTCTACATCGGCTCGGAAAAGCGTCGGACAAGCGTCGGTTCCAACTTTTTCAAAAAAGTTGTTGACCGAGAATTCTCGTCTGGTATAGTAATTCCCGCACCAACCCACGGGGAATTAGCTCAGTTGGGAGAGCGCGTGACTGGCAGTCACGAGGTCAGGGGTTCGAACCCCCTATTCTCCACCATACATTCAGGGCGGCGGCATTTGCCGTCGCCCTTTTTCGTACGGGCTCATGGCGCAACGGTTAGCGCAGGGGACTCATAATCCCTGGGTTGTAGGTTCGAATCCTACTGGGCCCACCATGTCTCGCAAGCTCCTCCACCCGCAGTCGGTGGGGGAGCTTTTCCATGTCTTACAGACGTGGCGAGAAACCCGTTGCAGCCTATTGGGTATACAACTTCCGTTTGGTTGCCGCGCTATGGTGCGGTCAGCATCGTCGATTAGGGGTTGACCATGTCTCCGGAAGCAAAGAGGCTCAAGCTCTCTGGCATTGTTGCTCTCATCGCAGGGTGCGTCTGCGTGGTTGTGGGAATCGTGCTAGCGGTTCTCGGCGTTGACATAACCGACCTCTTTGTAGTTGGTGCCTCCGTGGTTGCACTCTTCGTAGGCGCGAGAGGTGCAAGGGTTGCAAACGTGCCATCCAACGCGCCAAAGCTCTTGGGTCCCTCTGCCGGCGCCACGGTTGCCACCGGCGCGCTCTGCGCAGGTGACATTGCGTTTGCCAACGGTCAGGTGGCCCCCATCGTGGTTGGCGCCGTTGCGTTTGTCCTGGCGCTTCTCGTCACCGTTGCTACGGCCGCAGTGAAGAAGAGCGTCGAGAAGGTCTAGCGCACTCCAGAGCGTGCTCGGACGCATCGTTGGCATGAGGTGCTCCACCTTAAAAGTGCCTAAGGCTTCATTGCGCTTTGCCATAGAATGTTGCCATTGGTTATTTCCTTTAATGGCGGCACACGTGTGGGAGTAGGCAAGCGTGGAGAGTGTGGCTACAGGCAGTCGCAGCAGGTCGGTTGACCCCATAACCGTTAGGGACTCGCATCCGGCTGCGTCTCATGCTGGCTCACAGCGCGTCGGCGGCCTTGATGGTCTGCGTGTGATCGCCATTCTCGGCATCGTTTTCTATCACGCAAATCCCACTTGGATTCCGGGCGGCTTCTTTGGCGTCACGGTTTTCTTTGTAATTACCGGCTACCTGTTCACGCTTTCAATCCAGCGTGTGGTTGCACGTACGGGCTCGATTGAGTACGGCCAACTCCTCCTCAAGCGCGCGGTGCGGCTTTGGCCCACTATGCTTGCCGTTGTTGGCGTGACCGTTATCCTTGCCGCTCTCTTTGCTCCATACCTGCTTCCCAAGGTGCAAAGTGACGCAGTGCCCGCCCTGCTCTTCTTCGAGAACATCTTCTACATCGTGCGTAAGGTCTCATACTTCGCTGCTGCAGGTGCGCCATCGCCGCTCACACACTTCTGGTACCTCGGAGTTGTGATGCAATTCTATATTGTGTGGCCACCCGTGGTGCTGCTCCTCTCGCGGCTCGTGCCGTCTCGTCGCCATGCATGCGGCGTGGTCTGCGCCCTTATCCTTATCTCTTCGGTTGCCATGGGGGTGCTCTTTGACCCCACAGCGGACACCGCTCGCATCTACTATGGGCTAGACACTCGAGCCGCCGAGCTTCTCGTTGGTGCCCTTCTCGCCATTGCAACCGGCGGACGAGGAATTCGGCTTGAAAGGCTCGTACCCGCCCTGCGGGAGCGCGGGGTGTCGGGAATCGTCTACGACGTTATTGCGCTTGGCTCGCTCTGTGGCATTGTTGCAATGATGTTTGTCTTCAACGGGTACAGCCACTTTGTCTATCGGGGCGGCATTCTCGTTGCAGCCATACTTGCGGCGCTTCTCGTGGGGTGCATCTCTCGGCCAAACCATACGTTTGTGGGGCGTGTTCTCGGAGTTCCGGCTCTGGCCGAGGCGGGCAAGCGCGGCTATGCGCTTTACCTCTGGCACTACCCGCTGTTCATCATCCTGAACCCCGCAAGCGAAACCACGCCTCTGCCCTGGTGGGGATGGGCTCTCGAGTTTGCCCTCATAGGCGTGCTCTCCGAGCTCTCCTATCAGTTCCTCGAGAAGGCACCCGCACGCCCGCTCTCGCCCATTCCCACGTTTGTCGGCGGCCGCGACGCACGCTCCCAGCGCGGCGTCTCCCACTCAAGGCTTACCCGTGGGCTTCTCGCGCAGCCGCTCCCTCGGCTAGTGATGGAGGGGGTTGGCGTTGTGGCGGTCATCGTGCTCATGTTTGTACCGCTCAATGCCGAAACGGCAAACACCCCACAGGCAATGGCTGCCGGCCAGGAGTCAGCACTCACGTCGCAGGCCAAGAGCCTCGAGAGCTACGATGACTCTGGGACATATTTTGCCGGGACCGCCTTTGACGGCGCCTTCTCGTCCATCAACAACGTGAGCTACGACGTTGACGCCGAGACCGGCGCAACGGACGCCAAGGTCATTCTCATTGGCGATTCCGTGCCGGCCGGTGCGGTCAACCAGTTCAACACGATCTTCCCTAACGGCTATATCGACGCCGTGGTTGGGCGACAGATCTATGACGGTCCGGACGTCTATGCCCAGGACGTGGCCGCAGGGCATGATGGCGATGTTGTGGTGTGGTCATTGGGCGACAACGGCGTTGCCACCGAGGACCAGGTCAAGGCCCTCGTCGAGGCCGTCGACCCTGGCAAGCGCGTCTACCTTGTGACGGCACGAGTCCCACTTGCCCTCCAGGACATCAACAACGCCCTGTTCAAGCAAGTGGCAGCCGAGTACGACAACTGCGAGGTCATCGACTGGTACGAGACGAGCGCCGGGCACGACGAGTACTTCTGGGATGACGGTACCCACCTTCGTCCCGAGGGTGCTGACGCCTACGTCCTGATGCTTCGAGCGGCAATTACGGGAAGGTAGGAATTCTCGGTTGCCAAACCGGATTGTTTTGGTAATATAACAAACCGCACGGGCGATTGGCTCAGGGGTAGAGCACATCCTTCACACGGATGGGGTCGCTGGTTCGAATCCAGCATCGCCCACCATAGAATCTGAGTGACGGCATCCTGTTGGGTGCCGTTTTTATTTCCGCCTCTTTTCCTCTGCTAGGTGTTGATGTGCTGCAGCATGTCCCTGTGAGCGTGACACCAAAAATGTCCCATATACTTGAGGCACATGGCGCTCAGCAAGAAGCGGCATGCGGCATTACTCACACGCAAAGGGAGGGCTGTTCTATGAACACTGAGGAAGATCCCAAGAAGGCGCTGGGCCTGCGGCTTGCGCACGTGGGCATCAACGGCGGCACGCCAGAGAACGCCGAGAAGATCACTAGGCAGCTTGCGACCCTGCTGGGCCTTGGCACAACGGAGCTTGCGCCTTCCTATTTTGTTGACACCTACATCGAGATCATGAAGGGCGTCGGCCGCGGTGAGAAGGGCCACATCGGCTTCCACGTTGATGACATCGACGCCGCGCAGAAGTGGTTTGAGGACCGCGGCTTCGAGTTTAACGAGGACTCCCGCGCCAAGTTCCCGGACGGCTCCACCCATCTTATCTACTTCAAGGACGAGATTGGTGGCTTCTCGATTCACATCACCGTGGACGAGTAGCGCGGGACTGATTCGCCCGGTAACGGGATCCCGTTGCCGGGCAGTGGGATCCCGTTACCGGGCAAACGAATCCCGCAGGCACACCTCTTCTGCACGAGCGTACCGTATACTCACCCCTTGGCAAATTTGGCATCCCGAGGGGTTCACGTGATAGCACTCGCAGACAAGATTACCAAGTCCTTTGGCGGAAGGGTCCTCTACACGCAGGCCACGCTGCAGCTCAACGCCGGTGAGCGCTGGGCGCTCGTCGGCCCCAACGGGGCCGGCAAGACAACGCTCCTGAAGATCATCATGGGGCAGGAGGCGCCCGACGAGGGAACCGTCTCCTTTGCCAAGGAGACCACCGTCGGCTACCTCGAGCAAGAGACCAAGATCGATGGCGAGAAGACCGCCCTCCAGGAGGTAGTTGACTCGGCGCACGAGGTCAAGGGCTGGGAGCGCCGCGTTGCCGAGCTCGAGGCAAAGATTTCGACCACAAAGCCCGGCCCCGAGCTCGACCGCCTGCTCGAGGACTACGGCCACGCCCAAGACCGCTTCGAGCGCCTGGGCGGCTACGAGCTCGACGCCCGTGCGCGCCAGATCCTCGGCGGCCTGGGCTTTCCCATCGAGGACTTCGACAAGCCTGCCGCTGACTTCTCTGGCGGCTGGCAGATGCGCATCGCCCTCTCCAAGCTGCTGCTCCGCCACCCCGACCTGCTCCTCCTCGACGAGCCCACCAACCACCTCGACCTCGAGAGCGTCCAGTGGCTCGAGCACTTCCTCGCGGCCTACGACAGCGCAGTGCTTCTCGTCTCCCACGACCGCTCCTTCATGGACGCCTGCGTCTCCCACGTGGCGGCAGTCGAGAACCGACGGCTCACCACCTACACGGGCAACTACTCCGACTACCTGCGCCAGCGCGAGGACAACCTCGAGCAGATGCGCGCCAAACGCGCGGCCCAAGAGCGAGAAATCGCCCACATGCAGGTCTTTGTCGACAAGTTCCGCTACAAGCCCACTAAGGCCGCACAGGCGCAGGAACGCATGCGCCGCATCGAGCAGATCAAGAGCGAGCTTGTCATTCTCCCCGAGGGCTCCAAGAAGGTGCACTTCTCCTTCCCCGACCCGCCCCGCACCGGCGACACGGTGGTGAAGCTCGAGGACATCGCCAAGTCCTTTGGCGAGAACCACGTCTACGACCACGTTGACCTCACGCTCTACCGCGGCGACCACGTGGCGCTCGTGGGCCCCAACGGCGCCGGCAAGTCCACGCTCATGAAGCTCATCAACGGGCACCTCTCGCCCGACGCCGGCTCGGTCGAGCTTGGCCAGAACGTGACCTGCGCCTACTACGCCCAGCACCAGCTGGAGCAGCTCGACCCCGCAAACACCGTCCTCCAGGAGATGGACGCCGTGGCCCCTGGCTGGACCACCTCCGAGGAGCGCCGGCTCCTGGGCGCCTTCCTCTTCCACGGGGATGACGTGGACAAGCGGGTCTCCGTGCTCTCCGGTGGCGAGAAGGCACGTCTCGCCCTCGCCAAGATGCTCGTGGCTCCAGACCCGCTGCTCTGCCTCGACGAGCCCACCAACCACCTGGATATCGACTCTGTCGACGTCCTCGAGCAGGCC
The DNA here is from genome assembly GCA_902834555.1 of Atopobiaceae bacterium. Classification (GTDB taxonomy): domain Bacteria; phylum Actinomycetota; class Coriobacteriia; order Coriobacteriales; family Atopobiaceae; genus Tractidigestivibacter. The sequence goes on from CADFJN010000007.1 coordinate 36,996, forward strand.
CTCGTCCACTTCCCGGGGACCATCGTGCTCATCAGCCACGACGAGCACCTGGTTCGTGCCGTGGCCAACAAGGTGGTCGACGTGCGCGACCACAAGGTGACGCTCTACGACGGCGACTACGAGTACTACCAGTTCAAGCGCGCCGAGCTCGAGGCTGCTGCCGCTGGGCAGGATGTGCCCACGAGCAAGGCGGCGCAGGCAAAGGCCGCACCGGTAGCGAGCGAGGCTCCCGACCAGACCTCGGGCCGCAACGTCAAGACTAAGGAGCAGCGCCGTGCCGAGGCCGAGGAGCGTAACCGCCGCAGCAAGGCGCTGCGCAAGACCAAGAAGCGCCTGCAAGAGGTGGAGTCTGCCCTTGGTCCCGCGCACGATCGCTACAACGAGCTTGTGACGCTCATGGCGGACGAGGAGCTCTACAACGACACGGAGCGCTTCAATGCCTGCATGACCGAGTACAACGCGCTCTCTAAGAAGATTCCTGCCCTCGAGCAGGAATGGCTCGAGCTCTCTGAGGCTATGGAGGCGGGCGAGCAGGATGCTTAGCCCCTTGCGCATGGGAGTGCGCACAGCCCTCAACGCGGTTGCAGTTGTCGTGCGTGTGCTTGCCGTGGCGCTCTGCGTGCTGGTGGTTGTCGACTCGTTTGACGTGGGTACGCTCCACACAGCGCTTCTCGGTGTGAATGGGCTTGCGACTGGAGCGATTCCCCAGCCCATCCAGGGGGTACTCGTCTTCCGTACGCCCATGGGCGGGGCCTTTAGGGGAGACTTTGCCCTTGTCGCGGTTGCGCTCTTTGTCATAGACTGGCTGCTCGCAAGGGCTGCCTACCGCATCTAGGCCAGAAAGGGGCGTGACATGTTCTCGACCTCGCGCATCATCACGATCCTCATTTCGGTTGGGCTTGTCATGCTCTCTGCCATTCCGCACGAGGTGGCCCACGGTTGGATGGCCAACAGGCTGGGCGACCCTACGGCCAAGCGCGCCGGACGCCTCACGCTTAACCCTGCCGCACACATCGACCCCTTTGGCTCCGTCATCCTGCCGCTCATCATGGGGGCATTTGGTGGACCCATCTTTGCCTACGCAAAGCCCGTGCCCTACAACCCCATGAACTTTGACCCTAAGACAAGAAACCGGGACGAGGCGCTGGTCGCGCTTGCCGGGCCTGTCTGCAACCTGCTCCAGGCGCTCGCCGGCGCTGCCGTGTGGCGTCTCGCGTTTTGGGGCTTCAACTCGGGGCTCACCTCCGGGACGCTTGCCGTTGACCCCTGGTACAACGTGGCGTATTGGGTGCTCACAATCCTCTCGACTTACGTCTACGTGAATCTCATGCTCATGTGCTTCAACCTCATACCGCTTCCCCCGCTTGACGGCTCCAAGGTCATCTCGCCTCTCTTTAGAAGCGAGCGCTCCCGTCGTGCCTACTACCGCGTGCAGCAGTACGCCATGCCCATCCTCATCGTGGTCCTTTACCTTATTCCGTATGCTTTTGGCGTTGACCCATTGGGTTGGGTCCTTGACTCTACGGCTGGCTCGCTCTTCGACCTTCTCATGGGGGCATAGCGGCATATGTCATGGCGTGTGAAGACAGATGCGTACACGGGTCCCTTCGACCTCCTTCTGCAGCTCGTAAGTAGGCAGAAGGTGGCCATTGGCTCCATCTCGGTTGCCGAGGTGGCAGACCAATACCTTGCCGAGGTCGAGCGCATGAGCGACCTGGACTTGGACGTTGCGAGCGACTTTGTGCTGGTTGCCTCCACGCTTCTGGACATGAAGGCTGCGGCGCTTGTCCCCGAGGGCGGCGTCACGCTTACCCAGCACGCTGGGGAGGAGGATCTGGACGAGGAGGACGACCTCGCGGGCCTCTCGCCCGACGAGGCGCGCGAGGTGCTTATCGCTCGACTCATCACCTACAAGCAGTTCAGGAACGCCGGTGCCGCACTTGGCAGCCGCATGGAGGCCGAGAGCCGCATGGTCCCGCGCACCGTGGGACCGGATCCGGAGTTCCTGGGACTCATGCCTGACTACCTCGAGGGCATAACGCTGAGAAGCCTTGCCGTCATTTGCGCCGACATCGACGCCCACCGTGATACCTTCCTGCTCGAATCCGAGCACATCGCGCCCAAACGGCTGCCCACAGCGCTCACGGTCGCCTCGGTCGATCGCCTGGCGCGCTCGCGTGGGCACCTCACGTTCTCCGAGCTTCTCGACGGCTCAAGTGAGCCCGAGGTCGTGGTGGCAAACTTCCTTGCCGTGCTCGACCTCTACCATAGGGACAAGCTTCGAATGCGCCAGGAGAGGAACTTTGGCGAGATCGAGCTTGATCACGTGGAGGGTGCGAGCCCCTACGAGATGGACGAGTCGGTGCTCTACGAGCTGGAGGAGCAGGGCGTGGGCGAGCAGGACCTGGAAGAGCTTGGCTTTGGTGACGTTTTGGGCGCAGGCGAGGACGAAGTTGCGCAGGCGGATGACACGGGGAAGGACGCGTGATGGCAGGTCTCGAGAGGCTTGAGGACGGCTCGCTCAAGGGGCTCCTGGAGGCCCTGCTCCTCGTGTCCGATGACTCCGTCTCGGCAACAGACCTGGCAAAGGCCACGGGCGCCGCGCCGGGTGACGTTGCCTCGGCGCTTGCGGAACTCTCGGCCGAGTATGCAGACGCAAACCGTGGCTTCCAGCTGCGCGAGGTCGCTGGAGGGTGGCGCCTCTTCACGCACCCTGCCTTCCACGACCAGGTCGCCGACTACGTGCTCTCGTGGGATCAGCGGCGCCTCTCGCAGGCGGCCCTCGAGACCCTGGCCGTTATTGCTTACCACCAGCCTGTTTCGCGCGAGGGCGTGCGGGCCATCCGCGGCGTGAACTCCGACGGCGTCATTGCGTCCCTGCGCGAGAAGGGCCTGGTGCGCGAGGTGGGGCATGACGCCGAGCACGGTCAAGCGGTGCTCTTTGGCACCACGCGCGTCTTCCTTGAGCGCTTTGGCCTGAGGGGCATCTGCGACCTTCCGCCACTCGAGGACTTCGCTCCGGACGAGCAGTCCAAGCAGTTCATCCGCGAGCGTCTCTCTGGGCGCTCGCTGGAGTCTACGCTCGAGGAGGCCTCGGACGATATCGACGACGAGCGTGACCTCTTGGGCGACGATGAGGGTACCGAGGATGGCGAGGCTCTCGAGGACGCACCGGGTCCCGAGGACACCATGGATGGTGACGCGGACGATGAGTGATCCCGTACGCGAGGACGGGCTCTACCCCATACGCCTCCAGCGATTTCTCGCCCGTGCCGGCGTCGCCAGCAGGCGCGGTGCCGAGCGGCTCATGACCGCTGGCCGCGTGCGCGTGAACGGCGAGGTCGTGACTGAGCTCGGCAGCAAGGTTGACCCTATGAGCGATGTGGTGAGCGTGGACGGCATCGAGTGCCACATGCTCGAGCGGCCCTGCTACCTCATGCTTTACAAGCCCTCGGGCTACGTCACCACAATGAGCGACCCCCAGGGCAGGCATACCGTAGCAGAGCTTGTTCCTACCGACCGCTTCCCTGGGCTCTTTCCGGTTGGGCGTCTCGACATGGACACGACGGGTCTTCTCCTCTTCACAACTAACGGGAATGTGGGGCAGGAGCTGCTCCATCCCTCGCGCCATGTCGAGAAGCACTACGTTGCACTGGTCTCTGGCACGCCTTCGGCGCACGACCTTGAGCGCCTGAGGCGCGGCGTTATGCTCGAGGACGGCCCGGCGTCTCCTGCCAGGGCAACGCTCCTTGCGAAGGTCGACCCCCTCTACTCGGTTGTTGCCCCGCACGGAGCCGGACGCACGGGTGGGGGAGAGCCCAACGCGGTTGTGGGCCTTACCATCCACGAGGGCAGGAAGCACCAGGTCAAGAAGATGATGCAGGCGGTGGGGCACAAGGTCTTGCGCCTCCATCGCGATGCGTTTGGGCCGCTTTCGCTCACGGGAGTTGACGAGGGTTCGTGGCGCGAGCTCACACCTCAGGAGGTTGCGGCCATCGAGAAGATTTGCGCCGGGCATGCCGGCGACCAGGGGGAGGACGACTAGCGTGGACCTTGGCATGAGGCAGCGGATCCTTGTCATGAGGCATCCGGAGACGCCCGCGAACACTGAGCACTTCTTCTCGGGAAGGAGGGACGTCCCTCTCACCCCGCGTGGCGAGAGGCAGCGCGAGCATGGCGTGGACGCCCTCGTGGCTTTTGCCCCCGAGCGTATTTGGTGCTCGCCCCTCTCGCGCTGTCGCAACCTTGCCGAGGAGGCAGGGGAGCGCCTGGGCATTCCCGTCCGCGTTGACGATGACCTTGTTGAGCTTGACTTTGGCGAGCTGGAGGGCACGCGCTTCGAGGCGAGCAATTCTGGCCCTGCTCAGTTCCCCTGGCCGCTTGACGAGCACGGGCACTCGCTTCCCGCGCCCGGTGCGGAGTCCTTCGAGCACGCGACCGCACGCGCCAATCATCTTATGGACGAGCTGAGGCCGCTCGCCGGCAGAACCGCCCTTGTCACCCACGGGGGCTTCTCTCGCATTCTCATCGCCGCCATGTACGATGTACCGTATGACCGCTTCTGGAATGTGCATCTGGCAAACGTGTGCTCGGCGTACTACACCTGTAACGGGAAGAGCTTCTACCTTGGCGGGTTCAACCTCACCCCCGATGAGGTCATAGAGCGCTCGACCAAGCCAAACCCATACGACCTCAGGGACATCTGGGGCGTCGCAGAAAGGAAGGACGCATGATCGTCGCCATCGACGGGCCCGCAGGGTCCGGTAAGTCTACCGTTGCCCACGCAATTGCCGAGAGGTGCCACCTCACCTACCTCGATACGGGTGCCATGTATCGCTCCGTCACTGCCGAGTGCCTGCGCCAGGGCATCGACCCCGCTGACGCGGCTGCCGTGACGCAGGTTGCCCGCACGATCACCATCGCCTTTGGCACCTCGCCTGCCGGCCAGACCGTCACCGCCAACGGCCGTGACGTCACCGCTGAGATTCGTACGCCCGTGGTCGACCGCAACGTCTCTGCCGTCTCGGCCATCCCGGAGGTGCGCACTGCCATGGTCGAGCTCCAGCGTGCCTACGGCGAGACGGGCGACGTCGTCGCCGAGGGCAGGGACATTGGCACTGTGGTCTTCCCAAATGCAGACGTGAAGGTCTTCCTCACGGCAGACCCCTCTGCTCGAGCCCTGCGCCGCGCCGTGCAGCGCGAGGGTGGAGACGCCGCCAAGGATGCCAATGCCACGGCAGATCCTGCTGAGGTGGAGCGCATCCTCGCAGACCTCAACCGCCGCGACCAGCTTGACTCTACGAGAAAGACCGCACCCCTCAAGCCGGCGCCGGACGCGCACCACATCGACTCGTCCTCGATGAGCGTTGACGAGGTCGTGGCCGCCATCTGCGCGCTTGATCCCAGGCTTGAGGCCGCGCTCGCGGGAGGCCGTTCGTGAGCGCGCAGAAGAAGGCGCCCGAGAAGCGCCTGCGCGCCTTCCACGGCAACAGTTTTGATGACTACTTCGACACGGGTATGCGCAACTTCCCGCTTCCGGCCCGCATGTTTCTTGGCATTGCCGTCTATGCTTGCATGGCATGGACGCAGTTCCGTTGGCGCTGGAGCGTTGAGGACAAGGAGAAGCTCGTCGACGACAAGACCCCGCGCGTCATTGTCATGAACCACGGCTCTATGCTCGACCCCGTGATCATCATCGTCCAGCTCTGGCTGCATGGCATACGCGTGCGCACCATCTACAAGAGCGAGTTTGACAAGTCGCCGGTGGTCACCTGGTTCTTCACCCGCGTGGGCGCCATTCCCGTGCAGCGGGGCACTGCCGACATGAAGTCCGTCCGTCGCGCGAAGGCAGCACTTGACCGCGGCGAGTGCGTCCTCATCTTCCCCGAGGGCACCCGCATCAAGAGCGACGACGAGCCCGTGACCATCCACGAGGGCTACTCCCTCATGGCGCAGCTTGGCCACGCTCCGGTCCAGCCGGTGGCCATCGTGGGCGCGCGCGACATCACGAAGCGTGGCAGCCACCTGCACCACTTTTCCCGCGTGTGGCTCAAGGCGGGAGACCCCATCACCTGGGACTCCTTGGACGTTAAGGGCAGGAAGGCCCAGCTCGCTGCAATGTCGAAGGCGGGCATGGACGCCGTCTATGCGCTGAGAGACGAGCTTCGCGAAGAGCACCCGGGAAGGATGTAGCCATGGCATCAGTGGAGGTGGCCCGCGAGGCAGGCGCCTGCTATGGCGTCGAGCGTGCGCTCGAGATGACCGAGGATGCCCTCAAGGATGGTGCGTTTCGCGTTCGTACGCTGGGGCCCCTGATTCATAACCCGCGAGTTGTCGCAAGCTTGGCCGAGCGTGGTGCCGCCGTTGTCGAGGATCCGCGTGACGCTGCAGGCTGCACGCTTGTCCTCCGCACGCACGGGGTGACTCCTGCCGAGGAGGCCGAGGCACGGGAACTCTGCTCTTCTGTGGTCGATGCAACCTGTCCCTTTGTTAAGAAGGTGCACCGTGCAGCCGAGCAGCTCTCTGCGGAGGGCTATCGCGTGGTCATCGTGGGCGAAACGGGCCATCCCGAGGTCACCGCTACCCTTGCCCATGCGCCGGGGGCCGTAGTTGTGGGAACGGCCGAGGAGGCGCTTGCACTCCCGCATGCGCGCAAGACCGGCGTTGTGGTGCAGACCACGCAGTCTGCGGCACGCTTAGCCGAGGTCGTCTCGGCACTGCTGTTGCGCACCGAGGAGCTTCGCGTGTTCAACACCATCTGCGAGGCGACCTCGGGGCACCAGGGCGCCTGCGCCGAGCTCGCCGCGCGAGCGGATGTGATGGTGGTCATAGGCGGTCGGAACTCTGCCAACACCACGCGCCTGGCCGAGATTGCCTCAATGGCGTGCCCACGCACGCATCACGTGGAAGGCGCCGACGAGCTTAACGCCACCTGGTTTAAGGGGGCAGGCCTTGTGGGCGTCACGGCTGGCGCCTCAACCCCCGCCTCGCAGATACGTGCCGTCGTGGCCGCGATCGAGTCGATGATAGGGGAGTAGCTGTGGCACGGGACAGGGCGGACTACGCGTCCACACGCGAGCGCTCACTTGGCGCCTGGGTTCAGTCTGTCGAGGAGGAGAGCCCTGCCTGGGAGGCGGGCATCGAGTCCGGCATGCGCATCGAGAGCGTAAACGGGCACAAACTGCGTGACCTCATCGACTGGCGCTGGGAGGCCGACGGAGCCTCATGCGACCTCGAGGTCTTTGACCCCAGGGACGGTGGGACCTATGCCTGCGAGCTCTGGCGGGAGCCTGGCGAGGACTGGGGCATCGACTTCACCGACGTCCTCTTCGACGGCATCCGTACCTGCGTGAACGCCTGCCAGTTCTGCTTCATGAGCATGCTTCCGGAGGATGCGCGCCCATCCCTCTCGTTGCGTGATGACGACTACCGGCTCTCATTCCTCCAGGGGAATTTCGTCACCCTCACCAACGTGACGGACGAGGACGTCGAGCGGATCATCGCATGCCGGCTCGAGCCCATGAACGTCTCGATTCATGCCATTTCGCCCGATGTCAGGCGCACGCTCATCGGCCCACATGCCCAGCGCGGCATCGACGTCCTCGAGCGTCTCCTTGCGGCGGGCATCGAGATACACGCCCAGATCGTCCTTTGCCCTGGCGTGAACGACGGACCGGAACTCGCTCGCACGCTCGATTGGGTGGAGGAGCGCCCCGCCATCACCTCTCTTGCCGTGGTGCCTCTTGGCTACACGCGCTTCTCGCGTCGGTTTTCAAAGTCCTTCTCGGATGATCCAGCCGCCGCTAAGGCAGTGGTCGAGCTCATTGAGCCCTACCAGGAGCGTGCCAGGCGCGAGCTTGGTACCACCCGCTTCCAACTCTCCGACGAGTTTTACGTTGCCGCTGGCGTGACGGTTCCTCCCGCCGAGGCCTATGACGGCTACCCACAGTACTACGACGGCATCGGCATGCTGCGGAGCTTCCTCGACGACTCAGCGGTCTTTGCCCGCGACCACGCAGGGGAGCTTGCCGCAAGCGATGCCGACCTCAAGCGCTTGGACGCCGAGGTGCTTCTCGTCTGCGGCGAGGCACCCCAGGCGGCCATCTCGTTCTTCTGTGGACTGTGGTCTCCCTCTGGTCGCGTGAGGGCGTTCCCCATTCGCAACGACTACTTTGGGGGAGACGTCAACGTCACGGGGCTCATCGTCTCGAAGGACCTTCTCGCACAGCTGCCCTCTGACCTCACGAGCAAGGTAGTTGTGCTCCCTGAGGTTATGTTCAATTTTGATCACGTGACTCTAGACGGAGATACCCAGGACCACGTTGTCGAGGAAATCGAGCGTCGTGGGGGCAGGGCGGTCATAGCCCACGGCGACCCCGAGGGAATTGTTTCTGCAGTAACGCAGAGTTTAGGGTGAGACTCGCCGGCGGCAAGGCGCCCACGCGGTCGTGATATGCTCGAGTGTGCTAAATACGCTAAGAGAAAGTGAGCACATCATGTCATTGCCTGTCGTCGCCGTGGTCGGTCGACCCAACGTCGGCAAGTCCACCCTTGTAAACCGCATTGTCCAGAGTCGTGACGCCATCGTGCACGAGAGCCGTGGCGTCACGCGCGACCGTTCCTACCACAAGGCAGACTGGAACGGCCGCGACTTTGTGATTATCGACACCGGTGGCATCGAGTCCGTCAAGTCGAAGGACACCTTTGCGCCGCGAATCCGCGAGCAGGCCGTTATGGCAGCGGAAGAGGCGGATGCCATCATCTTTGTGGTGGACGGCTCAACCGGCATCACCGACGAGGACGAGGAAGTTGCGAAGATTCTGCGCAAGCAGGACAAGCCCGTGTTCCTCGTCGTCAACAAGAAGGACAACCCCGCCACCGAGAATGACAACCTCTGGGACTTCTACTCACTTGGCGTGGGCGAGCCCATGCCGCTCTCTGCCACGCACGGCTATGGCACGGGTGACCTTCTCGACGAGGTCGTGGCAGTCCTCCCCTCAGAGGACGAGCTTAAGGATGACGAGGACGTACTCTCGCTTGCCATCGTGGGCCGGCCAAACGTTGGCAAGTCCTCTCTTGCCAACCGCCTTGCCGGAAAGAAGCGCTCCATCGTCTCCGATGTTGCAGGAACCACCCGTGACGCCATCGACACCATGATCGAGTGGCAGGGGCAGCGGATTCGCCTGGTGGACACCGCCGGAATGCGCAAGAAGAACCTGGTCCACGAGGACGTCGAGTACTACAGCATGGTCCGCGGCCTTATGGCCATGGAGCGTGCCGACGTGTGTCTGCTTGTGGTGGACGCCACCGACGGCGTTACCGAGCAGGACCAGAAGGTGGCCAACATGGCCATCGACCGTGGGTGCGCCCTGGTGCTCTGCCTCAACAAGTGGGACCTCATCGAGACCGAAGCCCAACGCGACCGCGTGGTTGCCTCCATCGACAAGCGCATGCAGTTTGCCCCGTGGGTGCCCTACGTTAACATCTCCGCCCTCACAGGCCGTGCCACCGACAAGGTCTTGCAGCTGGCGGTCTCTGCCGCTCATGCCCGCGAGGTGCAGCTTCGCACCTCCGAGCTCAACACCCTCCTCGAGGAGATACGCCAGGGTGGCCACACGGTCTCTGACAAGGGCCGACGCCTCAAGATGCAGTACGCCACCCAGACCGGCTCAAAGCCTCCGGTCATCACCGTGTGGTGCAATGCGCCGGACCTCGTGGATGACAACTACAAGCGCTTTTTCGAGAACCGCCTTCGTGAGAGGTTCGATCTCGTGGGCACGCCGATCCGTCTGCGCTTCCGCAAGAAGTCTGAGGGGGACAAGTGAGACTCGTCATACCTACGCTCATCGCATGCGCCATTGCCTACTTTGTCTGCGGCATCCCGTTTGGCATGCTCATCGCTCGGTCTAAGGGCGTTGACGTTCGACACACTGGGTCGGGAAACATTGGCGCCACCAATGTGGGGCGATCCGTGGGTGCCTGGGCTGCAGGTCTCACCCTTCTTCTTGACGCCGGCAAGGGCTGGCTCTGCACCGGGCTTGCCACCTTTGCGTTCTCAAGTTTCGCAGAGGCAAAGGCGTTTGGTCCCGGGCAGCCATTTGACTGGGCCCTCACCTGCGTCTACGCGGCATGCGTGCTTGGTCACGTCTTTTCGCCCTACCTTGGGTTTCATGGCGGCAAGGGCATCTCGGTTGGCTTTGGTGCGGCACTGGGTCTAGACCCGCGCATCGCCTTTGGGCTTCTTGCGGTCTTCCTTGTCTTTGCCGTTCCCACGCGCTTTGTCTCGCTGGGCAGCTCGTGTGCGGCAGTCTCGCTTCCCATCTGGACGGCCGTCCTAGGGTACAGCCCGGTTGCCGTGCTGCCCATGGTCATCGTAGCCGCCTGCGTCGTGTGGGCGCACCGCGAGAACATCCGCAAGCTCGCGCACCACGAGGAGAAGCGCTTCTCGTTCCACCACGAGGAGGGAAAGTCAAAGTGAGCCGCGTTGCCGTCATAGGCGCAGGCTCCTGGGGCACGGCGATGACGGGCCTCGTTGCGCCTGCCGTTAACGAGGTCGTGCTGTGGGCACGTTCGTCTCAGGCCGCCAATGCCATGAGCCGTGACCGCAGGAACCCCAATCACCTTCCGGACTACACGCTGGCTGCAAATGTGAGCGCCACAAGCGACCTTGCCCTGGCTGCACTCGATGTCGATGCTGCGGTTCTGGCCACCCCTTCTGCCTTTCTGCGCGAGACCTGTCGCAACCTGGCACCCCACCTTGGAAAGGACGTACGTGTGCTCGTCCTTTCCAAGGGCATGGAGTGCGGTACTCACCTCCTCATGCACGAAGTAGCGGCTCAGGAGCTGGGTAACCCCGCTCGCGTCGCCGCACTCTCGGGCCCAAACCATGCGGAGGAAATCTGCCGAGGCATGGTCTCGGCGGCAGTCGTTGCCTCTGAGGACGCAGACACCGCTGCCTACTTCCAGGGCATCCTTGCTGGACCCACCTTTAGGGCTTACGTGAGCGATGATGTCCGAGGCGTCGAGTGCTGCGGTGCTGTCAAGAACGTGGTGGCCATCGCATGCGGCATTGCAAGCGGCATGGGGATGGGGGACAACACCCTGGCAGTCCTCATGACCCGTGGCATCGCCGAGATTGGTCGTGTTGTGGCGGCCCTGGGTGGCAACCCCATGACGTGCATGGGCCTTGCCGGCATGGGTGACCTTGTGGTCACCTGCACCTCAGAGCACTCGCGCAACAGAAGCTTTGGCCGTGCGCTCGTGGCAGGGGAGACGCTCGAGTCCTACCAGGCGCGCACGCACATGGTGGTCGAGGGCGCGCCCGCTTCGGAGTCGGTCCTCGAGCTTGCGCAAGAGCGCGGAATCGAGGTTCCCATCACGGCCGGCGTCCACTCCGTGCTCTTTGAGGGCAGGCCCATAGGGGATGCGATGGAAGGACTTCTCACCCGTGCACCACGCACGGAGTTCTATGGTATGGAAGAACGTGAATTAGCATCAAAGGAGAAGCAATGCTAGAGAATAACGTGCAGGTGGCACCCTCCATCCTTTCGGCTGACCTTGGCCACCTTACAGATGAGCTTGCCACCATCGAGGGCGCGGGCTACGTGCACTTCGATGCGATGGACGGTCACTTTGTGCCCAACCTCACCTTTGGCCCTGGCGTGCTTGCTGCGGTGAAGGAGTTCACACAGATTCCTGTCGATGCGCACCTCATGATTTCGAACCCCGACCAGATGGTGCCGGAGTACCTTGCGGCCGGTGCTGATATCGTGACCTTCCACTATGAGGCTACGGCGCACGCCAACCGCCTTGCCAACCTCATCCGCGAGAAGGGCGCCAAGGCGGGCATTGCCATCAACCCTGGCACGCCCGTCTCTGCCCTCGACGCCATCATCGAGGACGTGGACCTCGTGCTTGTGATGACCGTGAACCCCGGCTTTGGAGGCCAGATGTTCATCCCCGGATCGCTTCGCAAAATTCGCCAGGTTAAGGCCATGTGCGACGAGCGCCGCGTGAGCCCCATCATCGAGGTCGACGGCGGCATCTCGCCCGCGAACGCCGCTGACGTCTGCGCTGCTGGCGCCCGCCTGCTCGTCGCCGGCAGCGCCGTCTTTGGCAAGGCCGACCGTGCCGACGCCATCCACAAGATTACCGAGGCCGGCGAGGCCGGCCTTGCGAGGAGAGCGTGAGTAGCGTGACCGCCCGGACAACCGTATACCTTGACTATGCCGCAAGCGCCCCAGCGCGCGAGGAGTCGCTTGCCGCCGAGCGTGCCTACGAGGAGTCGCCCATAGCGGGCGCCAACCCCAACTCGCTCCATACGCCCGGTCGCGAGGCGGCGCGTGCGCTTGACGGGGCGCGTCGTGACATCGCCCGTTGCGCGGGCGGAGGCTTCAGGCCATCGGACGTGGTTTTCACGTCAGGCGGCACCGAGTCCAACAACCTGGCGCTTCTCGGCCTCTCGAGAGGTGCCCATCAGCGTGACAGAAAGCGCACGCGTGTGGTTCTCTCCGCCATCGAGCATGATTCCGAGCTTGACGTGGCGGGCGCGCTCCGTGACCGTGGCTTTGATGTGACGCTCGTGAAGCCGGGGAGGGACGGTGTGGTTTCCCGTGCTGCCCTCGAGGATGCGCTTGGTCCCGACTGCGCGCTTGTCTCGGTCATGAGCGCAAACAACGAGACGGGCGTGGTGCAGCCCGTGTCAGAGCTTGCCGCAGCGGCCCATGCTGCCGGAGCGCTCTTCCATACCGATGCAGTGCAGGCGTTTGGCCGCATTCCCCTCGACATTTCGCAGGCAGATGCCGTAAGTCTTGCGGCCCACAAGCTGGGCGGCCCCGTGGGCGTGGGCGCGCTTCTCGTTCGCGGTCGTGTGCCGCTGGCCCCGCAATCCTTTGGCGGCGGCCAGGAGTCCGGCAGGCGCGCGGGAACGCAGGACGTGCGCGGCGCGCTTGCCTTTGCTGCGGTCGCACGTGCCTGCTGCGGCTCCATCGCCACCGTGCGCCCGCAGGTTGCCGCCCGTGCCGAGAGACTCTACCAGCGCATCTGCGCGGAGGGCACGGGCATCGTCCCCACAACCACGACGACAGTCGACGAGCACCGCCTTCCCGGCATGGTGAGCGTCATGGTGCCGGGCATGGACTCGCAGTCCCTCGTCCTTGGGTTGGACGAGCATGGCTTTGAGGTCTCTGCCGGCTCCGCATGCTCCTCGGGTTCGCTTGACGCTAGCCACGTGCTCACGGCCATGGGCATAGGCCGCGACCAGGCCCTTGGCTCGCTTCGCATCTCCTTTGACGAGCGCGTTGCCGAGAAGGACCTCGAGACCTTTGCCGCAGAGCTCATCTCGCTCGTCAAGCAGACAAAGGCACGTCATCAGTAGAACGCACACCCACCAAGGAAGGTGAGGGTCTTATGACCGAAGCACAGGCGCTCCTCAGGCTCCAAGAGATCGATCTCGACATGCTTCGCATGGCGTCCACACTGGCAGCCATGCCCCAGCAGAAGAAGATGCAGGCAATCGCCCGCGCGCGCCGAAAGGTGCAGAGCGAGCAGACCAAGATCTTCGCCCAGCGTAAGGACCTGGAGACCTTTGTGGCCGAGAACCAGGAGGACCTCGAGCACTACCGTGCGCGCACCGAGGAGGTCAAGGCCGAGGTTGCCTCTGGAAGCCACGGCTATCGTCAGATCCAGGACTACGAGGCGCACCTCACGGGTCTTGCAAAGAAGATTGAGAAGCTCGAGCACAACCGTGCGCAGCTCGACGAGGACCTCGAGAAGGTCAAGCGCGCCGAGAGCAACGCCAACCTCACGCTTGAGCGCCTCGACGACGAGGAGGCCGCGCAGAAGAAGTCGTTTGAGACGGACAGCGCCCAGATTAGGAGCAAGATCGTCCAGCTCGACGCGGAGCGCAAGAGCTTGGCCGCGCAGATCTCTGCCAAGCACCTAGGCGACTACGAGGCTGCCCGCAAGCGCTTCAAGGGCCTGGCTGTTGAGAAGCTCGTGGGCAACGTCCCCTCGGTTTGCCGCGTGAAGCTCCAGCCCGCCTCGTTCCACGACCTCACGCACGGTGACGACGTTGCCGAGTGCCCCTACTGCCACCGCATCCTCATCGTGGACGATCCCTATGTCGAGGGGGAGGGCAAGTGAGCGATAGCACGCACAGGGATACAGAGCCGGCGGCGCCCCGCGTCATCCTCGCAGTCACGGGAGGCATCGCCGTCTACAAGGCAGTTGAGGTCATGCGCGGCCTGCAGCACGCGGGCTGCGACGTTCGCGTGACCATGACGGCAGATGCGGAGCGCTTTGTGGGCACCCCCACGTTCGAGGCGCTCTCCGGCCATCCCGTGGCGGACGACCTCTATGCCTACCCGGACTCTCCCATTCCGCACATCTTCCTGGCCGACTGGGCTGACCTTGTGGTGGTTGTTCCCGCAACCGGAAACGTGCTGGCTAAGATGGCCATGGGGATTGCAGACGATTGTCTCTCCACCACGCTGCTTGCCGCCCACTGCCCGGTGCTTGTAGCAGCTGCCATGAACGTCCACATGTGGAGAAATCCGGCAACGCAGGCAAACGTCGCAACGCTCCGCTCGCGCGGCATTCGCTTTGTGATGCCGCAGACGGGCCTTCTCGCCTGCGGTGACGTGGGCGAGGGCAAGCTTGCAGAAGTTTCGGACATCGTGGCCGCTGCACTGGACGCGCTTGCCCCGGCCAAGCAGGACATGGCTGACATGAGGCTTGTGGTCACGGCCGGCCCCACGCACGAGGCCATCGACCCCGTGCGCTACATCGCCAATGCCTCCACAGGCAAGATGGGATACGCCATCGCCCGCGAGGCCTCGCGCCGAGGTGCCACCGTGACGCTGGTCTCCGGGCCGGTTTCTCTCGCGGCGCCGCGGGGAGTCTGCGTGGTGCCGGTTGTCTCGGCCGCGCAGATGCGCGATGCCACGGTTGCCGCCTTCGCAAACGCCGATGCCGCCATCTGCGCCGCAGCTGTAGCGGACTACACGCCTGCCGCTCCCGCGGACCACAAGCTCAAGAAGGGCACGGACGACCTCTCCACGCTCCGACTCGTCAAGACCGCAGATATTCTGGCCGAACTCTCGCACGCAAAGGGCGACCGCGTCGTAGTTGGCTTTGCTGCAGAGACAAACGACCTCCTCAAGAACGCGCGCGTGAAGCTCGAGCGCAAGGGCTGCGACCTCATAGTGGCAAACGACGTGTCGCGTGCGGACTCCACGTTTGGCGCCGACACAAGCCGCATCGCCTTTGTTTGGTCAGACCGCACGGAGCAGCTCGACACGCTCCCGCTCGACCAGGTCGCCTCTGCCATCTGCGACCGCGTTGCCGCGGCCGTGGCGGGGGAGGACGCATGAGCGAGGCACGTCACGGCGAGATAACCATAGGCTGCCATCTCTCGGTGGCGGGCGGTTTTGCGCAGATGGGCAAGACCGCCCTTGGCATTGGCGCAAATACCTTTGCCTTCTTCACGAGAAACCCGCGCGGCGGCCGTGCAAAGTCCCCCGACCCCGACGATGTGGCAGGGCTTCTCGCCATCCTTGCGGAAAACGGCTTTGGGCGCCTTGTCGCGCACGCGCCCTACACCATGAACCTCTGCTCCGCCAAGCCCCAGACGGTGGAGTTTGCGCGCGAGGCAATGGCGGGCGACCTTGGGCTCATGGAGATGCTTCCGGGCAACTACTACAACTTCCACCCGGGAAGCCACGTTGGCCAGGGGGTGGACGAGGGCATCCGCCTTATCTGCGAGGGTCTTGACCAGGTGCTGGTTCGAGGCCAGAAGACAACTGTCCTCCTGGAGACCATGGCGGGAAAGGGGTCTGAGGTCGGCTCGCGCTTCGAGGAGCTGGCCCGCATCATCGAGGGGGCCCGCGAGGGCGACCTTCTCGGCGTGTGCCTCGACACCTGTCATGTGTCCGACGCGGGCTACGACATCGTGGACGACCTCGACGACGTGCTCGACGAGTTCGATCGCGTGATTGGTCTGGACCGCCTGAAGGCGCTGCATGTGAACGACTCAAAGAACCCGCTTGGCTCCCACAAGGACCGGCACGAGAAGATCGGCCGGGGTACGCTGGGGCTCTCGACCTTCGAGGCCGTGGTGACAAACCCGCGCCTGTGCGGGCTGCCCATGATTCTCGAGACGCCCAACGAGCTTGAGGGCTATGCGCAGGAGATAACACTCCTTCGGGGACTTGCCCGGGGAGATGGGAAGGACTAATGGGGATTCTCATAGGGTGCGAGCACCTCTCGCACGAGTGGCCAGGCAAGCCCGTGCTTGCCGACCAGACCATAGGCATCAACGAGGGCGAGCGCATTGGCGTGGTGGGCAGGAACGGCGACGGCAAGTCGACGTTGCTTGAGCTCATCGCGCATCGCCTGGAGCCCGATGCAGGAAACGTCACCTGGAGAAACGGCATCCATGTGGGATTCTTGGGCCAGGACGACGAGCTCCACGACGACTGGACCGTGGGTCGCGCCGTTGTGGGAGATGTTCCCGACTACATGTGGGCCTCTGACCCTCGCGTGCGGCAGATCATCTCAGAGCTCTTGGGCGACGTGGACTGGGATGCCACCGTGGGCACGCTTTCCGGTGGCCAGCGGCGCCGCTGCGACCTAGCGCGGCTCCTTGTGGGCACCTGGGACGTTATCCTCATGGACGAGCCAACCAACCACCTGGACATGCATGCCATCCGCTGGCTTGCCGACCACCTCAAGACACGTTGGCCCGAGGGCACGGGCGCCCTTCTCGTGGTGACGCACGACCGCTGGTTCCTGGACGAGGTCTGCGAGCACATGTGGGAGGTTCACGACCAACAGATCGAGCCCTTCGACGGCGGCTACTCTGCTTACATCCAGCAGCGTGTCGAGCGTGACCGTATGGCTGCGGCTACTGAGGAGCGCCGTCAGAACACGCTGCGCAAGGAGCTCAGCTGGCTGGCGCACGGCGCCAAGGCCCGCTCGAGCAAGCCGCGCTTTCGCGTTGAGGCAGCGCGAGCGCTTCTCGCCGACGATCCACCGTTGAGAAACCCCATCGAGCTCAAGCGCCTTGCCGTGAGCAGGCTGGGCAAGCAGGTCATCGAAATGAAGAACGTCTCGTTTGCCTATCCCGATGGCTCACGCGTGCTTGATGACATCACCTGGACCATTGGCCCTGGTGACCGCTATGGCATACTGGGCGCCAACGGCGCGGGCAAGTCGACGCTGCTCAAGGTCATGACGGGGAGGCTGAAGCCCACCTCGGGCAGCGTGCGCATTGGAAAGTCCGTCCGCTTTGGCTGGCTGTCGCAGCACCTGGACTCGCTCTCCGAGAAGGAGAACTGGCGCGTGCTCGAGGTACTCTCGCGCTACAAGAGCACCTACTACGTTGACGGCAAGCCCCAGAGCCCCACGCAGCTCCTCGAGCGACTTGGTTTCGAGCGCTCCGAGCTCACGAACTTCGTGCACGACCTCTCTGGCGGCCAGCGCAGGCGCCTCGCGCTGCTCACGGTGCTTCTCGACGAGCCCAACGTACTGGTGCTCGACGAGCCCGGCAACGACCTTGATACCGATATGCTCGCCGTGCTCGAGGACCTCCTCGACACCTGGCCCGGCACACTCCTCATGGTGTCGCACGACCGCTTCCTCATGGAGCGCGTGACCGACGACCAATATGCGCTTCTAAACGGCCGCGTGCGCCACTGCCCTGGAGGCGTGGACGAGTTCCTCGACCTTCTAGACGCCATGGGCGCCTCGTCTTCCGGAGCGGAGTTTCGCGAAGCGCACTCCGCGCAGGAAGACCAGGCGCCCTCCGGGGGGCAAGGAGGCGAACTCACCAACCAGGAACGACGTGAACTCAAGAAGCGGTTCGATGCTGTAACCAGAAAACTGGAAAAGACCGAGGGTGAGCCGGACCGGCTGAGGGCAGTGCTTGCTGATGTCGATCCCACGGACTACGAGAAGCTCGTTGCCGCGCAGAAGGCGGTTGATGATGCCGTGGCGGCACGCGAGGCACTCGAGGACGAATGGCTCGAGCTCTCTGACAAGCTGGGGATCGAGTAGGCCTTGGCGCACCATACACAGGACGAATGGATGTGTAACAAAAGCCGTATGCGCACCGCGACTGAGCTGCCCTATCATGGATAGGCTGACAGTTTGAGGAGGGCTCTGTTGGGCGAAATTCTGCGGAGGTATGTCTTTCCCAAGTACCGGGGAAAGATCGTGTTTGGCACGCTGTGCAAGGCAGTGGAGGTCATCTTTGACCTCATTACCCCGGTCATCGTGGCCAGCATGATCGACGTGGGCGTCACCAATCGCGACCAGGGTTACGTGGTGCGCATGTGCGTGGTGCTCATCGTCCTCGCGGTGGTGGGGTTCTGCTTCACGCTCGTGTGCCAGAAGATGGCCGCCGTTGTCTCGCAGGGCTCAGGAACGGATATCCGCCATGACATCTACGCCAAGGTGAACCAGCTGGCTCCGGCCGACCTTGACCGCATAGGCACCCCGTCCCTGGTCACCCGCATCACCAACGACGTTAACCAGGTGCAGGTCACGGTTGCCCTTGGCATCCGACAGATTATCCGCTGGCCCATTCTGGCAATTGGCTCCATGGTCTGCGCCATGCTCATCGACGCCCAGCTTGGCCTTGTGTTTCTCGTCTGCACGCCAGCCATCGCTCTTGTCTTCTGGCTCGTGATGTCAAAGTCGGTGCCGCTCTTTGGCGAGCTCCAGTCGCGCCTCGACGAGGTGAGCCTCGTCACCCGAGAGAACCTCTCCGGCGTGCGCGTGGTGAGGGCGTTTAGGCAGGAGGGGCGCGAGGACGAGCGCTTCCACAAGGCCGCCGACGACCAGACGCAGACAGCCGTGACCATTGGCAAGCTCTCCTCGCTTCTCAACCCCGCCACGCTGCTTGTGATGGATTTGGGAATCGTGGCCATCCTTTGGATGGGCGGAGCGCGCATCGACGCGGGAAACCTCACGCAAGGCGAGGTCATTGCCTTTGTGAACTATATGACGCAGATGCTTGTGTCCATCGTCTACGTGGCAAACCTTGTGATTACCATCAACCGTGGTACGGCGTCTGCTAAGCGCATCATGGAGGTTCTCGACTGCGAGCCCCAGATCTCTGATGAGGGCACAACGCAGGTCGAGCTTGCCCAAGGCACCCTTACCTCGGGCGTTGCGCTCGCTTTCGATCACGTCTGCTTTGCCTACGAGGGCGCGTCCCGACCTGCGGTTGACAACGTGACACTGCGCCTGGGTGCCGGTGGCTCCCTTGGCATCATTGGCGGCACGGGTTCTGGCAAGTCGTCACTTGTGAACCTCATTCCCAGGCTCTATGACGCAACTGCGGGCGAGGTCCGTGTCTTTGGACACGACGTGCGAGAGTATCCCTTCTCCCAGCTGCGGGAGCTTGTCTCGACGGTGCCCCAGCAGGCATCGCTTGTCTCGGGCACCATCCGCTCGAACCTCTGCTGGCGCAATTCCAATGCAACGGATGAGGAGCTCTGGCGTGCGCTCGAGCTTGCGCAGGCCGCGGACTTTGTGAGGGGCAAGGATCAGGGCCTGGATGCCGTAGTCGAGGCAGGCGGCAAGAACTTCTCGGGAGGCCAGCGCCAGCGACTCACCATTGCGCGTGCCCTCGTTGGACACCCGCGCATCATGGTGCTCGACGACTCTGCCTCGGCGCTTGACTTCCGCACCGACGCAAGCCTGCGACAGTCGCTCCGGCGCCTCCGCTCGGAGCTCACGTGTGTGATCGTCTCGCAGCGTGTATCGGCTGTCATGTCCTGCGACCAGATTCTGGTTCTCGACCATGGGCGCATGGCTGGTCTTGGGTCTCATTCCGAGCTCATGAGGAGCTGTCCCATCTACCGCGAGATCTGTCTTTCGCAGCTCCGCCCTGAGGAGGTGGGTGCGTAATGGCAAACCCGTATGCCGCCGGCGCAAGCGCCGGAACCATCATGGCCAACGTCAAGGGCGACATTGGCAACAACAACGACAACCCCCAGGGCCGCCTTGACGAGACGGGCCTCACCACGGCCGAGGTCACGCGGCGACTGCTGGCCTACACCCGGCCGCACCGGGTGTCGCTGGTTGCCTCCTTTGTGGCGTCCGCCGTCTCTGTGGTGCTCCAGCTCTATGTGCCTATCGTCATTGGCCGCGCAATCGACTGCATGGTCTCGGCCGGAGACGTTGACTTTGCCACGCTTGTGGCCCTGCTGCAGGAGCTCGCGCTTGTGGTTGTGGGCGCGGCCGTGACGCAGTGGCTCTCTGGCTACTGCACCAACCGGCTCACGTACGAGACGGTCCGCGACCTGAGGATCGACGCCTTCTCGCGCTTCCGTGACCTGCCGCTCTCATTTGTCGACGCACACTCGCACGGAGACCTGCTCTCCCGCGTGGTAAACGACGCCGACCAGGTGGGCGACGGCCTGCTCCAGGGCCTTACGCAGCTCTTCACCGGCGTGGTAACCATCGTGGGCACGCTCGTCTTCATGTTCTCCATCTCTGTTCCCGTGGGCCTCGTGGTGGTCATCGTGACGCCCGTGTCCATGCTCGTTGCCTGGCTCATCGCGCGCTACTCTGCGAAGAGCTTTAAGGAGCAGCAGGCCCTCCAGGGCTCGCTTGGTGGCTACGTCGAGGAAATGGTGGGAAGCCAGAAGCTGGTCTGCGCCTTTGCATATGGCGACCGTGCCCAGGCGGGCTTTGACGAGATTAACCAGCGCCTGCTGGGGGTGGGGGAGCACGCCCAGTTCACAAGCTCCCTCTCCAACCCCGCGACGCGCCTAGTGAACAACATCACCTATGCCGTCGTGGCGGTTGTTGGCTGCATCTGCGTCATCTCCGGATGGCCGAGCGTCCTCACGGTAGGCCAGGTACAGACGTTCCTCTCGTATGCAAACCAGTACATGAAGCCCTTCAACGAGATCTCGAACGTGGTCACGCAGATCCAGACCGCCTACGCCTCGGCGCGTCGCCTTTTCACGCTCATCGACGCACCTGCCCAGAGTCCGGACCCCGCTGAGCCCGAGGTGGACGAGAAGCCCGCAGGCTCGCTGGAGTTCTCGCACGTTGACTTCTCGTACATGCCTGACCGTCCGCTGCTTCAGGACATCTCGTTTGTAGCAGACCCCGGGCAGACAATCGCCTTGGTTGGCCCAACGGGTTGCGGCAAGACGACCCTCATCAACCTGCTACTGCGCTTCTATGACGTGGACTCGGGGCAGATCCTGGTGGATGGCCACGACACCAGCAACATGCGCCGAGAGGACCTTCGCTCGCTCTTTGGCATGGTGCTTCAGGACACCTGGCTCTTCAGGGGCACGGTTCGCGAGAACATTGCCTACGGAACGCCCGGGGCAACGATGGACGACGTTGTGGCGGCCGCCAAGAAGGCGCACGCGCACAAGTTCATCGAGCAGCTGCCGCATGGCTACGACACGCTCTTGGGCGAGGACGGCGGGTCCCTCTCACAAGGCCAGCGGCAGCTCCTCTGTATTGCGCGCGTGATGCTTGCAGACCCCGCGATCCTTCTGCTCGACGAGGCAACGAGCTCCATCGACACGCGCACCGAGCTGCAGGTGCAGGATGCCTTCGACCGCATGATGGATGGTCGCACCTCGCTTGTGGTGGCGCACCGCCTCTCGACCGTTAGAGACGCTGACTGCATCCTTGTGATGAAGGACGGCCACATCATCGAGCGCGGCACGCACGACGAGCTGCTGCGTCAGGGCGGTTTCTACGCGAGCCTTTACGAGAGCCAGTTCGAGGGGACACGGTAGCGCGGGACGTCGTTCTCGTTTGCGCAAAATACTGCTTGGGCGAGAATTTGGCGCCCGAGCAGCGACTTTATACGCACTTGCTGCTAAAACCCACGCTCGGGCGAGGATTTGACGCTCGGGCGTGGGTTTTATACAGGATTGCGTGCGAGGTTTGCCTTCGGGCGTCATTTTGGCGCCGGAGGGCTCCCTTTTTGCATCGTTGCGGCGATAACGTGCTCTCGGGCGTCGCAGTCGCCGTGCGTTGACGCTACCCGCGCTGTCGTCGACAGATAGCACCGTTCGCGGTCGTTCGATGCCGTTCTACGGGACGGCACTACCGTCCGTCCACCGCAACAATGCGCCCTGCCGTCTGGGGTGGATAATCGGCCCCGGCGATGGTCGCACGCTAGCCTCGCCACGTCCACCCACCGGGAACGAGGAGGGGTCGATGCAGGATAAGGATCGCCGCTACGACGTCGTGGTCATTGGAGCCGGTGTCTCCGGCTGCGCCACGGCACGTGAGCTTGCGAAGACCACGGCGAGCGTCTGCGTTGTCGAGCGCGAAGATGATGTCTGCTGCGGCACGTCCAAGGCAAACTCGGCCATCGTACACGCCGGCTACGACGCCATGCCCGGCTCACTCATGGCCCGTCTCAACGTCGAGGGCAATGCTCTCATGTACGAGCTGGCAAAGAAGCTGCAGTTCACGGTCAAGAACATTGGGTCTCTTGTCGTGTGCACAAGCGAGCATGACATGGAGGGCCTCCGAGAGCTCTTCGCACGAGGGGTGGCCAACGGCGTCCCCGACCTCCAGATTGTTGATCGAGACACGCTTCGCTCCATGGAACCCAACATCTCCCAGAACGCCGTCGGTGCGCTCTGGGCGCCAACGGCCGGCATCGTGGACCCCTTTGGGCTAAACGTGGCCCTTGCCGAGAATGCCGCGGCCAACGGCGTCGAGTTTATCTTTGATGCACCGGTGACGGCAGTCGAGCGCAGGCCGGACGGCGGCTTTGCCCTCGAGACCCCGCGCGGGCGCATCCTCGCTCGCTGCGTGGTGAATGCTGCGGGCGTCTACGCGGACCAGATCCACAACATGGTCTGCGAGGACAGGCTGGAGATCATCCCGCGCCGCGGACAGTACATGCTTCTTGACACCACTGCCGGCAACCACGTACACCATGTGGTCTTTGCCCTGCCCTCAAAGATGGGCAAGGGCGTGCTTGTCTCGCCAACCATCCACGGCAACCTCATAGTTGGCCCAACGGCCGAGGACATCCAGGACAAGGAGGGTACCGACACCACAGCGGCCGGCCTTGCCGAAGTGGCCGAGAAGTGCGGTATCACCGTGGCCGACGTTCCTCTCCGCGAGGTCATCACGTCCTTCTCGGGCCTACGTGCGCACCGGGCGGAGCACGAGTTCCTCATTGGCGAGAACCCCTCGACCCCTGGCTTTGTGGACTGCTCCGCCATCGAGTCGCCGGGGCTAACGGCATCCCCGGCAATTGGTCACATGGTCGCGGGTATCGTGACCAACATCCTGGGGCTAGAGGAGCGGCCTGCTGGTGAGTTTGTGGACACGCGCCGCGGCATTCCTAATATGAACGACCTTTCTTTCGAGGAGTGGGGAAGTCTCTGCGAGAAGAACCCCCTCTACGGCAGAGTCATTTGCCGGTGCTGCCATGTGACCGAGGCGCAGATCGTCGACGCCATCCATCGTCCCGTGGGAGCTCGCTCGCTCGACGGCGTCAAGCGGCGCACGGGGGCTTGCATGGGCCGCTGCCAGGCCGGCTTCTGCACACCAAAGATCATGGAGATTCTCTCGCGCGAGTTGTCTGACGTCACCATGGAAAACGTCACCAAGTCTGGCCCCGGATCCGAGTTCATCGAGGGACACGCGAAGGACACCATCGCAAAGGAGGACCGCGCATGAGCGACTACGACGTCATTGTCATTGGCGGTGGTCCCGCTGGGCTTGCCGCGGCAACTTCTGCACGTGGTGAGGGCAAGCGCTCCGTTCTGGTAATCGAGCGCGACCAGAAGCTCGGCGGCATTCTCAACCAGTGCATTCACAATGGGTTTGGCCTCATCACCTTCAACGAGGAGCTCACCGGCCCCGAGTACGCCGCTCGCTACGAGAGGCTCGCGCTCGAGGCCGGAGTGGAGTTCCTTCTCGACACCATGGTCCTGGACGTCTCGCCAGACCACGTGGTCACCTGCGTGAGCGAGGCGCGCGGGATGCAGCGCATTACGGCAGGCGCCGTCGTCCTTGCGATGGGCTGCCGCGAGCGGCCGAGAGGCGCGCTCAACATTCCCGGCTTCAGGCCGGCGGGCGTCTACACCGCTGGTACAGCCCAGCGGCTGGTGAACATCGAGGGCCTGATGCCCGGTCGCGAGGTTGTGATTCTCGGCTCCGGTGACATCGGACTCATAATGGCGCGTCGCATGACTCTCGAGGGGGCCCACGTTGCATGCGTGGCTGAGCTCATGCCCTACTCGGGCGGCCTCAAGCGAAACATCGTCCAGTGCCTGGATGACTTTGGCATCCCACTTTTGCTCTCTCACACGGTAACGCGCGTCGAGGGCAAGACCCGCGTCGAGGCGGTGTGGATTGCCCAGGTGGACGAGAAGGGCCACCCCATTGCGGGCACCGAAAAGCGCTACCCGTGTGACACGTTGCTCCTCTCGGTGGGACTCCTGCCCGAGAACGAGCTCTCGCGAGCGGCTGGCGTCGAGCTCTCACACGTGACGCGCGGCCCGGTGGTAAACGAGAGCCTCGAGACCAGCGTGCCCGGCATCTTTGCCTGCGGTAACGTCCTGCACGTGCATGATCTTGTCGACTACGTGTCGCAGGAGGCAACGGCAGCCGGCGCCGCGGCGGGTGCGTGGGCGGACGCCTGCGGACAGCACCAGGCGCACGACGAGGAGCCTGGCATTCCCGTTGTGGCTGAGGGTGGCGTCCGCTACACGGTGCCGCAGTCCATCGACCCCGAGCGCATGCCCGAGAAGCTCACGGTTCGCTTCCGCGTGGGTGGCGTCTACGAGGACAGACGCATCTGCGTGTACCTGGGTGACGAGCGCGTCATTGCCAAGAGACGGCCCATCCTAGTGCCTGGAGAGATGGAGGACGTCACTCTCAAGCGAGAGGACCTTCTCGCCAGGCCAGGCCTGGAGAAGATCGTTGTGACGCTCGAGGAGGCATAGCAATGGAGACTAGAACGCTTACTTGCATCCGCTGCCCTCGAGGCTGCACCGTGGCCGTCACCCTTGCGGACGATGGCACTATCACCAGCGTCACAGGCAACTCCTGCATGCGTGGTGACAAGTACGCCCGTGACGAGGTCACGCACCCTGTCCGCGTGGTGACCACCACGGTTCCGGTTGTGGGCTCAGCGACGGAGAAGATGGTCTCGGTCAAGACGGCGGGCGACGTCCCCAAGGGCCGAGTCTTCGACGTTGTGAGAGCCCTCACGGACGTTACGGCAACCGCACCGGTTCACATTGGCGACGTCATCCTCGCCGATGTCGCCGGAACCGGAATAGACATAGTGGCAACAAAGGACGCCTAGGTAGCGTGAGGGGCCGGCTATGTAGCCGGCCCCGCCTGGCCCCCGCTTGCGGAGAATAGCTCCATTTCTTAAACCGGCTTTGCGCCAACTGGGCAAACGCAGGGGGCTTTTAAGAAAAGGAGCTATTCTTTGCGACATGGGCAGCAGTATGACGAGAACAACGCCTATCGCAGAGCCTTCCAGCCTGTAAGCGGCTCCACACGAGGTATGTCGTATCTATCCAGCAGTTGCGCGAAATATGGCCTGTCCTTAACCTGTGCTGGCGTGAAGCGCATCACACTCCTACCGCCTATGGTGAGGCGAGATTCCCGTTGCCGCTCTCGAACAAAGACCCCCAGCGCGTCTCCGCCCGTAATGGCTGGGTCCGTATATTTGAGAAGTCCGTCCATCTCGCCTATGACCGTGCCAGCATCGCCAAGATACCACGAGAAGTCTGCTCGGTACCATTTCCCGGTAACGGGATCCTGGTAGGGGACCTGCAGATCGGGCATCTGGAACCCCAGCTCAATCATTGCTGCGCGTGCCTCGGACTCTCCCCAGCTCTCGGCACGCCCATCTGCCAAACTTGCAACGAGACGCGCGTTCCTTATCCCAGCCTTGCCCACCTGGGGTGGGGCAACCATTACCTCCAGCCGTTCGCGCGGTTGGTTCGTCTTGCGCAGGTAGGAATCGGCTATGGCCAGCGCAGAGGGGAACTCAAGGGTCCGCATGCAATCGACCACAGTCCTGTCCAGCGATGTCGCTCGCATGCCATCAATGACAAGGACTTCGCATTGTGAGATGCGCCTCCGTCTCACATTTGCATATGACTTGCAGGTGCTATTTCCCATGGTCGCAATGAAAAGTGGCCACATAGCAGACGGTGGTACAGCAAGGTCATGGACAAGCGCAGCTGATGGGCCCACGAATATCCAAGCTGGATGCAATCGAGCCAGCGTTCGCATGACCCGACGCGTGCGCTGGCTGGGAAGAAGTCGCGACCAGACATCTGCGCTAGCAAATAGTCCGGCATAGGGGCTCACAAGCTCGCCCTTGCGTCTTAGATACGTGAAGCGATTGAGTTCTTCCCGATTTGTCGGCGATGCGCAGAATCCTCGGCGTTCCGCTGTGGCAAGGATCCCCTCGCACGCCGCCCGTGTCTCTTTGCCCACCAGAGTCTCACCCCCGTAGTTGTTAGGGGGGAGAATACCTAATAAACCCACAGCTCAGAGCTTCATTGACCGTCGAGTTTCTGACAGATTCGTGCAAGCTCGGGCCGTGAGTGCACCCTTGTCCACGCATTTATCGTCTCGCCTTGCGGAGAATAGCTCCATTTCTTAAACCGGCCTTGTGCCAACTGGGCAAACGCAGGGGGCGTTTAAGAAAAGGAGCTAATCTCCGGGGGAGGGGGATAGGGCGACCCAGAAGTACATGGCGGCCCGGAAGTCGTTGGGGCCTGGAAGCCGTGGCTCCTTGGGAGACGTGCGTCTCCGTTACCTGCGATACCGCAGCGAGACCTCCAGGAACTCTGCCTTGCCTGCAATATAGTCGGCGTAGGCCGTCTCGGGATCGCTGCCGTGGTAGGCGGCGCAGAACCCGCACTGGTCGCAGTCGGCAATGCAGGGGAAGCGCTCCTTCACGTACGCGCGTCGCTCCTCCTCGGTCGAGTCTGCTACCTGCGGTGCATTGCTCATTGAACTCGCCCCTCCCTGCATGCAAAAGGTGCCCGTCCCGTGTGGGACGGCAAACTCCCGTTCCCAGAGGGTACCATGTGCACGTACCCCAACGGAAACCGGAGGACCTCATGAACATCGACGCAGCCTCGACTGCTCTGCTTGTCGTTGACATTCTCGTGACGGACGCATCTGACTCGCTTTACAACCCAGATCCCCAAGAAGAGGCACTTGTCGCCAAGGCCGCACAGGTTACGCGCGCGGCGAGAAGTGCCGGCCTTCCCGTGCTCTTCCTCTGCGACCAGCACATCCCCGGCGTGGACCGAGAGCTTGAGCTCTGGGGCGAGCACGGCGTGAAGGGCAAGGCCCACCCGCACCCCGCCCTCGAACCGGGTAGCGGCACGCGTGACTTCGTGATTCCCAAGCGGCGCTACTCGGGCTTCTTCCAGACGGATCTTGACCTCACCTTGCGCGAGCTTGGCGTCAAGACTGTCATCGCAGTGGGGGAGGACACCAACATCTGCGTCCTGCATACCCTCGCCGACGCCTGGAACCTGGGCTACGACTCCGTCGTGGTGTCAGACGCCACGCGCACCTTCCTCGTGGGCACCCAAGAGGGCGCGCTCGAGCACATGCAGCGCTGCTTTGGCACGAAGGTTGCCACCACTGATCAAGTCCTCGCCGCACTCGGCACTGAACCCGCTCGCAGCTAGGGGGACGCATGGCTGAGAGGACCTATTCCAAGGGAAAGAAGAGCGTCTCCGATTCGCTCACCGAGTCGATCAAGTCCGTACGCTACGAGGACATCAACGGCGTCAACCGGCTCTTTGGCGGCCGTCTCATGGAGTGGATCGACGAGACCGCCGGCATCGCGGCACGCCGCCACTGCGGCGGGGACGTCACCACCGCCTGCGTCGACCAGCTCACCTTCAAGCATCCGGCCTTCCTCAACGACGTGGTGGTCATTGTCGCAGCGGTGACCTACGTTGGCCACACCTCAATGGAGGTGCGCGTGGATTCGTACGCCGAGGACGTCCATACCGGGGAGCGCCGTCTCATCAACGTTGCCTACCTCACCGAGGTCTGCGTGGACGAGAAGGGTAAGCCCACACCCGTCGAGTACGGCCTCTCGCTCGAGACAGACGAGGAACGCCGCGAGAACCAAGACGCCCTCAAGCGCATCATCTTTCGCAAGACCCGTGCTGCAGAGGGGTTCTAGCCACCATGCAGCAGGAGGATGACTTATATCGTCCAAGGCACGTGAGAAGATCGCTCCGCCACGCCGCTCTGCGCCTCCGCTGGCACGTCAGACGCCTTCCGCGGCGAGACGTCATTCTCGCTGCCGCCCTGGGGGTTGCCGCCGCAGCAGTGATTGCTGCGGTGGTCGCCCTCGTCTTGCCAGTGGCCGAGCAACCCGGAGAAACCGAGGCGCCCGCAATCGACACCACCGGTACGCAGCGCGCCGTTGCCTATGACGAGGAGGTCGTGCCGGTCACGCAGGCGCCACACTCCACACCTAAAGACGAGTGGCACCAGCGCTCCATGCCCTACCTCTACCAGATTGATCCGCAGTACAAGGACTACCCGTACAGCAATGGGACCCTGGAGAAGCAGGGTTGCGGCCCCACGTCGCTCTCGATGGTCTACATCGACCTCACCGGCGACACGGCCTACGGCCCCACCGAGATGGCCGACTTTGCTACCGAGAACGACTACTCGACGGATGGCGACGGCTCTTCGTGGCTTCTCATGTCTGAGGGTGCCGAGAAGCTCGGGCTCGCTAGCACGTCAGTCGCCAACACCCCTGAGGCACTCGCGGCAGAGCTCGAAGCCGGTCATCCCATCATCTGCAACATGGCGCCTGGCATCTTTACCAAGGTTGGGCACTACATAGCCATAGAGGGCCTCGACGACGAGGGCAAGGCCCTCGTGCACGACTCAAACAGCCGCGCCCGCAGTCTCTGGCACTGGGACCTCTCAATTATCTGCGATCAAGCGCGAGCCATCTGGAGCTTCTCGGTAGCCTAACCTGCGGGCTCCCGGCTACGAGAGGAACTGGTCACGGAGCATAGCGAGGCCCGTCTTGGTCTTGAAGACCTTGGCCGCCGCAGACTCCGCCATGCGTCGCCTGGCCTCGGGCCTCTCCATGGCGTCCTCGTAGATGTTCACCAGGAAGTCTGCCTCTACCAGAACCTGAAGGTCCATGTCGTGGATGTCCGCGTAGCTGTGATGGTGTGCTATGAGCCAGCACACGCGGTCAACCTCTGCTGGCTCGTAGCCGGTGGCTTCAAGCAGCGGGCGTGCAACGCCGGGGCCAAGCTCCTCCTGATGCTTGCCTGAGGTGTCGTGGTAGATACGCTCGGACTCATGGATTCCGCTGTCGTGGACAATTGCCGCCGCCTCGAGCGTATGCAGGGTCTCCTCGTCAAGCCCCTCTGCCATGCCAATGGTGCGGGCAAGGGCGCGTACCTTCACAAAGTGCTGGATGCGCTTGGGGTCTCCCTTGTCGTAATCGAACATCGCAAGTTCAAGGGCCGTGTGGTCCTGGGGTTTCATGCTCATCCTCAATGCCTTTCTCGCGTTACCCGTTGAGGCGCACCAATCTTATGACGCCTCTGTCCTGCATCGTGCCGTGTCGGTGACCTCGCCGCAAAGGCGAAACCTTTCCTATTGGCGTGCGTCTAACCGCACACACCTGTTAGGATATGTTCAGATGTGATGGAGACAGCATGGCCAAGTGAAGGTGCGCCTCGGCAGGCACGTCGCGATGTCCTCGCGGTAAGGGGCTGCGGGGACCATGGCTTTGCGTGCATGATCGCACAGGAGAGGAAGCGCATGGAGGAAGTCAAGGTAATCGAGCTTAAAGAGAGTGTCTTTGCCGACAATGACGCTGAGGCAGACCGCGTGCGAGAAGATCTTAGGTCACGCGGGCAGTTCCTCCTCAACGTCATGAGCTCCCCGGGAGCGGGCAAGACCACCACGCTCACACGCCTTATCAATCTGCTCAAGGACACGTATCGCATCGGCGTGATGGAAGCGGACATCGACGGCGCCGTGGACACCGACCACATCATCACGCAGACGGGTGCCCGCGCCATCCAGCTCCATACGGGCGGCATGTGCCACCTGGATGCCGGCATGACGCGTACGGGTATCGACTCGCTTGATGCCACAGGCCTTGATCTTGTCTTCCTCGAGAACGTGGGCAACCTCGTGTGCCCCGCCGAGTTCGATACCGGAGCGTCCAAGAATGCTGTGATCCTCTCAGTTCCCGAGGGTGACGACAAGCCCCTTAAGTACCCCCTCATGTTCGAGAAGGCCGACGTCGTGCTTCTCAACAAGATTGACGTGCTGCCGTACTTTGACTTTGACCTCGACACCTTCGAGACCTACCTGCGCCAGCGCAATCCCAACTGTCAGCTCATCAAGATATCTGCCAAGACGGGCGAGGGCATGGACCAGCTCGCCGATTGGGTTCGTCACGAAATCGACCTCTGGAGGGCATAAGAGATGCCGGAACAGTTTAAGACGCAGCACTCCATCTATCAGAACGAGGCTGAGCGCAATGCTGCCGTGGCTAAGCTTGGTCGCAAGATCACTGATGTTGTGAAGCACAAGATTGGCGGCGTCAAGACCGACGATCCCGAGTACTGGGGCCTTAAGGAGGTCCTTACCGACGAGATGGTTGACCTTGGCAACCGTATGAAGCTTCGCCAGTTCTACGACTTTGACCAGATGATGGCCCTGGCGCCCGAGATTGAGCCCGCCCACCTGCAGGAGCTCCTCGACCAGATGAGCGTCATTGGCATCCTCGAGTACGATTACGGTGACCACTACAACGATGACGGCCCCATAGCGGACGCACCGCGCATCAAGCGCTGGCGCCTGCCGTTCTTTGTCCCCGGCTCTGCAGAGCTCTTCAACTCGAGCAAGGACCGCATCGATAAGAATCCTGCCGTCGCGAACTTCTTCGAGCGCATGACCTTCATCCCGCTCGCTGGCATCACGCAGATGGTCCCGCCAGGAGGCGACGGCGTCGGCATGCACGTGATTCCCGTCGAGGAGGCCGTCAACTTCCAGAACGAGGCCGTCAAGCTCGAGCGCATCTCCTACTGGCTCAAGAAGTACGAGGGCCACATCTCGGCAGGCATTTGCTCCTGCCGCTACTCTCGCACGAAGCTTGGCGAGGGTTGTGCGGATGACCCGGACGACTGGTGCATCCAGGTTGGCGACATGGCCGACTACACCGTTGAGACGGGCCGCGCGCACTACATCACCACCGAGGAGGCGCTTGAGATCTTCAAGCGCGCCGAGGACAACGGCTTTGTCCACCAGATCACCAACATCGACGGCGAGAACAAGATCTTCGACATCTGCAACTGCGACGTGAAGATCTGCAACGCCCTGCGCACGAGCATGCTCTTCAACACGCCCAACCTCTCACGCTCCTCGTATACGGCCAAGGTCACGCCGGAGAACTGCGTTGCCTGCGGCCTCTGCGTTGAGTCCTGCCCGGCCGGCGCCGTGAAGCTGGGCCAGAAGCTTTGCCGCGCAAACGGTGAGCAGCCCAAGTACCCCCGCGCCATTCTTCCCGACGCTATCCACTGGGGCAAGTACGCCTGGGACGAGAACTACCGCGACACTGCCCGCATGCACAACACCTGGCCCACGGGCTCTGCCCCCTGCAAGGCCGCCTGCCCGGCGCACGTACCCGTGCAGGCCTACCTCCAGAAGGCCAAGGAGGGCAAGTATCAGGAGGCCGTCGAGCTCATCCGTACCATGAACCCGTTCCCCGCCGTGTGCGGTCGCATCTGCAATAAGCGCTGCGAGGACGCGTGCACGCGCGGCACCATTGACCAGCCCGTCTCCATCGATGCGGTCAAGAAGTTCGTCGCCGACTACGATCTTGCGCAGGCCCAGCACGCCGTTCCCAACCGTGCGGTGCCCTCGGTTCACGACCACTTCGACCAGAAGATCGCAATCATCGGTGCTGGTCCCGCAGGTCTCTCCTGCGCGTACTACCTGGCCCTTCTCGGCTACTCGCCCGTCGTGTTCGAGAAGCACGAGCAGCCCGGCGGCATGATGATGTACGGCATCCCGTCCTACAAGCTCGAGAAGGACGTGCTTCTCGCCGAGGTCGAGATCATCAAGAGTCTGGGCGTCGAGATTCGCTGCGGCGTCGAAGTTGGCCGCGACGTGACTCTCGATCAGCTGCGTGAGCAGGGCTTCCAGGCATTCTTCGTGGCCGTGGGCTGCCAGGGCGGCAGGCGCCCCGGAGTCCCCGGCGACACCGCCGAGGGCACGGACGTTGCCGTGCACTACCTCGAGGACTCCATGGCCAAGGGTAACCCTGCCATGTCCGGTGACGTCGTGGTGGTTGGCGGCGGCAATGTGGCCGTCGACTGCGCGCGTAACGCCAAGCGCCGTGGTGCCGCTACCGTCACGATGGTCTCGCTCGAGCAGCGCGACGAGATGCCCGCCACCAACGCAGAGATTGCCGAGACGCTCGAGGATGGTGTCACCGTTCAAAACGGATGGGGCCCCAAGGAAGTGCTCGTCGACGAGTCCGGTCATGTGAAGGGCGTCGTCTTCAAGCGCTGCACGCAGGTCATCGACCCCAAGACCAAGCGCTTCTCGCCGCTCTACAATGAGGATGAGACTATCACCGTGCCCTGCACCCAGGTTGTCTTTGCCATTGGCCAGGCCATCGAGTGGGGCGGCCTTCTCGACGGCCGTTCGGTCACCTTCCATCACGGCAACTACCCGCAGGCAGATGCCCTCACGTTCCAGACGGCAGACAAGGACATCTTTGTGGGCGGTGACGTCCTCACTGGTCCCAAGTTCGTGATTGACGCCATTGCCGCTGGCCACTATGCCGCCGAGTCGCTGCACCGCCGCGTGCAGGAGGGTGCGAGCATGACCATTGGCCGCGACCGCCACAACTACCTTGAGTTCGACAAGGACGACCTTCTTATCGACTCGTACGACAATGCGGGCCGCCAGGAGGAGGGCATGGACCCCGAGGGTGCCGACCGCTTCCGCGACACGCACCGCACGCTCACAGCCGAGCAGGTGGCCATCGAGACCAAGCGCTGCCTGAGCTGCGGCGCGTCCTTTGTTGACCCCAACAAGTGCATTGGCTGCGGAATCTGCACTACTCGCTGCAAGTTCGACGCCATCCACCTCTACCGCGACCACCCCGAGATGACAGACATGCGCGTGGCCGAGGACAAGGTGGCTGGGCTCGCCAGCTACGCGATCAAGCGTGCGGTGAAGATTGTGGCAAACTCCGGCTCGGAGGAGGCCAAGATCATGCGCGAGAAGCGCCGCGAGTACAACCGCACTCACAAGGAGTTCAATCGCACGCACCCCTACACGGGCAACTCGAGCGACGAGTCGCGTGAGGAGAACGCGTAGATGCATGAGCTGGGCATTGTCGTGCGCGTGATCGACATGGTCGAGGAGGCCGCTCGCAAGAACGGCGTGAGCAAGGTGGTGCGCGTTGACCTCGAGGTGGGGGAGGTCAGCACCATCGTGCCCAGCTACTTTCGCGACTGCTTCGAGTGGGCAAAACTTCGCACCGAGCACATGCGGGAGTGCGAGCTCAACATGATCATCGTGGCGGGCATCTCGTACTGCCGCGACTGCAAGAAGACCTACCGCACCACCGAGTACGGAAAGGCCTGCCCCGTCTGCGGCGGTCACAACACCTACCTCGTGACCGGCAGAGACGTGATGGTGAAGGACATCCAGGCTGTATAGGCGAGCGGCCCCGGGTTTGCGCCTGGGGCCGCTTTGCTCTCCTCGCTCTTCGGGCTTCTCCCGCGAATCTTCTCGGTGCAGAGATTAGCTCCATTTCTTACTATCGTTATCAGCTACCTGGGCAATGCAGCATTCGATTAAGAAAAGGAGCTAAACTCTGGTGAGCAGCGTTGCGCGTCTTCTTGGTAGGACTTGTAGGCAGGGGAGGGAACGTGGCAAAGGCGGTGCTCTTCGATCTCGATGGGACGCTCACCGCATCTGGCGAGGGCATTGTTAAGTCCGTCCAGTACGCGCTCGAGAAGATGGGGCGAGAGGTGCCGGACCCCTCTATGCTCTCGGTCTTCATTGGTCCGCCGCTCGTCCAGGAGTTCATGGACTTCTCCGGCATGTCGCACGAGGAGGCGCTGCGAGCGCTCGAGCTTTATCGTGAACGCTACACAACCGTTGGGCTCTTTGAGAACCACCCGTACCAGGGAATTATTGAGCTTCTCAGCACGCTGAGGGCGGCGGGCATCCTCACCTGCGTGGCTTCGTCCAAGCCCGAGCCGTTCGTGCAAAGAATCCTTGACCACTTTGGGATGACAGACCTCTTTGACCAGGTGGTAGGGGCAACGCTGGACGAGAAGCGCACCGCGAAGGCGGACGTCATCAACGAAGCGCTCGTTCGTCTGGGAATGCGTGGCGAGAAGAACATGGTCACAATGGTGGGTGACCGCGCGCAGGACGCGCGGGGCGCACAGGCTGCCTCGGTGGGATTCGTGGGCGTCACCTATGGCTACGGATCCCGAGAGGAGCTTCTCAGCGCTGGTGCCACAACGGTAGTAGACACGGTCAATGAGCTGGGGCGCGTTCTTCTCGGGTAGCAACCCCTACGACGCTTGGGCCGCAAGGGCTTCCTGGAGGGCTGCCTCGACGGCCCCTGTGCAGCGTCCGCAGCGCGTTCCTGCCCCGGTTGCGTTCTTCACGTCCTCGAGTGTCCTTGCGCCGTTGGCAACGGCCTGCTCGATGTCTGCCTTGGTAACGCCTACGCATGGGCAAACAAGCTCAGGGTCTGTATCTGCTTGGCCTTCTCCGCTGGCGTAATCGTGGTGATATCCGTGCTCGTGATGGTAGCCACCGTGATGGTGACCGTAATGTCCGCCATGCCCATGGCGCTCGTGATAGTCTGCGTACATGCTTCTCACCTTATATCAAATATGTCTTGAAAAGTGGGATTAGGTCCTCAATGTGGGATCATTTCTTATGTTACCCACTCTATGGCATATGTCACAAAGGTTGCACATCACTGCAAGCACCCTAACCTTCATGTAAAGCGCCAGACAGCCAGAGGCGGTCGCCGGGCGCCCAGCTTTGACGTGGGATCGCCTACCTCGTAAAGCTTAGGCTCTGCGGGAGGTGCGGATAGCTTATCGTGCCCAAGAACCCGCATTGACCGTGGGCAGAGGAGCCACCGTTTCAGGCGCAAAGGCGCAGGCAATAAGGCTGATAAGCGCCAGTGCCAGGCCCGCTCCGCAGATGATGGCGCCCACCACCAAGTGTGCAACCCAGCGTCCAAATCGAATGGATGCCTGGTACAGGATGGTTGTCACCTGGATGGCAATAGGGGTCAAGAGCACCGCGGCACCACCAAGTGCAAGTGAGACACCTCCATCCATGGCTCCTGCAACCCAGTTGTCCGACGTTGCGCCAAGAATGAACGCAATAATTGACGAGACGCCAAAGACATAGCCAGATGCGACAAACGCGCACCCTGCAAGGATGAGGCTCCACAGGAGCACATACACCGCAACGGCCATCATCGCGATGGCAAACACAACTGGCACCCAGGCAAGAGCGCCAAGAACGAGAGGCACCGTAACCAGCACCGTCCTCTCGTGGTTTTGCCGAAGGTTGCAGAAGCTTCGCTGGATGGTTGGCATACTCTCTACCACCGACGTTGCGGCAGCATCGACACTCCCAAGATAATAGACGGCGGCTTCCTCGTCCATGCCCGACTCAATGCGATCACTGTATGCCTCATACCAGTAATTCGCTTTGGGTTTTCAGGGATCCCTGTGCCAAAAAATCGGACTTTACAGTACTTTTTCGAAGTAATGCTTAGTATCACCCAATAGGTGGCAATTCCCTACCTGCGGCTCGAAAAAATAGTCAGCGTGTTTGTACTCGACCATTTTCTCAAAAAGTACTGACAACCGTACTTTTTGGGCAGGCACCTTTGGGTGAGGCCCTGCTATCCCAGCACGTCGCGGATTGCAGTCAGGGCTGCATCGCTGGATGACGCCCAACCGCCCTGAACCAGCTGGGCTTTGCCCCCGCCACGGCCATCAAGCCTGCGGTTAAGCTCCTTGCATGCTGGTCTCAGGTCAGCATCAGTAGACGCAATCACATACGCAAGCCGGGGGCCATCTTCAACGGGCGAAACGCCAGCGCAAACTGTTGCGTCCGTGCGCTCGAGGACCTGCTCGCACAGGTAGCGAAGGTCCTCAACGTCCAGCTCGGGAAGGCAGCACACAGCCAGCGACCCCTCGGGTGCCAACGTTGCCACATATTGGTCAATCTGCTTGCGACCAGCTTGCTTGAGCTGGTGCTTGAGGTCATCCCTTTCGGTAGAGAGGCGACGTACCGCCTCGGGAACCTCCTCGTCTCCAACCGTGAGGAAGTTGCTGGAGTCACGTAGTGCCGCCATGGCAGCCTCGCATGCCTCCAACGCGCGGCGGCCGCAGAGAAGCTCTAGGCGGGTGCGCTTCTTCTTGGTGGTCACCCGCAAGATCTTGATAAGCCCCACCTGACCGGTGGAAGACACATGCGTGCCGCAGCAGGCGCAGGAGTCCACGCCGGCAATCCTCACCACGCGAATCTGGCCGTCGTGGTCCTTCTTACTGCGGTAGTCCATTTCAGCAAGCTCGGCGGGAGAGGGGAGAAGCGCCTCTACGCTCACGTCCTCGCGAATTGCCGCATTGGCGCGCCGCTCTACGTCGAGCGCGTCATCGTCTGTAAGGAGACCGTCAAAGTCGACCTCGATGCAGCGCTCGCCCATGTGAAAGCCAACGTTGTTGTAGCCAAAGAGGGCATGCACGATGCCCGAGACAATGTGCTCGCCGGTGTGCGCATCCATGTTGTCGCGCCGCCAGGTCCAGTCAAGGCAGCCATGGACGCTAGCACCAACGGGAAGCGAAATGTCCGAGAGATGGATAACCTCGCCCGCGCCATCACCGGATATCGCTTCGCGCACATGGGCAACGAGGCTGTCTTCGCCTGCGCTAGCGCTCAACGTGCCTCGGTCACCGGGCTGCCCCCCCTCCGGTGGGGTAGAAAGCCGTCTGGTCAAGCACAATCGCGTACCCATCGTCAGCCGGTTTGCACGACACAACGGAGGCATCGAACTCTCGCGTGTAGGGCTCCCGATAGTACAGCTCATCAAACGTTTCCATAATTCAATGCCTCCATGCAGCTGGCACCTAATGCGCATTTTCCTCACAGCGGCTCATGATAGGCGCACTTGGGGCAAAGGTTGCCCTGGATGACGACTCTCTCGCGCAACGTCATACAGACTCAGCGACAGGCGATTGGTCTAGGACGCTCGCATCGTTACATGGTTGATACCAACGCATTCCGCGTGCACGTACAGCGCTAGCATGGTGCACGTTACGAAACACAAACCTCAAACGCGGAGGCAGAGATGGACGAAAAGGCGCTCGCGCAAAGCATCCTCGACCTCGTTGGTGGCCCAGACAATGTAGAGGGCGTGACCCACTGTGCCAGCAGGCTGCGGTTCACTCTCAAGGATGGCGAAAAGGCAGACGCTGTCAAGCTTAAGGCAACGGAGGGAGTCCTTGGCGTAGTCGAGAAGGGCGGACAGCTCCAGGTGGTCATCGGCCCGGCTGTCGAGACCGTATACACGCCGCTTGTGGGCCTTCTCGACGCCTCGGCCCCGCAAGCACCAGAAGAACCCACGCCTGCCGAGAATGACCACCGCTCGGTGCTGGCGAGGATCTTCGACTATATCTCTGGTGCGCTCACGCCGCTCCTTCCCGTCTTTGCTGGTGCCGGCATCCTTACGGCGGTGCTCATCATCCTTGCAGGGCTTGGCGTCTGCCCCGCTGATAGCGGCCAGTTTGCCGTTTGGTATGCCGCAGGACATGCGATCTTCTACTTCCTGCCAATTTTTGTTGGCTTCTATGCTGCAAAGAAACTGGGCGTTACGCCCCTCGTTGGAGCAATTATCGGCGCGGCGCTCCTCGAGCCCAACTTCACAGCGCTTCAGACCGGCGATCCCAAGAGCTTCTTCTCGATTCCCATTGTTGCAGTTGACTACTCGGCCACCATCGTTCCGAGCCTCCTCGCCGTGTGGGTCACGAGCTTCCTCGAGCGCTTCCTCAACGCCCATCTAGCCAAGAACCTGAGAAGCTTCCTCGTCCCCGCAATTGACCTTGCCGTGATGGTCCCCCTCACCGTGCTGGTGCTCGGCCCCATCGGCAACGCCGTCGCAAATGGCGCCGGCGCCGCTATCAACTACCTTGTCAGCGCCAACATGGTTGTCGCCGGCATCGTGATGGGTGGGTTCTGGGGTCTTCTCGTAATCTTTGGCGTGCACTGGGCAATCATTCCCATCATCCTTGCAAATCTCAACGCAAACGGGGGAGACCCAATCTTTGCTCTTGCCGCTGCCAGCGTCTTTGCATGCCTTGGCGTAAGCTTTGGCGTCTTCCTGCGTACTAAGGACAAGGGCTACAAGACCCTCATTGGCTCGTACCTCATTTCTGGCGTTCTCTCGGGTGTCAACGAGCCCCTCATCTATGGTGTCATCATGAGGTACCGCAAGCTCATCCCCATGGTTGTTGCGGCAGGCGCGATTGGCGGAGCCGTGGGCGGCATTGGCAACGTGCAGCTCATTGTCTTCAACTTCCTTGTTAACGTGTTCACGCTCGCCTCGTTTGCGCCCATTGGCTGGTTCCTGGCTGAGGCGGCCGTAAGCTTTGTCGCAGCGCTTGCGCTCGTGCTTGTCTTTGGATTTGAGAGCAAGGGCGATGGAACCGAGAAGGGCGTAGAGCAAACGGCGACAAAGGCGGCCTAAGATGCGCGTAACTTACGCCCAGCAAGACATTACGCCGGACGTGCCATTCCCCATGGACGGCTACGGCCGGCGCGAGGCCATAGGAGTTCACGACAGAATCGGCGTGCGCTGTGTGCTCCTCTCCGATGGGGAGGGGCAACGGCTGCATTATCTCTGCATTTGCGTCGCTGACGTGTTCTTCCTCGAACCGTCGCTTGCGGAGAAGGCCCGTCGGGCAATTGCATTGCGCACCGGTCTTCCCAAAGACAGCGTGCATGTTGCCGCAATACATACTCACTCCGGTCCAAAGGTGAGCAAGCTTGCAGATCCAGGGTGTCCGCCGGACCCCTCATTCATCGAGGTCCTTCTCGACGCAGTGGGCTCTTGCGCCGAGAAGTGCAAGAATCAGCTGAAAAGCCAGGGGAACGTGACGGCGCAGCTTGGTACGTGCGACCTCTCCGGCCTCTTCACAAACCGCAACGGTGCCGATGCCGGCTGCGACACAACCGGAACCGGCCTTAGTTTTGCCAATGATGGGGCTTCCCAGCGCATCGACATTCTGCACGTTGCCTGCCATCCAACCGTGCTCCATGGGGAGAATCGCCTGCTTTCCACGGATTATGTGGGATCTCTTCGCGAGAGGTACGAGGCGCTCACGGGCGCTCAAGCGGTTGTCCTCGTTGGGGACGCCGGAGACTCAAGCACGAGGTTCACGCGATGCGGGGAGGGCTTCGACGAGGTGGAGCGCATTGGCGGAGAGATTGCCCGGCGCTTTGCGGCGGTAACGCTTCGGTCTGCCCAGATAGTGCTCAAAGGAATACAGGATGTTCCGGTCCACCTCGACTACGTGCCGGCAGAGGACGAGACGCTCCTCTCGGCAAAGCGGGTGCTCACTGGTCTCCTCAAGGATCCTGCTGCCGCCAAGGCGTCCGGCGTTGCCGCCCGTGAGGACGACCTTCGCCAAATGCTTGGCATGGTTGAAGCAAAACTGGCAATACCACGGATTTGCCTTGATGCTTCAGCCGCTTTGGCTGACCTTGGGGGCGTGAGGCTCGCCCTTGTCCCCTCCGAGGTTGTCTTCTCTTTTGGAGAGCAGCTGAGAGATTCCTCGCCGGTCCCCGTGCTGGTGTGTGGCTACGTCGACGGCTATCTGGGATATGCGGTGGACCAAACCGAATACGGCAAGTTCTTCGAGAGCTACATCACGGTATTTCCCAAGGGCGTCGCCGATGAGTGGTTCTCTCGCATCGCGGCGGCGCTTTCTGGCTGAGGCTTTGCGCTAATCGGCCTGGACGGCTGCCCCCTTCGCGCGCTTGCTCTCTCGCTCCTCCTCCGCAAGCTCATGCAGAATCGACCAAGCCATGGGAATCGTTACCAGAAACGTGATGACGTCGGTCACTGGCTGCGCCAGCTGGACGCCGAGAAGTCCCAGCAGGGGCGGCAGAAACAGCACCACGGGACCAAGCACGAGGCCAAGCCTGCATGCGCCAAGGATGGTTGCGCGCCACATGCGGCCAGTGGTCTGGAGGAGGAAGTTGGTGATCATTGCTGTGCCCGTGAGCGGGAGCGTGAAGCTTTCCACGCGCAGGGCAAGCGTGCCTATCCCCACGACCTCCGCGTCACTCGAGAAGAGCCCCACAAGTTGCGGAGCTAGGGCAAACGTCACAACGCCCAGCAGAGCTACGGCGATAAAGGCCGTGCGCACGGCAAAACGGTAGCCAGCGCGAATGCGCTCGTAGAGCTTGGCACCGTAGTTGTAGCCAATCACTGGTTGGAATCCCTGGCCAATGCCAATCTGAACGTAGTTGCCAATGCTCGTGATGCGTTGCACCACGGCGAGCGCGGCTATCGCTGCGTCGCCAAAGGGACGCGCCGCCTCGTTGAGGAGCGTGGTAGCCACACCGAGCATGCACTGGCGCACAAAGGAGGGAAGACCGCCGTTCACGATCTTGGTAACCATGGCGCGAGTGGGCCTTCTCAGCCACTTGGGCGAGAGGGGCGTTATCCCCACATGTTGGATCTGCCAGACAAGAATGCAAAAGCTGATGAACTGGCAGATCACCGTAGAGATGGCGCTGCCTGCTATGCCAAGGCCAGCCCCATAGATAAGAATCGGCTCAAGCCCAATGTTGATGAGGGCGCCTGTCATGATGGCAATCATGGAATGGAGCGCCTCTCCCTCGAAGCGCAGCTGCATGTTGAGCATGAGCGAACTGCACATGAAGGGTGCGCCCAGAAGAATGATGCCCACGAAGGTCTTGGCGTAGGGGAGGATGGTCTCGGTCGAACCTGCCACCAGGCAGATGGGCTCGATGAGGATGTTGCCCACAATGGCGATGAGCGTGCCGAGAAGAAGCGTGGTTGCTAGGCCGTTGGTTGCCATGATGCAGGCGCGTTCCCGCTCCTTTGCGCCCAGATAGCGCGAGATTGCGTTGCCGGTGCCCTGCCCCATGCCAAAGCCTACGGCCTGGATGGCGGTCATGACTACGAACGAGATGCCAATGGCGCCTTCGGCGGAGGTCCCAAGTGATCCCACAAAGAAGGTGTCGCAGAGGTTGTAGATGCTGGTCACAAGGTTGGAGACGATTGAGGGAGCGGCAAGCGTGAGGATGAGGGGCTTTACGGGCTCCTCAGTCATCTGCCGATACTTTGCTGTTGCTGTGTCTTCCTTACTCCCCATGCGTTGTATGGTAGTACCTGCGGATGGCGCTAAACAATCGGCGAGCGGCATCGTCTTTAAGTAGACATAAAGGGGGTTTGTTGGTGGCAGGCGAGAACAGCATGGACTGGGGAGAAGGAGCCATGGTCCGCGCTCGCGAAGCTCTGCGCACCTACTTTGGCTATGACTCCTTTAGGCCCGGGCAGGAGGAGGTCATCTCGTCGATTCTCTCTGGTCGCGACGCGCTTGCCGTCATGCCTACGGGAGCCGGCAAGTCCATCTGCTACCAGATTCCGGCGGTACTTCTCGGCGGGCTTACGCTTGTGGTGTCGCCGCTCATCTCGCTCATGGGCGACCAGGTGCGCTCGCTCAAGGAGGCGGGCATCCGGGGTTCTTACCTCAACTCCACGCTCACACCTCGCCAGCAGGAGGTCGTGATGGCACGCGCCATAGCCGGCTGGTACGACATCATGTACGTTGCGCCGGAACGCCTTGCTGACCAGCGCTTCATTGCCTTTGCTCAACAGGTGCGGGTGCCGCTTGTGGCCGTTGACGAGGCACACTGCGTAAGCCAGTGGGGACAGGACTTTCGCCCGGCCTATCGCGGGATCCCCTCCTTTGTCAACCAGCTCCCGCAGCGGCCTGTTGTCTGCGCGCTTACGGCAACCGCAACGGCGCAAGTTCGGCAGGACGTGTCGCGCCTGCTCGACCTGCACGACCCCGCCATCCAGGTGAACGGCTTCGATCGACCCAATCTTTGCCTCTCGTCCTTCGAGCTTACGCCCAAGGAGCGAACCCGCTGGCTTCTGGGCTACCTCTCTGCGCATCCCACCTGGTCCGGCATCGTATATGCGACCACGCGCAAGAAGGTTGACGAGCTGGCGGAGACCCTACGTGCAGCCGGAATAACCGCGGCAAGCTACCACGCGGGCATGGAGAATGACGAGCGAGCCGCCTCTCAGGAGGCCTTCGTGCGCGACGAGGTCCGCGTCATGGTTGCCACCAACGCGTTTGGCATGGGTATCGACAAGTCCGACGTTCGCTTTGTCGTGAACTGTGGGTT
Source organism: Atopobiaceae bacterium (assembly GCA_902834555.1). Taxonomy (GTDB): domain Bacteria; phylum Actinomycetota; class Coriobacteriia; order Coriobacteriales; family Atopobiaceae; genus Tractidigestivibacter. The sequence continues at coordinate 79,509 of CADFJN010000007.1, forward strand.
GCCCCTCTCACTGGAGGAGTACTACCAGGAGGCAGGACGCGCCGGTCGAGACGGCGAACCGGCAGAGTGCTACCTCCTGTGGAGTCGCGGCGACATCCGCACCTGCCACTTCTTTATTGACAACACCGAGTTTCCGCCCGATACCTCGCGGGCCGAGAGGGTGACGCTTCTGCGTAACAGGAAGCGGCTCCTCTCGGCCATGATTGGGTATGCGATGAGCGACTCGTGCCTTCGTGCACGGGTGCTGCGCTACTTTGGCCAGGACGCCTCCTCGCTTGGGTCAGGTGATGGCTCGGCCGGATGTGGCGGCTGCTCTGTCTGCCTGCACGCCTCTGCAGACGAGTATCTTCGGGCCGCTCGTCCACGCAGGGCATTTGGCGCATCTGGTTCGAGCGGCTCCTATCGCACACGCGAGCTTCCCAGCGAGTCCGAGGTCACCGACGAGGACAAGCGGCTCTTCCAGCGCCTGCGCGCGCTGCGCAAGCAGCTGGCTGACGAGTTCCACGTCCCGCCCTACATGGTCTTCTCGGACGCAACGCTGCGCGCCATGGTGCGGCGCCGCCCCACGAGTGAGGAGGACCTGCTCCAGGTCTCCGGCGTGGGGCGCGCAAAGCTCCAACGCTATGGCCACGCCTTTCTCGAGGAGATCAACCGGTGGTAGATGGTCGTGATTGAAACAAGAGCAATGCTGCGGTGTTCACCACTCACGGGCAATGGCCAAAGTGGTCATTTTGGCAAGAGTTGCAACATTAACCGCCCTCCGGCGACAAATAATCGCCGGAGGGCGCTGAGTGACGCAAAATGCAATGAACCTGTCCTTCCGGCGACGAGCACAAACATCGCCGAAGCCATCGTCATCCCGTTATAGTAACGGTTCCGTCCTCGGCCACGCTCACGCCCATGCCGTCATGCACGTAGTCGAGAAACTCGTCGCCAAGCTGGTCAATAACGACAAACGGGTGCTCGGTCCAGTTCTTGGCGAGAAAGGCGCCCGCTGCGGCAAGCGGATCGATGGGCTTCGAGAAGAGCATGCAGGCCGGACCCGCACCCATGTCGCATGCGCACATGAGGACCATGCCGCCCGTGGTTGAGCCGATGGTCTGTGGCAGGCAGATGGCCGCCCCCTGGAGGGGCTTCTTGTAGAGGTCGGGATTGTTCTGGTCGGAACAGGGCGCCTTCACGTTCTTTAGGATGAGCGGCTGCTGGTAGCTTGCCAGAGTGTTGAACCCACCATGGCTCACCAGTGCCTTTGCGCTCACGGCTCCGCCAACAACAACGCGCCCCCTGAAGGTCTTCTCAGCCATTAGTCGATCCTTCCCCTCGCGATGATGCGAAGCAGGTCGTCCTCGTCAAAGTAGCGCGCGCTCGTGTACGTGCGCAGCTTGTTGGAGCACGTCACCACCGGCAGGTCCGTGGCAGGGTTGTCCATGTACATGAGTGGGCAGATGTAGGTGAGCTTGGCGCCCGTTGCCAAGAGCTTTCGCTTCTCAGGCGTCCCATCGAAGGCCGCAAGCACGTCCGGTGCGCTCGAGACAACCGTGGGCACCGCGACGCGTGTGCGCCCCTCGCGAGCAAGGGCCTCCGGAATGCGGTGAGCCCAGTCTTTGAGCTGGTCTAGTGAGCAGTGCGGGCAGCCGATAAACGCAAGACGCGGGCGGGCGTTGGACTTCTTCCAGATGTTGGGGTAACTCGCCTTCACGCGCTCAAGTTCCGCGTCGTCGATCACATAGTGCTTCGCGCCCTTGGTGACGAGAGACTCGCCAAGGTCAACCGCCTCGGGCGTGATACCATCCACGTGGTAGAGGCCTACGGCACCGTTTGATGCCGTAGCGGCTCCCATGTCCTTGAGATAGGCCTTCGCTGCATCGTCAAGCGTGCAGCCCAGCCACTGGTCAAGCCCACGGATGTAGGGGACCTCATCCATCACCTTCATGCCAATGGCAGAGCCCAGCACCTGCGCCTGGGGCTTCTTGGTGCACTCCACGTCCACGACCCATGTGGCCTTGCGTCCCTCATCGGTGAGAAGGCCAAACTCCGGGACTTCGCCCACAATGTTGCCAAAGAGGTCGATGAATCCGCTATTCCGGTTGCAGCGCGCGCCAAGGACAGAGTTGGCATAAACCACGGCAGAGGACTCTGCCCAGCTCAGGACGTCGCCGCGCTTTGGGGCGTTGCCAACCTCGGGCAGGTAGCAGGCGCAGGTGAAGGCGTTCTCGTCCTTGAGACCAACGGCACGCAGCTGGCGCTCGTAGGCGTCCTGCTTGCTGTAGGTGACCGCGCCCACGACCTTCTGGACCACGCTTGCGGGAACGTCTGCGTTGTCGATGGGACGCGGGTCGACGGTGAAAGGCTCCTTTGTCTTGAGCCCCGCCTTAATGAGCTCGTCCATCAGGCGGAAGTTTGCCTCGAGGATCGAGATGCCAAAGCTTGTCACCAGGTGCCCGGGCGCCGTCACCTTGACCATGCGCGTGGCACCAAACGCCTCTCCGTATTCGACGAGCGTTCTCATCACCTTGGCAAGCGTCTCTCCCTGCTTGCCGTCAAGGATGTCACGCTCCTCCTGGGTCAGCTCCATGGGCTGGCCTCCCTTCATTCTCGTAATTCCCCCAACTAAACGCGCGAGGCGGCCTCGTAGGCGCGCCAAATGACTGAACGCAGGTTGCCAACGCCGGCGCAGTCGCCAACGAGCTGCACGTGGCGACCGTCGGGCTGCGAGATGGGGTCGGGCGTGTAGCCAACAGCGCTTACCACCGAGTCGCACGCTATTCGCTCGAGCGTGCCGTCCTTGTGCGAGATTTGCACCCAGTCCTCGCCAATGGCGCGCACCGTGGACTCCAGGTAGACGGGAACCTTCTTCCAGGCGAAGAACTCACGCAGGTAGCTCGAGTTGGCAAGGCAAACGCCGTCCTGCGCCACCAGGTCATCCTTCATCTCAACGATGACGGGCTCCTTGCCGGAAAGGTAAAGCTCGAGCGCTACCTCGCAGCCCGTGAGGCCGCCACCAATGACCACCACGCGCTCGCCTACCTCGGCGCCGTCGAGGTAGTCCAGGGCGTCCATCACGCGCTCGAAGCCCTGAACGGGAAGGCGCTTGGGCGTAGCTCCGGTGGCCACGATGACGTAGTCCTCATCCAGCTCCTGCACGTCGATGACCTCGCGGTTGTAGTGAATCTCGACGCCAAGCTCCTTCATCTGCCGCTCGTACCAGGCGAGAAGGTCGCGGAGCTTGCCCTTGAAGCTCGCGGAAGCGGCCTCGCGGAAAACGCCTCCCAAGTGGTCGGACTGCTCGTAGATGACGGGCCAGTGGCCACGAAGCGCAAGCACACGCGCGGCTTCCATGCCGCCGATGCCGCCACCCACCACGGCAACGCGCCTGGGCGTGGTGGTGGGGCGGATGTGGTGCTTCTCATATTGCATGGTCTCTGGGTTCACCGCGCAGCGCGAGAGGTGCAGCGAGTCCTCGAGCGTCTGCGTGTTGGCGTGGCCCTTGTAGTGGCACATGTTGAAGCACCCGTTGTGGCAGCAGATGCAGGGGCGGATGTCCTTCTCGCGCCCCTCGACGAGCTTGGTGACCCACTCGCCGTCGGCCAGGAACTGGCGAGCAAAGCCAACAGCATCGAGCTTGCCCTCGGCCACGGCCTGCGCGCCAACATAGGGGTCCATGCGGCCTGCGCAGACAACCGGGACGTCCACGAAGCCCTTGATGTGCTCGACGTCCTCGAGGTTGCAGTTCTCGGGCATGTAGATGGGCGGGTGAGCCCAGTACCAGGCGTCATAGGTGCCGTTGTCGCAGTTGAGCATCGCGTAGCCCTCGTCAGTGAGGTAGCGAGCGGCCCACTCGGACTCCTCCATTGTCCTTCCTACCTCGACGTAGTCCTCGCCGGGCAGGGCACCCTCGCGGAAGCCCTTGGTGCGGCTCACCACGGAGTATCTAAGCGAGACGGGGAAGTCCTCGCCGGCTGCGTCGTGGATGGCGTGGACAATGCGCACTGGGAAGCGGTAGCGATTCTCGCGCGAGCCTCCGTAGATGTCGTTGCGGTGGTTCACGTAAGGAAGGGTGAACTGGTCGAGCAGGTAGCCCTCGTGGACGGCGTGCACCTCAACGCCGTCAACGCCGGCATCACGAAGCATCTTCGCGCAGGTGGCAAACGCCTCAACGATGCGGTCTATCTCGCCGATGGTCATCTCGCGGGAAGGCACCTTATCCGACCAGCGGTTTGGCGAGGGGGACGCCGTGGCACACACCTTGTCGAGGTCCAGGAACGGCTTAGAAAGCGCACGCAGCAGCGGGTTGGTGTAGAGCTCCTCCATGGAGTCAGATACCGTGAAGCTGCGTCCAAAGCCAGCCGTGAGTTGCACGAACATCTTTGCCCCCGTGGCGTGCAGCTGCTCCATGAAGGGCTTGAGCTCCTCGTACATGGCGCGGTTGTGGTCAAGCCACTGCCCGCCGATAGGGTTGTAGACGGGCTGGCAGCCGGGAAGGAGCAAGCCAACGTTGTTCTGCGCGCGCTCCATGAGGAAGCGGGCACCGTCCCGGTCGAAGTGGTTTCTCTCCATCCACCCAAAGATGTTGGTACCGCCCATGGAAGTCATGACAATGCGGTTCTTGATCTCGCAACTGCCAATGTTCCACGGAGTGAACAGTGGTTCAAGCCTTGAATCCATATCCTGCCCTCTCTCTTAGCGTGTGCCCATCATAGTTCGCCTTACGTGTGCGATAACCGCCAGAATGACTCGCTTCCGACGAGCGCGCGTAGCTCCTCCTCGCTCCCAACCTCCCAGGTTGGGGAGACCCCCCTAGCGTCCTGCGGCCGAGCACGCCCGCGGCGGTTAAGCCACACGCATGGCATCCCCGCCGCTCGCGCGCCCACGACGTCTGTGTCCCAGGCGTCACCAACGTAGACGCAGCGGGCTGGGGTTGTGCAAAGGCGGCCGCATGCGTACTCAAAGAGCGCTGGATCGGGCTTTGCCAGACCCACGGCCTGTGAGACAAAGACGGCGTCGGAAGAGACCCATTGCGAAATGCCGAGAATTTCGAGCTTCTCGGATTGAAGCTCCTCCCGTCCGTTTGAGATGACACCCAAACCCAAGCAGGCACGAGCGCGACATGCGTCCAGGCAGGAGGCCACGGCAGGGGAGAGCGACATGGCCACTCCAGACTCGTCCGCATAGACGCGCTGCGCCTCCACGGCGGTCTCGTGATTGATCGAGACGCCAAAGTCGGCAAGCGTCTGCTGCATGCGCAGGGCGTACTCCTCTGTTGTGGGCGTGCGGCCGGCCGAGAAGGCCGCAAATATTGGACCGCTGTGACGGCGGCTCGCGTCGTAGAGCGCTGCGTCCGTTGCGCCGGGAATGTCACCACAGACGCGCCTCACCGCATACGCGAAGGGCCTTGCCTGATCGTACAGGGTGTCGTCGATGTCAAAGAAGACAACGTCAACGCCAGAGCGAGAATCACGCTCGCCGATTCCTGCCGCTCGTCCCATAGAACGCCCCCTCGGTCAAAGCCGTTGGTCCAAGTCTAGCAGCTGGAGGATGGGCAGCATTCGATGGCGGGAAGACAACGCCACTCCACAAATTCCCATCTGGCACCTAGGTTATCAAAACGTAACAGATGGAGAGTTTCGTCATTCGCCCGCTATCATGTTGAAACGCAAGCCGACTGCACTCCGTGCGCCTGCGCGGCCGCGGCCGGGAAACCGCGATTCACCAGATTTTGGAGTGATCTACATGGCACGCGTGTACAACTTCTCCGCCGGCCCCGCCGTACTTCCGGAGGAGGTGCTCTCTCGCGCGGGCTCTGAGATCCTTGACTACCAGGGTTGCGGCATGTCCGTCATGGAGATGAGCCACAGGTCCAAGGTCTTCCAGGGCATCATCGACAATGCCGAGGCCGACATTCGCACCCTCATGGGCATCCCCGAGAACTACAAGGTGCTCTTCCTGCAGGGCGGTGACTCGCTGCTCTTTGCGACCACCTTCATCAACCTGGCTCCACACCGCAAGGCGGACTTCGTGATCACCGGCAACTGGGCAAAGAAGGCCTATCAGGAGGCCCAGATCCTAGGCGACCCCAATGTGGTGGCCAGCTCTGCCGACAAGAACTTCACCTACATTCCCGACTGCTCTGACCTGCCCATCCGCGAGGACACCGACTACCTCTACATCTGCCAGAACAACACCATCTACGGCACGCAGTACCACACCTTGCCCAACACGAAGAGTCACACGCTCGTTGCCGACCAGAGCTCGATGTTCCTCTCCGAGCCAGTTGACGTGACCAAGTTTGGGTGCATCCACGCAGGCGTCCAGAAGAACGTTGGCCCCGCCGGCGTGCAGATCGTGATCGTGCGCGAGGACCTCATCCCCGATGACCTGGCTGGCGTTCCCACGATGCTGCGGTTCAAGACGCAGGCCGACAAGGGCTCGCTCTACAACACCCCCAACTGCTGGGGCATCTACATGTGCGGCCTGGTGTTCCAGTGGTTGCTCGAGAACGGCGGCCTTGCGGCCATGCACGAGAAGAATGTCGAGAAGGCCAAGATCCTCTACGACTACCTTGACTCTTCTGAGCTCTTCCACCCCACGGTGACCGATGCGGAGAGCCGCTCGCTCATGAACGTGCCCTTCGTCACGGGCGACAAGGACCTCGACGCCGAGTTTGTCGCCCAGGCGGCAGAGGCCGGTCTCGTGAACCTCAAGGGCCACCGCACCGTTGGTGGCATGCGCGCTTCCATCTACAACGCCATGCCCAAGGCGGGCGTCGAGGCGCTCGTGAACTTCATGGATGGCTTCGAGCGCTCCCACAAGAAGGCCTAGCCTCTCCCAGCAGCGTTTTCCCACTCTCAACTAGACTCAAGGAGCCATCCGAATGTACAAGGTTCACTGCATGAACAACATCGCCAAGGCGGGCACCGATCGCCTTGGGGCCAACTACGAGCTCACCGACACTCTCGATGACGCCGACGCCATTATGGTGAGGAGTGCAAGTCTTCATGAGACCCAGTTCCCCAAGGACCTTCTCGCCATCGCGCGCGCCGGCGCCGGGGTGAACAACATTCCGCTTGATCGCTGCGCTGACGAGGGCATTGTTGTCTTCAACACGCCTGGTGCCAACGCAAACGCCGTGAAGGAGCTCGTCTTTGCGGGCCTGCTCCTTGCCAGCCGCGACATCGTGGGCGGCATCGAGTGGGTGCGCGCCAACGCAGACGACCCCGACCTCGCCAAGCATGCTGAGAAGGCAAAGAAGCAGTTTGCCGGCCACGAGCTTGCCGGCAAGCGCCTGGGCGTCATTGGCCTCGGCGCCATTGGTGCCGCCGTGGCCAACACGGCCACCCGCTTTGGCATGCAGGCCGTGGGCTATGATCCGTACCTCTCGGTCTCTGCCGCGTGGAACCTCGACCGTCGCATCGAGCATGCCGATGACCTCTCTCGCCTTGTCGCCGATTGCGATTACATCACCATCCACGTTCCCGCAATGGACTCCACCAAGAACATGGTGAACGCGGAGCTCATCTCCCAGATGAAGCCCGGGGCCGTGGTGCTCAACTTTGCCCGCAACACCATCGTGGACGAGCGGGCCATGGCAGCCGCCCTTGCCGAGGGCCACATTGCCCGCTACGTGACTGACTTCCCCAACCCCGTATCGGCTGACATGAAGAACGCAATCGTCCTGCCGCACCTGGGCGCCTCCACCACCGAGGCCGAAGAGAACTGCGCCGTCATGGCCGCTGAGGAGCTACGCGACTTCATCGAGAACGGCAACATCACTCACTCCGTGAACTTTGGCGCCGTTGACCTTGGTCCCATTGCCTACGGCGAGCGTCTAGCGATCATCCACCAGAACGTGCAGGGCATGATCGGCAAGTTCTCGCAGTACTTGGCAGACAATGGCATCAACATCGAGAACATGGCAAACAAGAGCCGTGGCTCGATGGCCTACACGCTCATCGACATTGCGGGCGAGGTGCCGGCAGACGTCATCGACCGCCTCGCTCAGGCCGAGGGCGTCCGGCGCATCCGTGTGATTCGTTCAAAGTAGAGCTTTGGGTTTCGACGGTGATAAAGTGCCCCTCTCGGACGGACCTGAGAGGGGCACTTGCTTTCCGGGAAACGACTGACAAGCAAAGCTGCCTTCGTCTACTCCATAAGTGACTGGTACTCCGCGGCTACGGCATCGAATTCTGCATCATCCTCGATGGGGACAATGTCATTGGTGCCGTCATCATGCTCTACGTACCCATATAGGTAGAGTGATTCCTGGTCGCCCTCAGGCGCAAGCGCTATGTACTCCCTGCCATCGTATGGGAATATACCCAGCACGTCGCACTTCTCTGAGGTGCCGTCATCGTATTCGAGTGTTATGGTCTCGGGGTCGTCGTCGGCCCAGCCGCCTTGGTCTCCGAAGTCATAGTCATCGTCTCTCTCCAGCTCGTCAAAGTCGAGCTCGGCGTCCTCGAAGTACTCCTCGTCTTCCGCCATGGCTACTCCTTCTTTTGGGACCGGGCGTCTCCTGCGCCCATAGACTGAGTTTATCTGCATAATCGTTTCTTGAACGTGAAAGCGTCGCCTTCTCGGTGAGTAGCCCAAATTACGCCGTCTACCATGGAAAAGACAACTTTGACAAGCCGTGGGCGGTAGAAGGGAAACCATGAGCGGTATCAATGTATACGCACATTACACAAGCGAGGAAGACTACCCAGACTTCGACTACACCGGGGCCTGCGAGCGTCTTGCGCGCGCGATTTCCTGCAAGACCATAGACCATGGCGAGAAGACCGAGGACGCGCCCTTCGAGAGGCTGCACGCGCACGTGCGCTCCTCGTTTCCGCACATCATGGCGGCGTCCACCTTCGAGGAGGTGGGAAGGAACCTTCTCATTACCTGCCCGGGGACAGATCCCTCGCTTCCCTGTGCGCTGCTCCTCGCTCACCAGGACGTTGTTCCGGTAGTCCCAGGCACGGAGAATGACTGGCTGCACGATGCCTTTGCCGGTGACCTCGATGAGACCTTCATCTGGGGCAGGGGGGCGCTCGACATCAAGGACATGCTCATGGGGGAGCTCGAGGCGCTTGAGTACCTTCTTGCTCGTGGGGACCGTCCGCGTCGCACCGTAGTCCTCGCCTTTGGCGCCGACGAGGAGACCGCAAGCGCAGGCGCAACCAAGCTTGCGGCCATCCTTGAGGAACGCGGCGTCCGTGCCGAATGGCTCCTCGACGAAGGTACGACAACCATGTTTGACGGCGCCCTGTGGGGTGCACCCGGGCGCGTGCTTACCGATGTGTGCATCTCGCAGAAAGGCTACCTTGACCTGCGGCTGGATGTTCACGGAGAAGGCGGGCACTCCTCCAACCCCTTTGGAGGCACCTCGCTTGAACGCCTAAGCGTGGCCATCTCACACATCGTGGAGTCGCGACCGGCGCCCGAGCTCACTCCCATCGTGCGCGACACCTTCCGCGCGCTTGCGCCGCACATCACAGAGGAGCAACTTCGCACGCTCGTCCAGGACGTGGACGCCAACGCCGAGAAGATAGCCTCCCTTGCCGCCGCCAGGCGCGGCCTCTATCCCTTCGTGGTAACCACGATGGCCGTCGACATGCTCGAGGGTGGCTCTGCCGCGCCAAACGTGATGCCGGGCGACGCAAGTGCGACCATCAACTTCCGCCTCCTGCCGGGAACAACGGCAGACGACGTGCTTGCCTGGGTCGAGGACGCTCTGGATGGCACTGGCGTCACCGCAACGGCCGTTCACTACACGCCTGCAGGAAGGATGGACTCAACGGGTGGCGCAGGCTACGCAGAGGTGTCGGAGGCGCTCAAGCACTACTACCGTGACGTCGATGTGGTGCCATCCTTTGTCTGCGGTGGTACCGACGCCATTCGCTATGAGGCGGTCTGCGACTCTATCCTTCGCGTCATCCCCTTTAGGCCAACTCCGGAGGAGGAGGCGACGGGCGTCCATGGCGTGAACGAGCGCATTTCTCGCCGCGCGTATGCTCAGGGCATACGCGTTCTGGTGCGTCTTCTGGAGAGGACCGTCCTCTAGACAAGCACATCTGCGCATGGGCTTTTGGGTCTGGTCAGGTTTTGGGGTCGGTGGCCAAAGGGCGGAGTGCGCATGCTTTTGGGGTAGTATGAGGATTTCGGGGGCACCCGCCCACGTGCGGGTTGCCGGTTTGGATAGCACCAGAAGGGCAATGCTGTGGCAAGAAAACTCGAGAGCTTGGGTTCCCAGATCCGGAGCGTGACCGACTCCGATGCCGAGTCCGCCCAACGCGCGGGTACAACCACCGCGCCAGAGGGAACTCCAGACAACCCCTCGTTCAAGATTCTCACCGTTGCTAACGTCATTACGGCATGCCGCCTTGCGCTCACCATTGCTTTTCTCATCCTCTTTGTGCAGGGCACCAACCGCGTTTTGGCTCTTAGCTTTTACGCCATCGCAGCCGTGACGGACTTCCTTGATGGCCAGATAGCGCGTCGTACCCAAACGGTGAGCTGGCTGGGTAAGGTTATGGATCCCATCATGGACCGCGTCCTGCTCTTCACGGGCGTTCTGGCCATCGTGCTTACCGGCGAGCTCCCGATATGGGTCGCGGTTATCGTCATTGGCCGCGACTGCTACCTGGGCATCGGTGCGCTTGTCCTACAGAAGTACCGCCGTCGCCCCGTTGACGTAATCTACATTGGCAAGATCACCACAGCACTTCTCATGTTTGGCTTCTGCGACCTCCTCCTGGGGGCTCCTGTGGTGCCTGGCCTAGGGCTTTGTGATGTGTCCTGGCTTCCGGGGCTCAACGCGCAGCAGGCTGCGCTCGGCATCTTCTTTGTCTACGCTGGCCTTGTCTGCTCTATAACAACCGCCATCATATACACGCGCGAGGGCATCCAGATTCGTCACGAGGCTCTCGCGGAGCAGGAGGGGGAGAAGAACCAGTGACCTTCCTGCGCCGTTGCCCCATTGTTGCCGCTCTTTTCGCCCTCGCGCTGCTTGCGATTCCCCAACTTGCTCACGCGGACGACACCACCCTCACTGGCCCCGTCCTGAGTGAGGCCCAGTGCGCCATCGTCGAGGACTCTGCCGGCAACGTACTCTTTTCGAAGAACGCCGACACCCAAATGCCCATGGCATCAATTACAAAGATCATGACTGCCATGGTTGCGCTTGACTCCGGCATGGACCTCGACACGCCCTGTCAGATTCACGCGACCGACCTTGGCGCGGACTCTCAAACCGCCGGTTTTGTGGAGGGTGACACGCCAACGCTTCGCCAGCTACTCCGCGTAATGCTCGTCTACTCGGCGAACGATGCAGCGGAAAACATTGCCATAAATGTTGCCGGTTCGGAGGAAGCCTTCGTCGAACGTATGAACGAGAAGGCCCAGGAGCTGGGCATGGCCAACACCCACTTCATGAACCCGCATGGCCTGGACGAGGACGGGCATTACTCAACCGTCTCTGACCTTGCCCTCATGGGCAGGGTTGCCCTCTCGGAGTACCCGTTCATCGCGGGCACCGTGCACACACGCTCGGTCACCGTGAGCGTGGCAGGCGCACAGAAGACGTTCTATTCGACAGACGAGCTTCTAGGGACCTACAAGGGTATTCGTGGCATCAAGACCGGGTACGTAGCGGGAAGTGCCGCCTTCCTTGGAGCTTGCCAGCGCAACGGGGTCGAACTCTTCACCTGCGTGTTGGGCGCACAGACCAGCTCCGGGCGCTTCACCGATACAGTCTCACTTCTCAACTGGGCGTACTCCAACTTCAAGCAGACACCGGTGGCACGGAGTTCGTGGGTTGTAGGTGTACGGCCCTATGCGTACAACTTTGCCATGACGTGCGTGGTTGTTCCCACGGACAACGAGACCGTCGTCACGTGGCCCCAGGGTGGGGGCCTCTCCTTTAGCACTACGATGCTCCAACGAAACCTGGTTGTGGACAATGGCCAGCCTGTAGGCTCGACAGCGTGGTCGCAAGATGGTAGGTCTGCCGGTAGCGTCCACTACACGGCCCACCTTACTCTTGACAATATTCCGCGCGTGAACGCGTTCACGCTACCGCTCTATGGGTATGCCGCTTAGTGCATGCAGACCCAGCACACCGAAGGGGGATCTTTTGGCAGTCGAGCACGAAGAGGCAAAGGACACGTCTCCACGCACCATAAGGGGGGCACTTTACCAGGAGCATCTTGTCCTAGGGGCAAACTTTGACCGAGCAGAGGAAACAGGCCTCGTTTTCCCAACCTCATATGCCGGCGAAGAGAATCTTTCGCATGCGCTTGAAGGCGCCGCAATTGCCGACCTAACCGGAGCTACCTACAGGCTTGTTGCGGGGGCGCATCCGCAGGAGCTTTGTGAGGCAGCGTTCTGCGCAAAAAAGCTTCGTGTTGGCCAGTGCGCCTTTGAGCCTGCGCTCACGGGCGATGGGGCCATTACCTCCGTGCCACTTCTCGCCCGTACGGGCGAGCATGAGTACGTGCTTCTCGACCCAACGCGAAGGGGACCCGTAGTTGCCGGCTGGCTCACGTTTCTTTCACAGGTAAGCAGTAACGGCAATGCTCCTTATGCGGGTACTACCATCGAGGAGGCGAGCGGAATGCTTGCCCCGGTGCTCATCATGGGCGCAAGAGCTAATGAGCTTCTCGCAGACTACCTGCCGCAAAGTGCCCGTGCACTTCCCGCACGCGGTGCCGTTGAGAGCGTGACGCTCGACAGTCATATCCCTGCGCTTGTTGCGGGTGTACCGCTGGACATCGCTGATGGCAATGCCTCATACGTGGTCCTTGTGCCCAAGACGGCGGCCCGCGTTGTGTGGCGAAGTCTACTCTCGTTTACCTGGGTCCAGCCCCTGGGTAGAAATGCCGTGCTCGATGTTTGGTCAAGACTGCCTTGGTCGCAGGCCATAGACTCGAAAGATGTTGTTGAGATAGGTGAGCAAAACCTGCGAGCGTGAGGCCTTCTCCGTCACGGTACCGACTTTGTTGGTGCACGCGGAATCCACAAGGGTTAGGGGAGCGCATGAAGTACGCAATTAACGCAGCCCAAGCGCCAGATGCATACGGCTCATGTTCCCAGGGAACAACCGCCGGCCGATTCGTCTATACATCGGGCCAGCTTCCGGTGGCTTCAGATGGCAAGACCATCGTTGGAGCAACCGTGGCTGCCCAGACGTCGCGAGTCATCGACATCATCGAGGAGATCCTTGCGGAGGTGGGCTGCTCACTTTCCGACGTTGCGCAAACCACCGTCTACCTGGCCCACATTGAGGATTTCGATGCCATGGACCAGGTCTTTGCGGAGCGTTTTCCCCAACCGGCCCCATCGCGTTCCGTCGTTTCCGTGTCCGCACTGCCACTTGGCGCGCTCGTCGAGATGGACTGCGTGGCCTGCAGGTAAGCGGTATCATGTGAGAGTAAGGTTTACTCGAGGGGAGATTCGATGCAGCCCACCAACAACCACTCCACCGACATGGGGGCAACGGAGATTTTCCGTATGCCCTCTGCAGACGCCACCGTCCCCGACCTCATGGCCGAGGAGAAGCCAGCGCATCCTACTCTGACCATCGTCAAAGGTCCCCAGATCGGCGAGACATTCGAGCTTGACGCGCCCATCATTACCCTTGGTCGCGACCCGCGCAACAGCGTCTTTCTTAACGACATGACCGTTTCGCGCCACCATGCAAAGATGGACCTCTCTGCCTGCCCTCAGGGTAGGGCAACTGTTGAAGACCTCGGTTCCCTCAACGGGACGTGGGTAGACGGCGCCATCGTGAGCAAGGCGTCTCTCAAAGATGGTTCCACCATCCAGATTGGTACGTTCCGCATGGTGTTCCACACCAACGCACGTCCGCGCAGGATTGATACCGAGGGCTAGGCCATGCCTGACGCCGGATACCTCACCATCGGCAAGGTCGTAAAGAGGCTCCAAGGCCTTTATCCCGACCTCACCATATCGAAGGTCCGCTACCTCGAGGACGAGGGGCTTCTCAACCCGTCGCGTACGCCGGGTGGGTATCGCCTGTACTCCCAGCGTGACATCAAGCGACTCGAGACGATCCTCTACTTGCAAAAGAACAGGTTCCTGCCGCTCTCGGTCATCAAAGATGAGCTGGAGCGCGAGGATGCCGGGGAGCCGCCATCGGCTGCGGCGGAGTCTGCGGTCGAGGCGTCGCTCGTTGGACCGGTGGACGACGAGATTGCCGAGAAGTTCCATCCCATCGACCGCATGCCCGAGGTCGCTGGTGTCTCGGTGAGCTTCGTGCGCCAGCTCTCAGAGGCCGGCGTCATCTTGCTCAAGCGGTCGCCGCATGGGCGAGACCTGGTAGACGGTCATGACATCGGCCTCATCCGCACGTGCGACGAACTGCGCCACTACGGAATTGGACCCAAGAATCTTCGCCAGTATGTGAACTCCGCAAACCGGGAGTCTGCCATGTTCGAGCAGGCCTTGGTTGTCTACGCCAAAAAAGGCGGTGGCGTGGAGGCCGAGGTTACCGAGGAGGCTCGTGAGCGCTTTGAGCAGGCCTTCTCGCGTATGCTCGCCCTCACCGACGTTGTGCGCACCGAGCTTATCCGCCGTCTTGTGCACCAATCGTTCAAAGACATGGAGGGCTAGCCACAAGCACCTTCATGCCATAGTCAGAGCAACAGCAACGAGGAAAGGAACTGCACGTGTCTGATTTCGACTACGAGAGCCGTATCGTGAGCATCCCCGACTACCCGGAGAAGGGCGTCATTTTCAAGGACATCACCCCGTTGTTCGCCGATCCCGAAGGCCTCGTGCACCTCGTTGATGACATCGCCGATCATTTTCTTGGCCGTGGGATAACCAAGGTCGTTGGAGCCGAGGCACGCGGCTTCCTTGTGGGTGCACCAGTTGCCTACAAGCTTGGGGCAGGCTTTGTTCCTGCACGCAAGCCAGGAAAGCTTCCTCGCGAGGTCTACTCTCAAACCTACACCCTCGAGTATGGCACCGACGAGCTGCAGATTCACAAGGACGCCCTGAAGCCCGACGACGTGGTGCTTATTGTTGACGACCTTGTAGCTACCGGCGGTACGGCGGTGGCCACGGCCAAGCTCGTCGAGCAGTCTGGTGCCCGCATAGAGGGCTTCTCGTTCATCCTCGAGCTCACGTACCTTAACCCCCGCGATGTTATCTCCAAGGACTACCCCAACCGCGAGGTCTATACACTCATTCCCGTCAAGTAGGGAAGCGACACGGTCCTGCGCGTTTCTCGACCGCTCCTGTCATAGGGGGCGGTCGAGTTGCATTCGAGCCTTTTGCCCATCGTATGGAAAGCCATGCGGTCCACCGGTCCCTGACGTAGAATGGTTTCCAAGCGTCGAAAGGACTACGCAATGACCCACGCAAGATGCATCATCACTGCCGGATTGGTTCTTGCCCTTGCCACGCCGTGCGCGCTCTCCGTTGCGCCCACCGTTGCCATGGCAAGCCCCGAGGATGATCTCTCTGCCGCATCCGCAAAGCTCGACTCGCTTGGAGCAACCCTCTCCTCGATTCAGGAGCAGCTCTCCTCTGCCACCACCGAGCTTGAGCAGACAGGCTATGAAATCGCCAACACCGAGCAGCAGATCTCTGACACGCAGACCCAGCTGGACGAGAAGCGCCAGGAGCTGGGCGCGCGCATGAAGAGCTCGTACAAGTCCGGCTCCTCGAGCGCGCTCGACCTCATCCTGTCATCCGCCTCCTTCGAGGAGCTGTCCTCGAACATCTACTACCTTGACAAGGTCTCCGAGGCGGACGCCGAGGCAATCTCCGAGGTGCAGTCGCTCTCGAACCAGCTAGAGCAGCAGAAGAGCGAGCTTGAGCAGCAGCAGGCGGACCAACAGAGCCAGGTGGACAGCCTTCAGTCCCAGACCTCTGATTACCAGAACCAGGTTGCTGAAGCCCAGGCATATTACGACTCCCTTAACGAGGAGGTCCAGGCCCAGCTCGCAGCTGAGGCAGCTGCGGCAGCCGAGGCGGAGCAATCAAATTCTGTGTCTACCGTTGTTCAGGCCATCCAGACCCAGGAGACCATAAACTCCAATGGGGGTGGTGCTACCGAGACCAACACAAACAACTCGAGCAACACCTATACCTCGAACGACACGGGTTACACGGACAACAGCTCGAACACCAACAACAACACCAACAACGGGTCTAATTCGAACAATAGCTCGAACACGAACAACAGCTCTAACACCAATAGTGGGTCCAGCAGCTCCAACGTGCCCTCTGGCGGTGGCGTCTCCGCAGCGCTAGCGCTTGTCGGCCACCCCTATGTGTGTGGCGCCACGGGGCCCAACGCATTCGACTGCTCTGGCCTTGTCTGCTACGTGTACGGCTATGCTCGCGGACGCTCCACCTACTCGATGATCAGCTCCATCCAGGCAAGCGGTGGCTGGAAAACGAGTATCGACCAGCTCTCCTATGGTGACCTCGTCTTTGAGTATGGCGGCAGCCACGTGGGCATTTACCTCGGCAATGGCCAGATCGTCCATGCTGCCAACCCCTCTTCTGGCGTTATTGTGGGTGGCATCTACGGCTTCTACGGCGGTGGCTCGTACTAGTGAGGCACTGGGCCTTGGACCCTCTCAAGCGAAGTGGGGGAGCACCCCCAAGGTTGTAGGCATTTGCCTTATGGTGTTCCTTCCTCGCTGCAGTGCTGATACCCTAATAGAAATAGGCGTGTGCGGCTCCCGAAGGGGAGCCGCACTGTTAATGGCAAGGGAGGTCACGACGTGACCAATAACATATCGCGCAGGGCACTCCTTCTTGGGGCCGCCTCCACTACGTGGCTCGGCCTCATGTCGGGCATCCAGACCGCCCAGGCAGAACCAACCAGCGAGGAACTCCAATCGCAGCTCGAGGAGGCCCGGCAGCGGCTTGAGAGCGTTGGAAACACGCTTTCCTCGCTCCAGGACGAGCTGATGGACTCCCAGGTTGATCTTGAGAACATTCGATATCAGGTAGAGCAGACCACACAGCAGATCTCCGACACGCAGACCCAGCTGGACGAGAAGCGCCAGGAGCTGGGCGCGCGCATGAAGAGCTCGTACAAGTCCGGCTCCTCGAGCGCGCTCGACCTCATCCTGTCATCCGCCTCCTTCGAGGAGCTGTCCTCGAACATCTACTACCTTGACAAGGTCTCCGAGGCGGACGCCGAGGCAATCTCCGAGGTGCAGGACCTTGCCAACCAGCTGTCCGAGCAGCAGGCGCAACTCCAGACCCAGCAGGACGAGCAAGAGGCAAAGATCGAGGCCACCCAGCAGAGCGTTGATGACTACACCGCTCAGGTGAGCGAGGCACAGGACTACTACAACAGCCTTGATTCCGCCGTGCAGGAGCAGCTTGCGAAGGAAGCGGAAGAAGCGCAGCAAGAGAGCGCCGCTACAAGCGGCGTGGCTGCGGCAGTGGCCACAGCAGAGAGCGCCAACGGCGCCGTTACGCCATCGACAGCCGACTCCTCATCGCAGTCTTCTGACAACGAGTCGTCGGGCAGCTCTTCGAGCTCTAACAGCGGGTCAAGCTCAAGCTCCAACAGCGGGTCAAGCTCAAGCGGCGGTGGTTCGAGCTCTGGGAGCAGCTCGAATTCCAGCAGCGGTTCCACCTCTAGCTCCGGTGGTGGTGGCTCAAAGACCTACTCAAGCAGCGTCATTGCGAATGCTGCGCAGTTTATTGGCTACCCGTACAAGCGTTGGACCCAGGGCGTGAACTACGGCCCAAACGCGGATGGCTTCGACTGCTGTGGCCTGGTCGCGACGGCCTATCACATGGCGGGTTACTCCACGCCCTCCTATGCTACTTCCGTTCCCGGCCTCATCGCCGAGGTGAAGTCACGCGGCAACTGGAAGGACTGCAACCTCTCCAACTACCAGTCTGTGCTCTCGCCCGGTGACGTCATCTTCTGCTCGACGGGCCACGTTGCCATCTACTGCGGTGGGTCCACGATGATCCATGCCCCCGTTCCTGGTAGCTACGTTTGCTATGCCAATGTGTATGCTTGCATTGGTGGTGGATTTGGCGGCTAAGACGTCCTCCAACCTCACGTGCTCGCGCCAACGCCCCCAGAGGAGTAATCTGGGGGCGTTGTTGTTGCAGATGTAAGAGAGTGGTGGTTGGTTCATGACAGAGCGTGCGGCGCGCAGGCTCACGGTGGGACGTCGCCTTTCGCGGAGGTTCCAGGTGAACTTGGTGGGGGAGGGCGCGCTCGCGGGACTCCTCGGCGGTGGGGTCGTGACGCTCTACCGACTCGCGCTCTCTCTTGCAGAGAAGGGTCTGCGCTCCATCACAAGTGCCTTTGCCGGTCACGCCATACTTGTGGCTGCATGGTTTGCAATTCTCGCCGTTCTTCTCGTTGTGGTCTCAAAGCTCTTGCTATGGGAGCCCTATACTCAGGGAAGCGGTATTCCCCAGATAGACGCCGAGGTCATAGGTCGCATTGATATGCCGTGGCACCGTGTCATCGGCGCAAAGTTCATAGAGGGAACGCTCTGCGCCTTTGCAGGCCTCTCGCTTGGACGAGAAGGTCCCTCCGTCCAGCTGGGAGGCATGTCAGGTAAGGCGGTGGCAAAGGCGCTCAAGCGCGGAAGGGGAGAGGAGCGCCTGCTTGTCACCTGCGGTGCCGCTGCCGGCATGTCCGCTGCCTTTCATGCTCCGCTTACGGGTGTCCTCTTTGCAGTCGAGGAGATTCACAAGCAGTTCAGCGCCCCGCTCATTGTCTCCGTCATGACGGCCTCGGTTGTATCGGACTTTCTGGTTTCTCAGGTGCTCGGAGTGCGGCCGGTGCTCAGCCTCTCCTTTGCTGCCGACCTTCCACACATCGACTACGCGCTCGTCGTGGTTCTCGGCCTTGCCTGCGGCGTCCTTGGCGCCCTCCACAATAGGGGCATGTTCTTTGCCCAGCGCTGCTACGACAAGATCCAGCAGCACCTTCCATATGCGCGTCTCGCTATCCCATTTGCTCTTGCCGGAGTTGTAGCCTTTACGTTTCCCCAGCTCATGTGTGGCGGAGATGCCATCGTTGAGACCATCCAGCAGACGGGTGGGCTAGCATGGTGGACCATCATGGGCCTTCTTCTTGGCAAGTACCTCTTTACGACCATCTGCTTTGCCTCCGGCGCACCTGGTGGAACGCTCTTTCCGTTGGTGGCCATGGGATCACTCATGGGCGGCCTCTTTGGCGTTATCGCCATCAACGCGCTGGGGCTGCCACAGGCCTATGTGGTGAATTTTGTTGCACTGGGTGTGGCAGGGTGCTTCTCGGGCGTCGTGAGGGCCCCTGTGACGGCAGTGGTGCTGGTATTCGAGCTTACGGGGTCTCTTGACTCGCTTCTGTCCGTCTCAATTGTTGCCATCTTGGCGTTTGTCACGGCAAACGTACTGCGAGTCGACCCGTTCTACGAGCACCTGCTCGCCAAACTTCTGGGGGTGACGCCCGATGACCCCATGGTCAATGGCGATGCTGGCGAGAAGATCCTGCATACCTACCCGGTGGGCACGGGGGCGCGCATCGAAAACATGCTCATCCGAGACATTCCCTGGCCAGACAGCGTGCGCGTGGTGACCGTGGAACGTGCCGGGCAAGAGATAGTTCCCACGGGAAGCACGCGAATCATGGCGCTTGACAACCTGCTCATAATCATGGATACCGACACGGAGAGCGACGCAAGCCTCAAGCTTCAGCAGATGACACGCGCAGGCATCGACACGCAATGGACACCGTCGAACGCACGGTGAGTAATGTATCTCTAGCCATTGCTTGATTGATCTCGTTGTTACTTTTTAGAAAGGGGAGAACGCTAGACGGGCTGGGCACACCACGCCTTGTATGCGCCGTCGTCTGTTGTGAACTCGGAGAACCATATGCCGATGGCGTCACCAACGTTATAAGTCGCAAGGTTCTCGCGCATTGTCCATGCAGATAGATCAAACGAGCATGTGCCGCCAGCTCTGATACCTAGGTCCTTGGCGTTTGGCGATGATGACTCCACCGAAAGGGTCACAAGAACATTGTCGCTGTCAATTGAAGCGATTTTCCCCTCGCACGAGTAGACGGGAGAAGGGGTCAAGTCATGGGAGGCAGCAAGCAAAGGTTCGTGTTCTGACGGAGAATCTTGACCCTTGAACTCAGCGCAGTAACCGTTACGGGCGCCTGGACTTCCGGCCTCGCCGTGGATGTAGCCAATCGTTATCTCTTTGCCAACATCGAAGTCGTAGAACTCGCTGTTGTCACTAAACACAAATCGGATGGGGTCTTCCGCAAAGGTGGTGTCCTCATCCATGGCAGTGGCGTGTATTGAGAGCGCATGGGATTCAGGCTCGACTGATACAACCACTCCAGATACAAAGTCAAGATGGGCGTTTCCACCAGAACTAAGAGACGATGCTGGAAACGCAGACACGAGGAGCCATATGCCACAAAGGCAGACTGCCACTGCACTAGCGAGAAGCTTCCACCGCCTTGCGACCATACCTCAGCCTCCGTCCGTTGGGGGGGCCTAGCTGCGAGTGTCGCACATTCGGAGTCTTCTCGCTACTTTACATAAGATATATTATCGCGGTTATTGATTAGGAGAGTTCAAACGAGGAAAGGGCGTGTCTCAGACGAGAATATCTTCTATCTGAGACACGCACTTCGACGTTTTCAGAGCCTATAAACCTTTGTTTGGAACCTAACCCTCGACAGGCCTCCCAAGGAACGCAGCAGCGCTGTTTGCAGCTATGGCACCATCAGCCGCGGCGGTTACAATCTGACGCAGAGGTGTCTTACGAACGTCGCCGGCGGCAAAGAGCCCCGGTGTCCTTGTCGCCATGCGCTCGTCAGTAAGGATGTAGCCCGACGGGTCAAGGTCCACCAATCCGCTTACGAGCTGACTTGCAGGCACACGGCCAACAAAGACGAAGACGCCAAATGAGCCCTCCTCGTATGTCTCGACAGACGTCTCGCCAGTCTCATTGTTCCTGAAGGTAATCGTAGATGGAAGCTCCTCACCCTCCAGCGAAACGATACTCGTAAGGTACCTTACGGTTACTTTCTCGTTCTCTTCGAGCTCTTGAGCAACGGCTGCCTGCGCGCGCAGATGGTCCTTGCGCACAATCAAGATAACCTCGTTCGCAAAACGAGTGAGGAAGAGGGCCTCCTCGGCTGCAGAGTTTCCGCCCCCAACAACGTAGACGCGCTTGCCGCGATAGAACATTCCGTCGCAGGTGGCGCAATACGAGACGCCGTGCGAAGCGAACTTCTCCTCACCCTCAAAGCCGGCACGACGTGGTGTAGCTCCGCCGGCGAGAATGACCGACTTGGCAGCAAGCTCGCCATCTGGTGTGCAAAGGGTAAAGATGCCGTTCTCGTCGCTGTGCGTGAGGCCCGTCACTTGCTCCATGCGGACCTCGGCCCCAAGGTCGACGGCTTGAGACCGCATTGCCTCAGAGAGCGTGTAGCCGTCCGTGTGCGGGAGGCCTGGGTAGTTATCTATCTCGCTCGTGAGGATGGTTTGGCCACCAAAAGCCTCCTGCTCAAGCGTGACCGCATCAAGAAGCGATCGCTGAGCGTAGATTGCAGCCGTAAGGCCAGCTGGACCGCCGCCGACAATGACAAGGTCCTTTACCTGCTGACTATTGCTTCCCATATTGAATCCAATCCGATCAGGTGAGCAGAAACGCTTCGCTCCCCCGGTCTTCCTTTTCGGTGTTCCTCTCCCCTGCTATACCCAACAATCAATTCGGCATATACGACCATCGTGCTTACATATGTCAATCCCCACGGGAGCCACGCAAGGAGGCTGTCCGTGGGGAGGGTATAGTGCAAGAACGAGTAAGGAATGGCCCAGCGAGCCTTAGTTCTCCCGTTTGGCTGTTGTTGTTGCCTTATCCTCCGCAGCATCGGCGGGCTTCTCCGAGAGAGGCATGGGAAGGACAAGGTTCATGATGATGCCAACCAACGTGGAAGTGGCCATTCCAGGAAGCGCGTACTGACCAATTGGAATGGAGATGCCCGAGGTCTCCATTCCAACGCCCAAGATGATTACTACAGAGGCAATCATGAGGTTGCGGTTGACCCCAAAGTCGACCTTGTTGGTCACAAACATCCTAAGGCCGTTGGAGGCAATGAGACCAAAGAGCAGGAGGCTCACTCCGCCCATGACAGGAGAAGGGATAGAGCGGATAAGGGCAGAGAGCTTGGGGCAGAAGCCGCCGACAATCAGGGCAAATCCCGCCGCATACCAAAAGACCTGCGTGGAGTAGACGCGAGTAACGCTCATGACGCCAATGTTCTCCGCGTATGTCGTGGTAGGAGGTCCTCCAAGGAATCCAGAGATCACCGTTGAGATGCCATCACCGGCAAGCGAGCGCGGAAGCATGGGGCGATAATCCTTGCCCACAATCTCGCCAACGGCGAGAAGATGGCCAATGTGCTCGATGACAACAACGAGAGCAACCGGCCCAATGAGCGCGATAGCGCCCCAGTCCCAGACGGGATGCTGGAATGTGGGAAGGCCGACCCAAGCGGCATCTACAACCGTCTGGAAGTCTACAAGTCCGCATGCCAATGAAACAATGTAGCCAAGGATGATGGCGAGAAGTACGGGAACGGTACCAATGAGACCACCCATGCTGGAGAAGATCACCGCAGCAAAGAGAGTTATTGCGGCAATAATCGCTCCAAGCCCGTAGAAAACCGTGGTGCCGTCGGAAGCCGTGGTCTGGAACGCCATGCCAGCGGCAGTGGCGGAGAGGCCAACGCCAATGACGACCATCACCGATGCGACAAGTACCGGAGGAAGCAGCCGATCAAGCCAGCCCGTGCCCACCAACTTGATAATCCCGGCGACAGCAAGGAACACGAGGCCGGCAACAACAACTCCCGAGAGCGCAGCGTTGAGACCGCGTGTGGCACCGATGATAACAATGGGGCTGATGAAGGCGAATGAGCTTCCGAGGTAGCTGGGGATCTTGTTCCTCGTTACGAGCAGGTAGCAGATGGTTCCGATGCCAGAGCACATGATGGCCACGTTTGGATCAAGCCCCGTGAGGACGGGGACCAGAACCGTTGAGCCAAACATGCTCATCATGTGCTGAATACCCAGAGGAATTGCTCGAGAGACCGAGACCCGGTCATCGACTCCAATTACCTCGCGTTCGTGTCGTCGCATGCGATAGATCACGCTCCTTCTCATTACGCCCAGGTGCTATCCAGGCAATTCGACACAGCAGCCAATACGTATTGCTTTGGCTTGATGCATGGTAGAAAACGGGGACCCGGAAGGAAGGCCAACCGGGTCCCTTGCTGGAACTCATTGAAAGACGTTCAAGCGATGCCTCTTACGAAAGAAGGAAGTAGACGAGGAAGGCAGCAGTAGCAACCCACATAAGAGGCTTGATCTTCTTGCTACGGCCGGTAACCAAGGCAACGATAACGTAAGCGATGAAGCCCATACCGATACCGTTGGAGATCGAGTATGTGAGGGGGATGCCCGCGATGACCATGAACGCCGGGAATCCCTCGAGAAGATCAGCCCAATCAATGTCAACGACGTCAGTCATCATGAGGAAGCCTACGATAACGAGGGCGCCGCAGGTTGCCGCACTGCTCACGATGGAAATGACCGGGGCGAAGAACGCGGCAATAATGAAGAGGATGCCGGTGAAGACGGAGGTAAGGCCAGTGCGCCCTCCGTCAGCCGCACCAGAGGCGGACTCGACGAAGGTCGTGATTGAAGAGGCGCCGACAAGACCGCCAACGGCTGCTGCGGCGGAGTCTGCAATCAGGATTTCGCGGATGTTCTCGACTGTGCCGTCCTCGTTGAGAAACTCGCCCTGCTTAGCGACAGCCATAGCGGTTCCCATGGTGTCAAAGAAGTCGGACATCATAAGGGAGAACGCAAAGACAAGAAGAATCGGCGTGGTAAGCACCTTTACCACAGCGACGGTACCGGTGGAGTCCGTCATAAAGGGAGCGCCAAAGGACGAGAAGTCGAGTGCAGAGACAATGCCTGCGGGCATCTGCGTGACGCCAAGTGGGATTCCGCAGAGAACGGCGATGATGATGCCAATGAGAATGGAGCCCTTTACGTTCATCGCATAAAGGATAACCGTGGCAACGATAGAGATAAGGCCCACGAGGAACTGGGGGCTCGTCACATCACCAAAGGCAACCATCGTAGACTCGTTGGCAACAATGATGCCACCGTCGGCAAGGCCAATCATTGCAATGAAGATGCCAAGGCCTACGGAGATGGCATGACGAAGCGAGACGGGAATGGCATCCATGATGGCCTCGCGTAGGCCACAGAGAACCAAGATGAGAATGGCGCAGCCTTCGACAAAGATGACGGCCATCGAGACCTGCCAGTCTGCACCATTCAAGGCGGCAAGCGTGAATGCGACAACTGCATTGATACCCATACCAGAGGCGCAGGCAAGAGGCCTATTGGAGAAAATGCCCATGAAGATGGTCATGATACCTGCGCCAACACAGGTTGAAGTGACCGCTGCGCTCATTGGAACGCCGGCCGCAGCGAGCAGAGACGGGTTAACGGCGATGATGTACGCCATGGCAAGGAAGGTCGTGAGGCCGGCACGAAGCTCCTGACCCGCTGACGAACCTCTTTCCCCAAACTTGAAAAACTTCTCCATGCTTCCCATCCTTTCTACTCAAAAGCCAGGGACAGAAGAACCAGCCGCAGCACAAACGGTCTAAAGAAGGCAAAAAGGACACGAAACGGGCCTAGACTCCGCTGGAACCAAATCCGCCAGAGCCCCGATCGGTCTCGTCGAGCTTGTCTACCTCCTGGAGACGAACAACGGGAACCTGCTGAATGACAAGCTGGGCAATCCTCTCGCCCCGTTGGATGTGAATGCTCTTGGATGGATCGAGATTGATTGCACAGACCTTGAGCTCGCCACGATAGTGAGAATCGATGAGTCCAGGGGTGTTTGCCATGGAAAGGCCCTCGCGCAAAGCAAGCCCGCTTCGAGGTTGAACGAAGCCGGCGTATCCCTCTGGTATTGCAATGGCGAGGCCAGTGCCCACGAGCCTGCGCTCAAAGGGCGCAAGCGTGACATCCTCGTTTGACCTAAGGTCAAGGCCAGCGTCACCCTCATAGGCGTAGCTGGGAAGCTCTACAGATGGGTCAAGGCGCTTAATGGGGAGCGCCACGTTGTACTCTGTCATTTGTTGAGGCTCCTCAACTCCTCGCTGAACTCGTCTACATCCTTGAAATCCCGATACACCGAAGCGAAGCGTATGTATGCGACCTTGTCCACGTTTACAAGACGCTTTAAAACCATGCTCCCGAGGTCATGAGAGGCAACCTCATTAACACCTTCATCACGAAGCTCCGACTCGATATCATCAATAAGCCCATCAAGGGCCTCTACAGGAACGCTTCGTTTTACCGTAGCCGCCAAGAGACCTCGCATGAGCTTTTGCCTGTCAAACGTCTCCTTACGACCATCCTTCTTGACGACCAGGAGGGGCATTTCTTCGCGGCGCTCATACGTAGTGAACCGGTATCCACACTTGACGCACTCGCGTCTACGGCGGATAGCATCGTTGCTCTCGGATGGCCTCGAGTCAACAACCTTGGATTCCTCACACCCGCATTTTGGACAGCGCATCAAACCTCCTAATTGATTCAACTAGGAACTTAACACAAAGTGTCCAAAATTCCACCACAAAGATGATCGCGAAACCAAACTGGAAAAGAACACCGGATAGTAGCGCAGAAACAATAACCAAACAAAATGGTTGCACCGAGCGCAAAGAACGCGCGCATTACCTTGAGGCGGGAACCATGATGACTTGGCCGGGCTGCAGGACAGACGATTCAAGAGAGTTTTTCTCGGAAATCCACTTTGCGAGCTCTGACGTGCTATAGCCATCGACCTGATGCTGAGCAGCGAGGCCCCAGACAGAATCTCCAGCCTCGACAACGACCTCCTGAGAGGGAATTGTTGACAATGCCGTGCTAAGCCGAGCCGAGACAGCCGCATTGCTCGCCATAAGCGCGGAAAATAGACCGATGGCGACCATGAGAGTGCATGCTGCAACCGTGACGGCCTCTCTGCCCGTGAGACGCGATTGCGGGCAGCTCTCAGCGCGAACAACACGCTGCACACCCGTAGTGGATTTACGAGCTTCTCCGCCCTCGTAAAGCGTGAGCATGGGATACGAAGGAACGAGAGCGGAAGAACCCTCGGTGTCATACATGTGGTTGGTGCTTGCCATAACGCGCTCCCCTCTGTTGTGCTTGCCGGGACCTTTATAACGGTCGCGCGGGACGTTAATAAGCACCTTGCGTTTGAGACCGAACATCTGTACTCTAGTATCAACGTACAATTGTTCGTGTCAAGCATAATACGAACATTTGTTTGCCGAAAATTGCCCAAGTGGGTATCATGAAGACGCGCGAAAGGAGACGCCATGTCCAGGGGAAAGCTCAGCAAACGCCAAAGGGCCATCTATGACTTCATCTGCACTTATACAGACGAGCACGGCTATCCCCCCTCAGTCAGGGAGATTGGTTCAGCTGTTGGGCTTGCCTCGCCTTCAACTGTTCATATGCACCTCAAAGTTCTGGAGGAGATGGGTCTTATAAGCAGGGACCCAAAGAAGCCGCGTACGATTGAGGTTGTTCCAAACAAGGAGGTTTCCGAGGACGGATGTGCCCAAACAAAAATCGTCCCCGTGGAGGAGGACCTAGACAATAACGCCATCACGCTTCCCCTTGTTGGTCGCGTGGCTGCAGGCGTGCCCATCCTCGCCGAGCAAAATGTTGAGGAGACGCTTACGCTTCCCACCAGCATCGTAGGTGATGCCAGCTCCTTCATCCTACGCGTCAAGGGCGAGTCGATGATCAATGCTGGAATCTTTGACGGTGATTACATTGTTGTGAAGCAGCAGCAGGACGCCCACGACGGTGAGATTGTTGTTGCTCTTATCGATGACTCTGCAACAGTAAAGACCTTCTATCGCGAGAAGGACCGGATTCGCCTTCAGCCCGAGAATGACCATATGAGTCCTATCTACGTTGACAACCCGGTTATCCTTGGCCGCGTGACAGCGCTTATCCGCGCCATATCGTAGGTTTGACAATGGCAAATGGCCGCTCAAGTTATGCCGCAAGTTCTGAAAGAGCAAAAAATGGTGCAAGGGGCCAGCATGGGAGAATAGGCGTCTTCGATGCCATACGCGGTTTCTCCGTCATTTCGATGATGCTCTTTCACCTCTGCTATGACCTGCGTTTTCTAGCGGGGGTAAATCTCGCGTGGTTTGCCCCTCCCCTACAGGATATCTGGCGCGCGAGCATCTCGTGGACGTTTCTCTTTGTCGCCGGCTGCATGTGCTCGCTTTCGAGAAACAATCTCAAGCGCGGCCTAATGTACGGTGCTGTTGCGGTGGCAATCTATGCGGTAACGGCATTTGCTGATGTGGATACGCCCATCTCATTCGGCATCATCTTCTGCATGTCAGCATGCACGCTTGTGGCGTGGCTACTCGAGAAGCTCCACTGCATGCCACAAGGCCCCGCAGCTGCAGCCATACTCATTGTTTGCTTTGTCATTATCCTTGGGATTCCCTCGGGAACCATGGGAGTTGGCCCGCTCTCGCTAGAGCTTCCGAAGTCGCTCTATTCCCTTCCTGACCTTGCTTGGCTCGGCATTCCTGGCCCCGGCTTTGAGTCTGGAGACTATTATCCTCTTCTCCCCTACGCACTCATGTACTTGGCCGGTGCATCAATAGGTAGTTGGCTCACGGACAGAGACTATCCCAGATGGGCTCAGGACGCCTACGTTCCCGTGCTCAACTTTGTGGGACGTCACGCTCTCGTCGTCTATGTAATTCACCAGCCTATTTTGCTGCTTCTCACTGGTGTGGTGTAGGAGCGGTAACATCCCAGGACCCAAATTCGTCATCGGGGACCATATAGGGCGCAAGGGTAGAGCGCATCCTTTCCGAGGCGCTCACCGTAGCCAAAAGGCCATTCTCGGTATAAACCTCACGTATGATCTGGCACCGTTCATGGACCATCTTCATGAGAATGCCTTTGGAGAATGGCACCAAGACGGTAATCGTGGCATCTCCACGCGAGGCTTCACGTGCTACGCGATAGAGCAGGCCGGAGAAGCCAGTCCCCTCTCGCGCGGAAATGGAAACCGCATCTGGATGCCGGGCTTGGAGATCGGTGAGGGCCTCTGGGGTGAGGAGGTCGCACTTGTTGAGGACAAGTACGGTGGGAATCTGGTTTGCGCCGATCTCGTCCAGAACAGAGCGAACGGCACGTATCTGGCGCTCAACCCCTGGATCCGAAGCATCTGCAACAAGAAGAATGAGGTCAGCGGCGCGCACCTCTGCCAGCGTGGATTTAAATGCCTCAACGAGCGTTGTCGGGAGCTTCTGGATGAACCCAACGGTATCGGTAAGAGTGACCTTACGCCCCTCTTCAAGCTCAATCGAGCGCGTTGTGGGATCGAGCGTGGCAAATAGCTCGTTTCGCACGTAGACATCAGATCCCGTGAGGGCATTGAGGAGCGTCGATTTACCCGCGTTGGTATAGCCCGAAAGAGCAACGCGATAGACCCCCGAGTCCCAGCGAGCCTTAGACTGTACCTCTCGCCTGGTCTCGAGACGCACAAGCTCATCGCGAAGCGTCGAGATACGCTTGCGCACGAGCCGACGATCAACCTCGAGCTGGCTCTCGCCCTGCCCAAAACGCGAGCCGATCCCTCCTCGCGTCTGCTCCCCCACTAGGTGGCTCCACATTCCGCGCAACCGGGGCAGGACATACTGAAGCTGCGCAAGCTGAACCTGCAGGCGTCCCTCGCGAGTTGTCGCATGCACACCAAAGATGTCAAGGATGAGCGCCGTGCGGTCGATGATCTTGACTGGTTCGCCTACGATCTTCTCGAGGTTGGACTGTTGCGATGGCGTGAGCTCATCATCAAAGATCACTACATCAGCATCAAGGTTGTGCACGTAGGAAACAAGTTCCTCAACTTTGCCCTTACCAATGAACGTGCGCGGCACCGGTGCGTCAAGGTGCTGCGTAAGCGTAAGGACAACGTCTGCGCCATCTGTGTCGGCAAGTCGCCCAAGCTCAGCCATGGATTCTTCAAGCGTCCAATCGGCATTCCTACCAAAATCGACGCCAACGAGGATGGCCCTCTCTCGCACGGGAGCCGTTGACCTTGGCTCAAAGCGAGCCATAGCTACCTCCCCTCTTGCGCCATGTGGACCTGGCTGCCAGCAAGCCCAAGCGCATCTCCCACAATGCAATTGCAGGCTTGGCTGGCCCCCATCTCATCGACATCAATCCATCTGGCGCGTCCATCCCTTTTGAGCCAGGAGAGTTGTCGCTTGGCGTAGTGGCGAGTACGGCGCTTAATCTCGTCTTTTGCCTCTGCAAGCGTGGAATTGCCAGCAAGTGCAGAGAGCACCTCTTTATATCCGATTGCCTGACCTGCCGTATGAGAACAATCCAAGCCGCAGGAGGCAAGCTCACGAACCTCGTCAACGAGCCCAGCTTCAAACATATTATCGACGCGCTTGTCGATGCGTTGATAGAGCTGTTCACGTGGCATGGAGATGGCCCAGATTCGAGCATCGTAGTGAGGGATTCTACGTCTAAGGCCCTCGTGGTTCTGGGCATAGCTCACACCTTCGTCGAGCATCTCAAGGGCGCGGACGCAACGCCGCACGTTGTTGGGATGAATAAGCTCGGCGCTCTTGGGATCGCGCTCGGCAAGGAGGTCATGAAGCGCTATGGCACCCTTCTCAGCGGCGATACGCTCGTACTTCCGTCGCCGCTCATCTCCAATCTCGCCCGAGGGGAATTCCATCTCATCGATGACCGCGTCCAGATAGAGGCCAGTGCCTCCGCAGAGGACAGGAACAAGACCGCGTGCGAGTAAACCGTCCACGCAGGAGCGGGCATCTTGCTGGAAGCGTTGGACCGAGTAGTCCTCGTCAACGTTGGCCACGTCGACCATGAGCAGGGGCACGCGCCTCTCGGCAGGAGGCGTCTTTGCAGTCCCCAAGTCCATTCCACGGTACACTTGCATGGCATCAACCGAGACAACTGAAGACCCGAGCTTCTGGGCAACGAGTTCGGAAAGCGCGCTCTTGCCAGAGGCGGTAGGTCCAACGATGCAGACAACACGCCCCGAAGTAGCAGGCTTGCTCACGAAAGGCCGCCCTCGACGGAGCCGCGCAGGTACCAGGTACGAGCCTCCTTGACGCGAACGCGTGCGATCTTGCCCACCGCATCTTGCGGGTTCATCCCAACAGGGAGCCGGAAGTGAACAGTCCTGTTCTTCTCGCTGTGACCAACCATGACAGAGTCGTCTCGCTTGGACGGCCCCTCCACCAGGACGCCAACGAGCTGCCCCAGGTCCTCCTGGTTGGCATCGTGGGCCTGCTGGGCGACCTGCTCGGCAAGTCGGTCAAAGCGATCCTGGATGACCTCGTGTGATGTGTTGTCAACCATCTTGGCGGCGGGGGTTCCAGGACGCGGCGAATAGATGAACGTGAAGGCAGAAGAGAAGCCAGCCTCATGCACGAGGGAGAGCGTTTCCTGGAAGTCTTCCTCGGTCTCGCCGGGGAAGCCAACGATGATGTCGGTGGAGAGCGCAATATCAGGGATTGCGGCGCGGAGACGTCCAACCAACGCCAGATACTCATCTCTCGTGTAGCTGCGATTCATCGCCTTGAGAACGCGCGTGGACCCCGATTGCACCGCCAGGTGGAGATGCGGCATCACGGCAGGGACCTCGGCCATGGCGGCGATGGTCTCGTCCGAGAGGTCCTTGGGGTTGCTCGAGGTGAAGCGGATGCGCTCGATGCCCGTCTCGCCGACTGCACGCAGGAGCTCGGCAAAGCGTGGCTCTCCGTAGATGTTCCTCCCGTAGGAGTTGACGTTTTGGCCGAGAAGGCAAATCTCACGAACGCCATCAGCCACGAGGAGGCGGCACTCCGCCACCACGCTCTCGATGGTGCGGCTGCGCTCACGACCACGAACATACGGGACGATGCAGTAGGTGCAGAAGTTGTTGCAGCCGCTCATGATGGGCACCCAAGCGTGGTAGCGCTCCGCACGGTGGCTGGGCAAATCGGTCGAGAAGCCCGTGCCAGGCTCTTCTGTGTCCACTTCGATGGCACCGGGCTGATCGCCAAAGGCCTCAGAGAGGAGTCTAGGGAGGCTTGCCAGGGCGCTTGTGCCAAATACCACGTCGACGTTGGGAATGTGGGCTCGCAGCCGCTCTCCGTCACGCTGCGCGATGCAGCCACCAACAGCGACGACACGCCTTCCGGAAGGAGGCGTGGGAGCAGAGACCATGGCAGACGCCTGACCATAGAGGCGCTGGTCCGCATTCTCGCGGACGCAACACGTCATGTACACCACGATGTCAGCGTCATCGGGGCTTGCGACCTCGATGCAACCGCACGAGTCGAGAAGGCCTGAGACCCTCTCGGAATCGTGCATGTTCATCTGGCAGCCGAAGGTCTTGATGCTGTACGTCTTGCCGACGAGCACCTGGGTGTCAGAAGATGCCATCTACGCGACCACTCCCCTGTCGTCCATAGCGTCTGCCGAGGTGCTTTGGGGCGTAAGCCTGTGGACGTAAACGGCAAAGCGGATTGCCGTGCGCTTCTCGCCCCCGATGTCGATGTCCGAGAACGTTGGCGCACAGGAGATGTCAACACCGGTAGGGATGAGAAACCCACGTGCGATGGCAAGCGCCTTCACGGCCTGGTTGACCGCACCAGCTCCGACGCACTGCATGTTGACGGGAACCCCGTCCTTAACCATGCCGGCAATTGCCCCGGCGACAGACGCCGGAGATGACTTGCTCGAGACCTTCAGAAAATCCATGCTGTTGATGCTCCAATGGTGCGGTGGTTATCGGTGTGGTGCGTTTGACTTCGCTGATGAGAGTTTATATAGCAACGATTGTAATGTCCCAGCTAGCTAATGCAAATGCAAAGTGAAGCAAGCGGAGTGACAGATACACAAATACGTCTAATCCGCCTCTTCAAGGTCAAAGGTCACGGTAATGCGGCCCTTGCCAACCCTCACCTTTGGATTGTTGACGAGAGAAACGTAATACCGGTCTTCGATAAACGAGAAGTCCTTCGCAAGAACACGGGAGAACTCTTCTGCGTCAGGCTTTGAGAGCTTAAGGCCGCGACGGTCACGGTAAAGGTCAACCGGCTTGGGCCCCGTGGGGGCATCCGCCTTGCGGAGCATGCGCGAGGCGACGCTTCTCAGAGGGCGAATCTGCCCAGACACCACACGGTGCGCCGTGCGTTCGCTCATCTCAAGTCCAAGGCCCTGGCAGACCGAGAGGAGCTCCCTCGCATCCGCAGCTGCCCGAAGTCGTTCAAGCACGGGCAGGGCTGTGAGGTCGTCGATAAAGAGCAGATCTGAGCCGTCAACTGTGGGAGTAACGCGAGCGCGAGCGGTGGCAGCGATCTCTGCCGGAGAACCAACATAGACCTCGCAGGTGCCATATTCCTCGAGCGCGAACTCGCAGCACGTACGCACAATATTGTGAGGCCCCCGAGCGCAGGTGCGCCTTCCATCTTCGTCTTCACCCAGCGCGGGCCACGTGGACTGATCGGCACGCTCGGTGAGCTTGGTGGCGTCAGTCACAACCGAGATAGACGCCCCTTTCCCCGGGGCAGACGAGGCAACACGCGCTGACTCTGCATTCTCCTTTACCGAGTAGAGCGCCATGCCACGCCCGTGGACACCCCAGCGGTCAACGTGGACACTTTCGAGCTTCGAGGTAACGCGCGCCTCGAAGATATGCTCCTGCATGTCCTCCGGAATGCCCGAACCATCGTCGAGGATGGTCGTGGTGCGAAGGTCCCCCTCACGAGACGTGGCAAGGTAGATGCGCTTTGCGCCGGCATCCCTAGAGTTGCGTAGAAGCTCGATGACCATGTCCTCCACGCAACGGATATCGTGCTTTGCCTGGCGGCGCTCCGCCTCCGCAACGCGGAGGCGAACATAGCCCTCGCCAAGGTTCTCCTCTACACGGAGCGACCGCTCGCCGCCCATGCGAGCGACGAAATCGGCCAAACCGGCCGCGTTGGAGTCCTGCTCCCCTGCCACGGTAGTACCTCTCGCCTACTTGGCGACGTCAACCGCGCGGGACTCGCGGATAACCACAACGCGCACCTGACCGGGGTATTCCATCTCGTCCTCGATCTGCTTGGCGATGTCATGCGCAAGCACGGTTGCCTGAGCGTCGGAGATCTTCTCGGGCTCGACCATCACGTGGAGCTCGCGTCCTGCCTGCATGGCATAGGTACGCTCGACTCCCTCGTGGGCATTGGAAATCTCCTCAAGCTTCTCGAGGCGCTTGATGTAAGTCTCGGCAGACTCACGACGAGCACCAGGACGTGCTGCGGAGATGGCGTCTGCCGCCTGTACGAGGACGTCGAGGACGGTATCTGGGTCGACGTCGGCATGGTGTGCCTCGATGGCATGAACGATCTCGGGGCGCTCTCCATAGCGGCGAGCGAGGTCGGCGCCAATAACGGCATGTGGGCCCTCGACCTCGTGGTCGATTGCCTTGCCAATGTCATGGAGAAGCCCTGCGCGCTTGGCGGGGGCGGGGTCCATTCCCAGCTCTGAGGCCATGATGCCGCAGAGCGCGGAGACCTGGATGGAGTGAGAGAGGACGTTCTGCCCAAAGGAGGTACGGTACTTGAGCGCACCCAGGGTCTTCACGATTTCGGGGTGGAGGTCATGGATGCCTGCGTCGAAGGCAGCCTGCTCGCCAGCCTCGCGAACGCGCTCGTTGACAAGGTCCTCGGCCTTCTTATAGAGCTCCTCGATACGTGCGGGGTGAATACGTCCGTCAGCGATGAGGTTCTCAAGAGCTACACGAGCCGTCTCACGACGGACGGGATCAAAGCTCGAGAGGACAACTGTCTCGGGCGTGTCGTCAATGACGAGCGAGACGCCGGAAACTTGCTCGAAGGTACGGATGTTCCTGCCCTCACGTCCGATGATGCGACCCTTGAGGTCATCGGAGGGAATGTGGACGGTGGTGACGGTTATCTCGCCCGCCTGGTCGGCAGCGCAGCGCTGGATAGCCGTGGAGATGATCTCTCGAGCGGTCTTGTCAGCCTTTGCACGCACGTTCTGCTCGGACTCGCGGAGGATCTGGGCCTCGTCACGAACGCTCTCGGCACGGACGCGTGCGATGAGCTCGTCGTGAGCCTCGTCCTTCGAGAGGCCGGCGATACGCTCGAGCTCGGTGGTCTGCTTGCCCTCGAGGGCATCGAGGTCGTTCTTGCGACGGTCAAGCTGGCTCTGAAGGTCAGAGAGCTGACGCTCGCGCTTGTCGAGGGCGTCATTGCGGCGATCGAGGGACTCCTCACGCTGCATGATGCGGCCTTCCATAGACTGCAGCTCGCCCTTGCGCTTCTTCTCCTCTGCCTCAGAGTTCTGCTTGAGCTGGAGAATCTCCTCCTTGGCTTCGAGCACCGCCTCCTTCTTGGCAGTGTCCGCTTGGCGGCGGGCCTCAGACGTGATGCGCTCGGCCTCGCCGCGCGCGCTCTCGATTTGCTCATTAGCAGATTTGAGCTTGGAGTTGCTCTTCCCAGCCAGGAGGAAGTACGCCAAACCCGCTCCTACCGCTAGGCAGATAATTCCTATAACAATTTCCATAGCCGCTCCTCAGATGACGAATTCACGAGATTGTTCAGGAGACCCCAACGCATAGCGCTGGGGAACCCGCCATCGGGGTATCCGGCCGCAGATGCCAAAAACATGACGTTCCATGATGCTGCCACGGTGAAACAATTACAATGCACAGCTGGTAAACCAGCGGAAGATACGCTCTCAGGCCTTTCAATCATATGTTCGCATTTGATACCTGTCAAACTGTTAGGGTACCGCCCGCGCCCAAACCAGCCCCGCTTCACGGAATATACGAGAGAAGCAAGAGGCGAGACGAACTGTGGAGAGAATGGGTATCGATTGCGGGCTCGCCGCAGAATGCAACGAGCCCGCAGAACGGTTAAATCTCCTCTTGGCGCTCATCTAGGACGCGTTTGGCGGTTCTAGCGGCAAGCCCCAAGGGAAATCCCCGCGTAGACAGGAAACGCACAATCTTCTCGTAGTCGTTTTTGCCAGTAAGGCGACGCCTGGAAGCAAGCTCGTAGGCCGTCTCCTCCTCAGACTCCTGTGTGAGGTAGAGCTCGGGCCAACCAGGAACATCACCAATGTCTATGCCGCGGCGCGAAAGCTCCCGCTCAATCCGAACCCTTCCCCAGCGCTGGGATAGCTTCGAGCGGATAAAGGCGTCGGCAAAGCGTGTGTTGTCCACAAGGCCGCATTCGACTGCCCTCTTGCAAGTGTGCTCGACGGTCTGAGGTGCATAACCATCCCTCAAGAGCCGCTCAGAGAGCTCGCCTTCGGAGTAGTCCCTTCGGTCGATGAGGGAGGCCGAACGCTCCATGGCGCACTTGCGAGAGACCTCCCCCATCGAATACAACAGCTCGGCACGTGACGAGGGAAGAAGCTCTCGGCCTCTGGCCTTGGCGTCTAGCGAACGCGCCACCGCAACGGGGACGCTAATGTGCTCTTCCCCGTGCTTGGGCGTTCTCACCACAACCTCACCGCGAGGAGCGGCCTGCCCCAGGCCGCGTGATCCGCGCTGGGGCAGGTGGACCTCCCAGTCAAGAGCCGTCTTTGGCCACTCTCTCTTGGCGGAACGCGTCACTGCTGAACGTCCTCAGAGTCTGGACCGGCACCGTCTACAGGCTCGCCCACACGCTCGTCCCCAAGGACAAGCCCACAGGCAACGCGCACCTTGTGGTCAATCTCCTCCATGAGGTCCGGATTGGAGGCAAGAAACGCCTTTGCCGCCTCGCGACCCTGGCCAAGGCGCTCTCCCTCGTAGGTGAACCAGGAGCCAGACTTGTCGACAATCTGATATTCAACCGCCATATCAAGCACCGAGCCCTCCTTGGAAATACCCGTGCCGTACATGATGTCGAACTCTGCCGACTTAAAGGGAGGGGCTACCTTGTTCTTGACAACCTTCACCCTTACGCGGTTACCAACAACCTCGCCGTTGACCTTGATGCTATCAACACGCCTGATGTCCATGCGCACCGACGAGAAGAACTTGAGCGCGCGGCCACCGGGGGTTGTTTCGGGGTTGCCAAACATGACGCCAATCTTCTCGCGCAGCTGGTTGATGAAGATGCAGGTGGTGTTTGACTTGGAGAGGGAGCCCGCGAGCTTGCGGAGTGCCTGGCTCATGAGACGGGCCTGAAGGCCAACCGTAGTGTCTCCGATCTCACCCTCGATCTCGGCACGAGGAACAAGCGCAGCCACGGAGTCGATGACGACGACGTCAATGGCACCCGAGCGCACAAGCATGTCACAGATTTCCAAGGCCTGCTCGCCGGTATCTGGCTGCGAGATGAGGACTTCATCGATGTCTACGCCAATGCGCGCCGCGTATCCTGGGTCAAGCGCATGCTCTGCGTCGATGAACGCCACGACCCCACCCATGGCCTGGGCCTCTGCAAGAATCTCAAGCGAGAGCGTAGTCTTACCCGAGGACTCTGGACCGTAAATCTCGACGATGCGCCCGCGTGGGACGCCCCCTATGCCAAGAGCGGCGTCAAGAGCCAGAGAACCAGTAGGGATGGCCTCGACCTCAAGGCTGGCGTTGTCATCGCCATAGCGCATGATGGCGCCCTTGCCAAACTTCTTCTCTATCTCTTGCGTGGTAACCTCGAGCGCCTTATCGCGCTCCTCCGTAGTCTCGGGGTGGTTGACCTCTTTGACAGTACCCTTGCTCCTGGCCATGCTTGCTCCTCATCTATTGGCTGCCACCGATGATATACGAACACCCGTTCGTAGTCAACATCGCTGGCCACAGCTTACGAGGAAGGGCTTGCACCATTTTGACGCTGCACGGACAGGATTCTTTCACAGGGCAGTCACGTCTCTGACGTGCACAGATATCTACCTGCATAAACAGCATCGCCCAAGGACTGGCGCGTCTAGCAGAAACGCGTAGCGAGAAAGAAAAAAGTTAGCGCTTCTCGGCAGAATCTCTAACGCCCTGAATGAGAAGTTCGAGCGCACGCCTCACGGCACGCGCGCGCACCTCAGCGCGGTCCCCCTCAAAGAGGTTTGGAAACGTTTGCGTGGAGAAAGGCGTGGACAGGCCCATCCACACGGTTCCAACGGGCTTGCCGGGCTCTTCGCCGCCCGGTCCGGCTATACCGGTTATCGAGACAGCAACGTCGCACCCTAGCACGCGACGTGCCCCCTCCGCCATGGCTGCTGCGCATTCGCTTGAAACGGCACCAACGCCTGGGGCATCGAGAATGTCGTTCGAGACGCCCAGCACCTCGCGCTTGACGGGTATCGCATAGCTAACAACTCCGCCACGTATAGCCTCGGAGGAGCCTGGAATGGCCGTGATGGCCGATGCCACCAGCCCTCCGGTACAGGATTCTGCCGTGCCAACCGTTACGCCAGAAGCCCGACACGCAGCGACGAGCGACTCGCATGCATCGAGCGTCTCGCCGTCGAAGATGACGGAAGGTACCATGGCTATCGCTCCCCCACTACGTACGACCATGCCTTGACGAAGTAGTCGATACCCGACCAAGCCGTCAGTACAACCGCTGCGACCATGAGCACCTGTCCGAGCAGCTCAAAGGCCTCCGCAGCGCCACCCGTGGGAAGCGCAATGGCAAGGAGCAGTGCGGAGATGGCAACCATCGTAACAGCGGTTTTCCCCTTGCCCAGAGGAGAGGCCGCGATGACGGTGCCAGATGAGGCCACGACCATGCGCAGTCCAGACACGAGGAACTCGCGTGCAACAATAACGAGCAGAACCCACGAGGAGACCTCTCCCCGCTCGAGGAGAAAGCAGAGAGCAACCACCACGACGAGCTTGTCGGCTATGGGATCAAGGAACTTGCCAAAGGTCGTGACCTCGTTCCTGCTGCGCGCAAGGTAGCCATCGAGCTTATCGGTGAGCGAAAGCGCCGCAAAGAAGAGAAAGACGCCAAGTGACCACCCGGAGCCCAAGCCAGCAACAGGAGACATCTCGGCGACGAGAAGCCACAGTGGGACGGCGGCCACGCGAACGAAGGTCACAATGTTGGCTGGGGTCCAGATGGAGGACGCATCCCCCTTGGAGGTTGCGCCGCTCATCGCACCCCCTCCTCGCCCTCAACGACCTCACCAACGAGGTCGTACGTGAAGGAGTCAACGAGATCGCAGGTCACACTGTCGCCGACGGCAAGGTCACCGCTCTCGATGTGCACGACGCCGTCGGAGTCTGGAGCCTGGAACCAGGCATG
The DNA here is from genome assembly GCA_902834555.1 of Atopobiaceae bacterium. Taxonomy (GTDB): domain Bacteria; phylum Actinomycetota; class Coriobacteriia; order Coriobacteriales; family Atopobiaceae; genus Tractidigestivibacter. The sequence goes on from CADFJN010000007.1 coordinate 117,868, forward strand.
GCCGATGAACTCAGCGCCGTCGGGTCCGTCCTCAATGCCATCAACGATGACGCGCACGCGCTCGCCAACGTGCCTCTCTGCAGCTGCAAAGCCCAGCTGCTCGGTAAGGTCAATGAGACGCTGCGTACGCTCGAGCTTGACCTCATCAGGAACCTGGTCGGGCATGGTCGCGGCGCGCGTGCCCTCCTCGGGGGAGTACGTGAAGACGGAGCAGTAGTCAAACTCCTCGTCCTGAAGGAAGTCTAGCAGCTCCTGCGCCTCCTCGTCCGTCTCGCCAGGGAAGCCCGCCATTGCCGTCGTGCGAAGAACCATGCCGGGAATCTCTTTGCGCAGATGCGCAAAGAGATCAGAGAACCCCTGTGCCGAGCCCTTGCGGCCCATGCGCTCGAGCACGGTAGCCGAGCAGTGCTGGATGGGAATGTCGATGTAGGGAAGCACTTCGGGGACGTCACGGATGGTCGAGACAAGCTCCTCAGTCATGCCCTCGGGCTGCAGGTACAGCACGCGCACCCAGCCGCCATAGGGGTGTACGACCTCGGCAACCTGGCGAAGGAGCGATGCCAGGGTACGGGGCGTGTCGAAGTCGGAACCCCAGATGCCCGTATCCTGCCCAATGAGCACGACCTCGCGCACGCCACCCTCCATGAGGGAGTGGACCTCTTCACAGATCTCCTCAGCCCTACGGGAGTGATAGCGCCCACGGATATAGGGGATGGCGCAGAACGCACAGAACCTGTCGCAGCCCTCGGAGATCTTAACGTAGGCGCTTGCGCCGTCAACGGTGCGGAGAACACCCTGGGGAATCCCGGGCGCAACGTCGCGCTCTAGCCCCAGCACGCCGTCCACAACATCAACAATGCCGTCTTCGTCGTCGGCGTTCACAAAGGCGGAGACCTCGGGCAACTCTTCGGCGAGAGGAGCACCGTAGCGCGAGGGAACACAACCGCACATCACGATGGGGAGCGTGTGTCCCTCTCCCTCCTCCTGCTGCGCAAGCTCGAGCGTGGTGTCAAGCGACTCCTGCGTTGCCGAGACGAGAAACGAGCACGTGTTGATGAGAGCCAGGTCCGCCTTGTCTGGATCGTCCGTCTCGTCGTAGCCGGCTCCGAGAAGCAAGGCGCGCATGCGGTCGGTATCAACCTCGTTCTTGGCGCATCCGCGGGTGATGAAGAGAATACTTGGCATGAGATGACCTTATCGGTAGTTGACGTACTGGAGGGGCTGGCCGTAGTCGTTGCCACGGAGAAGGGCGATGACCTGCTGGAGCGCATCCTTTGAAGGAGAACTAACCCTTAGCTTATCCCCTTCGATGGTAGCCTTGGCCTTGAGCTTGGAGTCGCGGATGTCCTTGGAGATCTTCTTTGCAAGTTCCGCGTCGATGCCCTGCACAAGGTGGCCCTGCTGCCTGACGCTCATGCCAGACGCCGCCTGTGGCTTGTCCCAGCGCAGCGCGGTGAGGTCAACGCCACGCTTCACGAGCTTAGAGCCGAGAATATCGCGAACCTGGCCAGCAACGAACTCGGAGGGGGCCTCCACCGTAAACGCTCCCTCGCCCTTTGCGAGCGCAAGCGATGCCCCGGTTCCCTTGAGGTCATAGCGCTGCGAAATCTCGCGGGCTGCCTGCTGGTAGGCGTTGTCGACTTCCTGCATGTCGACGATAGAGACCACGTCGAAACTCGAATCCTTGGCCATGAGTCATCCTCCCCTGCCTGCCGCGTGGCCAATCTGCACGCAGCAAACGAATACTAATAACCGTGGGCCTGCGCGAGGCCCCTTGCCCTAGTTGCTCTTTGAAGTGCCCGAAGCGCCAGACGTCTTGGACGAGGTCGAGACGCTACCGGAAGACGTCCGAGATCCCGATGTGCTAGTGGTGTCCGAGGTGTTGTCGTTTCCTGACGAATCGCTCGAACTGCTTGAGGTTGAGTCCTTAGAGCTAGCGTCAGTGGTGGCTACGGGAGTCCCTTGAATGGTGAGAGAGCCAATACCGGATGCCCTAGAATCAAAGCTCTTCTGTGTACCATTCTCGGTAACAGCGACCACGCCAGGGTTGCCAGCGCGGATGGTGATGGAGTCCGTGACTGTATAGCTCTGCTCCCAGGGCCCCGTGACAGTACTTGCAACCTCGCTGGTGCCATCGTTTGTGATCTCGAGCCACGAGGTCTCACCGCTTGCAACGGAGATCGTGACAACCGTCTCGGTCGCCTTTGTGGAATCGCTTGCGGTGCTGTCTGAGTCGGCCGTCCCCTTGGTAGTTGTGGTTGTGGTTGGCGTAGACGAGGTGCCTGTAGACGTCGAATTGGTCGAGCTGGTGTCAGTGGACGTGGTGCTCACGGGAACAGTCGTCTTACTCTCCTGGGACGTTGAGCGGCTGCTCACGCACGAACGCACCGAGAAGACCAGGATGAGGGTGAGCGCCAACGCAAGAGCGCAGATCACGAGAAGCGTTGCACGACGATTGTCCTGGGCCCCGCGACCACGGGAGCGCCCGGAGAGGCGACCGCGCTGGTCATCACGGCGACGCACCTTGGGTCTGTCGACGCTTGCAATATTTCTCGACGAGCGCCTCCCCGAGATGGTCGACGCACGATCGTAGGGCCTGGCCCCATCGTCGTAGCGAAGGTCATCTGTATACTCGCCAGCGCGCACGCTCCTCGTGCTCACGCTGTCTCGCTCGTAGAGGCGCTGCGCGCGGGACGTATCGCGACGGTAAGCTCGCGCGGTCTCGCGCCTCTCCTCCACGCCGTTTTGTCCCTCGCGCAAGAGGCGGTTGGCCGGATCGTCCACTCGGCGCCTTTGCTGAGCATACCTACCGCGCTGGCGCGAGGCGTAGCGATCCCTATCGCGCTCACGGCTGTCATCACGCTCGCGCTCAGACGTGGAGTTGTACGGCCTTCCGTAGACGTACTCGGCATGAGAGTAGGACGGCGACTGGCTGCGGGAGCCACCGGGGTAGCTCGAGCCAGCAAGCGGCACCGAGGAGGGGGTGCGGGGCCTGGGTCCAGAGGTGGTAGCAAAGGCACCCATGTCGCCGGCCGGTCCGCCGGAGGTAGGTAACAAACCTCGATACTGCACGTATGCCTTGGGTCGCGACTCAGCCTCATTCACCACGTCGTAGCCCTGTACGCCTCGGCCCGACTGGGTATCGCGCGTGCGGCGGCGAAGCTCATGCGAGGAGGTACCATGCACGTGCTCGTAGAGCTCCTCCTGGAAGAGGTCGACTATCTCGCGCGGGTTGAGCCCCAGGTAACGTGCATACGACGACAGCATGCCCTGCGCATAGCCGCTCTGGGGAATGTTTTCGAAATCGCCTTCTTCAAAGGCGATGAGGACCTGCTCTTTGAGCTTTAACACCTGAGAGGCCTGGCCCACCGTGAGGCCAAGTTGGCGACGACGGTCAAGCAGCATCTCGCTGAAGCGCGGACGCGACGGCATGGTGGGCTACACCTCCTCAAAATCCTGCTCGGCGGCCTTGAGGTCCTCGAGGCCCTCCTTGTCGAGAAGCACATCGCGAGGCTTTGATCCGTTTGCCGGGCCCACGACGCCCTTGTTCTCGAGCATGTCCATGATTCTTCCCGCCCTAGCGTACCCCACCGAGAGCGCTCGCTGGAGGCTGGAGGTAGAACCAAGCTGAGAGTTCACAACGATATCGGCTGCCTCCCAGAGGAGAGGGTCATCGGCGGGAGCAGATGCCTCGCTGGGGCCACCAGGCGACATGGGCGAGACGGCAGTGAGAATGTCGTCGTGATAATCGGTATCGTGGTGCTCCTTGATGAAGTCAACCACACGCTCGACCTCCTCCTCCGACACAAAGCAACCTTGCGCGCGGCGCGGGCGCTGGCCGCGAAGCTTGTAGAGCATGTCGCCGTGGCCGAGGAGGCGCTCGGCACCCGTCTGGTCGAGGATGATTCGAGAGTTCATGCCGTTGTCGACCGAGAGCGCCACGCGGTTGTCGATGTTGGCCTTGATGAGGCCGGTCACGACGTCTGCCGAGGGGCGTTGCGTGGCAACGATGAGGTGGATGCCGGCGGCTCGCCCGAGCTGGGCAATGCGCACGATCGATGCCTCGACATCCTTGCCGGCGACCATCATGAGGTCGGAGAGCTCGTCGATCACGATGACGAAGTACGGCATGTGCTTGGGAGGGTTCTCCATGTCTGCGTACTTGCCACCATCGACATCGCGGTTGTAGGACTTGATGTCGCGAACCTTGTAGTGCTCGAAGACCTTGAGGCGGCGCTCCATCTCGGTGACGCCCCAGGAGAGGGCGCTTGCTGCCTTGTTTGGCTCGGTCACCACGGGGACGTAGAGGTGGGGCAGGCCGGCGTAGTAGGTGAACTCGACGCGCTTGGGGTCCACCATGATGAGACGGACCTCCTCGGGCGTGGCACGCATGAGGATGGTCATGACAATGCTGTTGAGCAGCACGGACTTACCAGAACCAGTGGTGCCTGCAACCAGAAGGTGCGGCAGGCCGGCAATGTCCACCACAACGGGGTTGCCCTCGGAGTCGCGGCCAAACGCGGCCTCGAGCGGGCCACCCTTGACGTAGGTAAGCACGTCTCCAAGATAGACAGGCTGCGTTGTCTTGTTGGGAATCTCAATGCCCACGAGCGAGGTGCCCGGGATGGGTGCGAAGATGCGCACCGAGCGGGAGGCAAGCGAGAGCGCAATGTCATCCTGGAGGTTGGTGATCTTGCTCACGCGCTCGCCCTCGCCCATCTCGATCTTGAAGGTGGTGACGGAGGGGCCAGCGACCCAGCCGACCACGCGCGAGGTGAGACCAAACTCCTCGAGGGTGCCTTGGAGCTTAGCCGCAACGGATGAGAGCTCCTCGTCGGACTCTGCGCTCACGCCGGAGTTGGGGTTCACCTTGAGCATGTCTGCAGGCGGGAGTTCCTTGTCTTCATCGGCAGTGGCAGGCTCGGGCGACTGTGCGCGCTTGGTGGCGGACTCCTCGCCGGCCAGGAATGCGGAGGTTACCCCCCTATTACCCTTTTCCTTTGACGCACGGGAGGCACGGGCCTTCGGGGCCTTCTCGGGGATGTCAAGGAGTGTCGTGGGAGCGGCGTTAAGCAGAGTCGTGGCGCCGTCGTCCTGCTCCCCCAGCTCGGCTGTCGCAGGGTTGGGCTTCTTGGAGCGACCACGCCGAAGCACACTCGTCTTGCGCGCGCCAATGAAGGACGTCTCGCCCTCGCCCGTCTCGTCAAAGAGCGAACCCTGGGCACGTGCTGCTGGAACCGCTGCCAGCGGAGCTGCCGCTTCAGCCTGGGCTGCCTCGCGCTCGGCCGCGCGCTCCTCGCGCGCAATGCGATGACTCTCGGAAGCCTCTTGGGCACGCAGGTGAATCTTGGAAACCGCACCAGAAATCGAGAACCCGCACACCACGGCACCCGCAATGACGACGCCAACGAGAATAACATTGCCAACGATAAGGCCCACGAGACGAACGAGCATATAGGCAATGCCGCCGCCCACGTAGCCACCGGCGGACTCGAGCGTGGACTCCGCCAGGGCAACCTGCGGGTTATCCGCAACCCCTGGGTGATTAAGCGAGAGCATCGCCAGGATGGCGAGGACAATGAGCACAAGGCCAGCCGCCACGCGCCCGGAGATGGGCCCGTCCTCATCCATGAAGAACGTGCACGCAAAGATGAAGAGAGCTATGGGGGCAAGAATCGCGCCGGTACCAAAGAGCAGTGAAAGCGCATGGCCAACCATGCTCGTTACGATGGCCGAGGTTGGTGCAACCAGCGAGACGAACATGGCCACGGCAACAACGGCCAAGACCACGCCGAGGATATCGTTCTGCGTGGACGAAAGCCCCTGCGAGACCTTTTCAGCGGAGCGGCCACGTGGTGCCTGGCGTGCGCCGGCGCCCCGCGACTTCGACCCCTTCTTTGCTGCCTTGCCTGCTGCGTTTGATCTGCGATTCGAGGGCATGTGCCTAGACCTCCATCACGACCGGGATCACCATCGGCCGCGTGTGCGTCTTACTCCAAAGAAAATTAGAGAGCGAGTTTCTCACTCCCTTGCGGACGGTGTCAATGCTCGCGCCGTTGCCCTTCTCCAGACGCTCGACCTGCGAGCGCACAAGATCGCGGGCATCGCCCATGAGAACCTCGTCTGTGGCGAAGGAGACGCCTCGCCCAGAGAGGTCTATGGTGTCGACGGAGTGGTTCCTCGAGCGGATGGCAACAACGCACGTGATGACGCCGTCCTGCGCAAGACGCTGTCGGTCGCGCAGGACCACGGGGTTGGCATCTGTGATGGAGAGACCGTCGACGTAGACCACGCCAGAGTCCACGGAGGGTCCGCGGCGGGCCTTGCCATGGCGGACCTCGAGAGAGTCTCCGTTGTCGAGGATGAAGATGTTCTTCTCGGGAATGCCAACCTGTTGCGCGAGCTTGGCGTGGGCGCGCAGGTGCTGGGCCTCGCCGTGGACCGGCATGAAGTTGCGCGGCTTGACCATGGCGAGCATGAGCTTGAGCTCCTCCTGCGAGCCGTGGCCGGAGACGTGGACAAGGGCCTGGCTCTTGTCGTAGATGTCGCAGCCCAGCTTTGAGAGCGAGTTGATGATGCCCTGGACGCTCTTCTCGTTGCCCGGGATGGGGTTGGCCGAGATGATGACCGTGTCGCCCTCGTGGATCGAGAGGCTCTTGTGCTCGCCGTTGGCCATGCGGGCAAGCGCCGAGAGGGGCTCGCCCTGGCTGCCGGTGCAGAGGACCACGATCTGCTCGTCCGGGAGCTTCTCGAGGTCATATGCGTCGATGATGTTCTCGTCGGCAATGCGCAGGTAGCCAAGCTCCCGGGCCACCTTGGTGTTGGTGACCATGGAGCGGCCCGTCACCACAACCTTGCGGCCAACTGCCACGGAGGCATCGCAGATCTGCTGTAGGCGATGGATGTGGCTCGAGAACGAGGCGACAAAGACGCGGCCGGGCGCATTCTTGATGATGTGGCGAAGCGCCGGTCCTACGGCTGCTTCAGAAGGGGTGAAGCCGGGACGGGTTGCGTTGGTGGAGTCGGAGAGCAGGACGTCGATACCCTCGGCAGCAAAGCGGTTGATGGCAGCGTAGTTGGGTCGCACACCATCGATGGGGGTCTGGTCGAGCTTGAAGTCGCCGGTGTGCATGACGTTGCCCGCAGGCGTGTTCATGAAGACGCCAAACGCGGCGGGAATGGAGTGCGTCATGGCGAAGAACGTGATGTTAAAGGCGCCCAGGGTGATGGTGGAGCCGTCCTGGACCTCGCGGAACTTGGGGCTCTTGATGTTGTGCTCGGCAAGCTTGCCCTCGATGATGCCAAGGGTGAGCTTGCTGGAGTAGATGGGCACCTTGTGGGTTAGGTCCTGCAACAGGTACGGAAGGGCACCCGTATGATCCTCGTGGCCGTGGGTGATGATGATGCCGCGCAGCTTGTCCTCGTTCTCCAGGACATAGGTGTAGTCAGGCAGGATAAGGTCGATGCCAGGCTGTTCGTCATCGGGGAACATGAGGCCGGCATCAATCATGACCATGTCGTTTCCGTACTCGAACACGGTCATGTTCTTGCCGATCCCGTCAAGACCACCAAGAGGGATGATCTTGAGGGCGGTATCTTTCTTTGGCATTGCTGGAGGGATCCTTTCCTCGTGGTCAATACGTGCGGCTTGCGCCGTTATCTAGTGAGCGGTCCTGGTGGCCGTGTGCTACCAGCCGCAACAGATACGAATTGGTAAGCCAATGCAGGGTGAAGGTGCACTGGAACTCTAGCCTATCCATTGTAACCAAGACGATGAAGACGTGGCGAGGCTCCACGATGATTGCGGAGTGAGACAAGGGGACTGCCGACAACAGTCCAACGCGTGGTGTCACACCCTACAAGCGCTCACCACGTCTATGGGGCAGGAATTGGACATTTTCCGATGTCCCAGGCCAATGAAATGTATAGATTCAGCCCCACAGCGCAATGGGAAGTAGCACCAGCCACAAGAAAAGCGGGCGGCACCCGATGGGGCACCGCCCGCCACAAAAGGCAGTGAGCCGAGAAGACCTACTGAGCCTCGTGGTGACGGCGCGGCTGGCGCTTCTCGCCATTCTCGCCGCCGTTGTTGTTGCGAGAGGAACCCTCGCCACGGTCGCCGGGATGACGACGAACGCGGGGACGACGCTCACCGGAACGCTCAGAGCGCTCGTGCCCGTTGGACTCTTCGTGGCCATTGTGGCCGGAGCCGGCAGGAGCCTCGGGCTTGTCGAGGCGGTCGAGGGAAATCTTGCCCTTCTCGTCAACCTCAAGGACCTTCGCGCGGACCTCGTCACCAATGTTGAGCACATCCTCGACCTTGTCAACACGACCCTTAGCAACGCGGGAGATGTGAAGCAGGCCGTCCTTGCCGGGCAGCAGCTCGACGAAGGCGCCGAAGGGCTGGATGCCCACGACACGGCCGGTGTACTCCTCCCCCACCTCGGGAACCTTGACAATGGCCTTGATGCGCTCGGCAGCAGCCTCGCCCGCGCCGTTGGTGCCGGCGATGAAGACGGTACCGTCCTCCTGGATGTCGACGGTGGCGCCAGTGTCCTCCTGGATGCCACGGATGACCTTGCCGCCGGAGCCGATGACGTCGCGGATCTTGTCCGTGGGAATCTGGAGGCTAATGATCTGAGGAGCGGTGTCCTTGGCGTGCTCGCGAGGTGCGGGGATCTGCTCGAGCATCTTGTCGAGGATGAACATGCGGCCCTCGTGCGCCTGCATGAGCGCCTTGCGCAGGATCTCGGGCGTGAGGCCGGTGGCCTTGTTGTCCATCTGCATGGCGGTGATGCCCTTGGTGGTGCCCGTCACCTTGAAGTCCATGTCGCCGAGGAAGTCCTCGAGACCCTGGATGTCGGTGAGGACGACGGTCTTGCCCTCCTCCTGGATGAGGCCCATGGCAACGCCGGAGACCGGGCGCTTGATGGGCACGCCGGCATCCATGAGCGCCAGCGTGGAACCGCAGGTGGAAGCCATCGAGCTGGAGCCGTTGGACTCCATGACCTCGGAGACCACGCGGATGGTGTAGGGGAACTCCTCCTCGGAGGGGATCACAGGAAGCAGCGCGCGCTCGGCCAGCGCGCCATGGCCGATCTCGCGGCGCTTGGGGCTGCCCATGCGGCCGGTCTCACCGGTGCAGAAGGGCGGGAAGTTGTAGTGGTGGATGTAGCGCTTGCCATCGACTGGCTCGATGGTGTCAAGGCGCTGCCACTCGTTGAGCATGCCAAGTGTGCAGATGGAGAGCACCTGGGTCTGGCCACGCTGGAAGAGGCCAGAGCCGTGGACCAGGGGCAGGTAGTCGGGCTTCACCATGATCGGGCGAATCTCGGTGGGGGTACGGCCGTCGACGCGCTCACCGGTCTCGACGACCATCTTGCGCATGGCGTGCTTCTCGAGACCCTTGAGCTCGACGGCGATGGCGCGGCTCCACTGAGCCGGCTCGTCCTCGGTGAACTCGGCCTTGATGGACTCCTTGAGGGCCTCGACCTTGCCCATGCGAGAGAGCTTGTCGGCGTCCTTGAGCGCTGCGCTCATCTCGTCGAAGTGCGCGAAGATGCGGTCGTGGACCTCGGGGATGGGCTCGTCGAGGACATACTCCTTCTTGACGATGGGGCCGTTGGCCTCCTCCCACTTGGCGAAGAACTTCTTCTCCTCCTCGCAGAAGGCGGCGATGGCCTCCTGGCCAAACGCCATGGCGGCGAGCATGTCCTCCTCGCTAATCTCCTTAGCGCCAGCCTCGAGCATGGAGATGAACGTGGACGAGCCTGCCAGCTCAAGGTCGAGGTCGGAGGTGTCGCGCTCCTCGTAGGTGGGGTTCACGAGGAACTCGCCCGTCTCGGGGTTGCGGCCAATGCGCACGCAGGCAAGCGGGCCCTCGAAGGGCACGCCACCAACGGTGAGAGCAGCGGAGGCGCCCATCACGCAGATGGTGTCGACGGAGTGAATCTGGTCTGCCACAAGCGGGGTGGCAACGACCTGCACCTCGTTGCGGAACCCGTCGGGGAAGGACGGACGCAGCGGACGGTCGATCATGCGGGCCGTGAGGGTGGCCTTCTCGGAGGGCCTTGCCTCGCGCTTGAGGTATCCGCCGGGGATGCGGCCCACGGCGTACATCTTCTCGATGAAGTCGACCGTCAGGGGGAAGAAGTCGTAGTCCTTGCGCTCCTTCGAAACCACGGCAGTCACGAGGACGGTAGAGTCCCCGCACTTCACCAGGCAGGCGCCCGTGGCCTGCTTTGCGAGCTCGCCCGCCTCGAGAGCGTAGTGCTTTCCGTAGAGGTCGAACTCGTGTGTAACCTTTGTCATATGTTTCCTCTTATCTCCGCCTGCCCCATTGCAGACGGGCCGTCTTGCGGGCCCCCGCACCACGCGCGGGGACGATAAACGCGTGTGCGACGCATCGCACGCCCGCGGCGCGCCCTCGCTTCTCTCGGGCGCACAAGCAAGGGGCGCCCGCAGGCGCCCCCTTAGAACACTTACTGGATGTTGTCGCGGATGCCGAGGCTCTTAATGAGGGAACGATACTCCTCGATGTCCTGAGCCTTGATGTAGGAAAGCAGGCGACGACGCTTACCGACGAGCATGAGCAGGCCGCGACGGGTGTGGAAGTCCTTCTTGTGGCTCTTCATGTGCTCGGTGAGGCCCTTGATGCGCTCGGTGAGCAGGGCAACCTGAACGGCGGCGGAGCCGGAGTCCTTCTCGTCCTTGCCGTACTGCTTGATGAGCTCGGCCTTGCGCTCCTTGGTGACTGCCATGTGGAACCCCTTTCGTTCTTTGGATACGCCCCGGACCGGGACGGTCGCCAGGCAGTTGGCGGGCCGCTAGGTGCGAGGTAATGACCTAGGTATGATAGCACGCACCTCGCAGCGGCAACCGTACCCACACAATCGCCGCATACGAGGCGCGCAAACCATCAACTAGTAGCTGTAGACCCTGGTGTTAGGAGGGATGTTCTGGTTAATCCAGTACGCATTGTTGATGTCGAGACGGACGCAGCCATGCGAGGCCGGGACACCAAGCGTCCCATCCATCACCGTACGAGAGCCCTCATAGTACAGAACGGAGTGGAACAGATAGTCACCATAGAACTGGGTCCAGTAGTAGCAGGTGAAACCTTGACCAAAGCTGTAACCGCGAGAACCAATGTAGTAGGTGCCGCGGACCGTAGGCGTCGATGCCTTTCCGGGCGAGCAAACCCACTTGTAGATGGCGCACCAATCGCCGTTGACCCACTTGAAGACCCATGTCGTGCAGTTCGAGTTGTCAACGAGGAGAAGGTAGTTAGTTGGGCTGCCCACGGACCTGGCAATATTCACGGCAGAGCTGGCCTCCCAGGAATAGCACAGCCAAGCGCCATCCGGGTCAAAGTAACTCCCGGCAGCAAACCCGGTTGCCATCTTCCCGGTTGATGGATCGAGGTAGTACGATTTCCCGCCCCAGTTGAGCCAGTCCGTCTGCATGACTCCGTAGCTGTTGAAGTAGTACCAGGCGCCGTTGATGCTCGCCCAGCCCGTAGCGTCATAGCCGGAGTCATACAGGTAGTGCCAAGACCCGCCCGAGGTGTATCAGCCAGATTTGTGGACCTCGGCAGAGAAGGTCGGCTGCTTGCCGTTGGGGTACTTCACGTCGAGATAGATTTCATAGGTCGTGGCGCTGGAGTTAAGGGTGCCACGCGAGAAGCTCACCGAGGTCGTGCCCGACCAGTCGCTGAGCGTGCCCGAGGCGGAGCCGTCCGCGGCCTCCCAGCGG
>CADFJN010000008.1 GCA_902834555.1 Atopobiaceae bacterium
TGCGGACCTCCAGTCCCGGACCACCCCGTGGTCCAACTTCGAGTCCGCACCCCCGATTCCGTACGAGATGGGCCTTCCGGCGCCGTTTTGACGCCCGAGCGAAGGTTTCGTCCCCACCTGCCGCGAAAAGGCGCCCACGGGCGCCAGCGGCAACAAAAAAGGACCCCACCGAAGCGGGGCCCTTCTCGATGCAATGTACACTTACCTACTGGATGCGCGTACGGCAGTACGGGCACACCTTCCAGTCGGCATTGAGCGGACGGTGGCACGTGGGGCAGACGTTCCTCACCTGCGTGTTGCAGATGGGGCACACCACAAAGTCGCGGTCGATGGGAGCACCGCACTTGGGACAGATGCCGTAGTGCGAAAGCTGGTGCTCACGAAGAGCAATGTCAAGGTCCTGCTCCTCACGGTCGATGAGGTAGGAGCTGGGACGCAGGATGACATATGCGAGAAGTCCCACGATGGGAATGACCGAGATGATTGCCCACATCCACCAAGGCTCCGCGCCACGACGCTGGGCGTCGCGAATGACGTAGACGATGGAGAGGACGTAGAGCATGACAACGCACACAACCAAGAGGTAGAGGACCATCCTTACCTCAGGCGTGAGAATTTGGTCGATAAGGTCTTGCATTCCCTGGACTCCTCTTGTTGGCACATGTGTACGCGGCACCGGCCATCAACCAGCCAATGGTGCGCTACCGAGAAACGCGGTACACGATTGTATCAGATGTGACCGAGAATGCCTGCAACCTCACCCGCATGCGCTAGAGAGTCACACGCAGCGTGCGATTCTTCACACAATGCGGATGTAGCCTCAACAGCACACCCATATGTTGCCGCGGCATGGCGCAAGCATCTACCTGATGATGTCGCCGTTCTCATCGTACTTGTAGAAGCCCTCGCCGGCTGCCATACCAAGCTTGCCTTCGTCGATATACTTCTGCAGCACGGCCTTCATGCCCTTGAAGTTGTAGGGCAGCATCATCTTCCTGAGAAGGGGCGTCGCGATGCCGGGCACCTTCTGGTACTGGTCGACGATGTTCATGGCAGTGGTGAGACCAACGGTGTCGAATACCTGGAACGGGCCCTTGGGCGCGCCCGTGCCAGATGTCCATGCCTTGTCGATGCTCTCGGGATCTGAGATGCCATTGGCGAGAAGGTCAAGACCAGAGAGCATCCAGGGCACAAGCTGGGAGTTGAGAAGGTATCCCGCCTTCTCCTTCTTCACCGGCAGCGGCTGCATGTGGATGCCACGGGCAAATTCGAGCACCGCCTGGAACGAGGCATCGCTCGTCTCGCTCTGCACCATGACCTCGGTCACGTTGTGCTTCCAGATGGAATTGGCGAAGTGAAGCGCCAGGTAGCGGTCGGGACGGCCGGTGTCCTTGGTGAACTGCGAAGGCAGAAGCGACGAGGAGTTGGTGACGATGATGGTCTTCTCGGGCATGAGTGGCGCGACCTTCTTGAAGAAGTCCGCCTTCTGGTCTGCCACCTCGGCCATCGACTCGATCACGAGATCGGCATCTGCAACGGCCTTGGCGAGGTCGAGCTCGAGCTTTATCCCGTCATGCGCCTTGCGTGCGCGGGCAACGCACTCGTCAGCGTCGAACGTGTCGAAATCGGCCAGTCCGGCGCACCAGGCGGGGTCATTTGCACTCTCGGCGCCCTTCATGCCCTCGATGGCCTCGAGGTACTGCTGCTCGAACTTGTCGAGTTTGGGCTGGCAGCGGCCGATGGAACCCTCGGAGCGCAGCCAGATGGTAACGTCGTAGCCCCAGTAGGCCGTCTGCAGCGCAATCTGCGAGCCCAGCACACCGCCGCCGGCAACCACAATCTTCTTGAAAGTCATGGCATGTCCTCTCGTTGGAATTGAACGTGTCAATCCGCGATTCTAACGTAGTTGGCACCTTCGACCACCGACGCACTTCGTAGGTGCGCCGGTACGAGAGGTAGGCGGGGCTAGCACACGGTAGCGCCGCGGTTTTGGACTCCCGGGCGGAATATTCCCGTCACCTCTCCGGCCGTAGTGATGGACCCGCAGGTAACAAACGACTCGTCGCCGAGAGCGGCGACCGCTTCCGCCACCGAGCCAAAGGTCCCGACGGGCGTATTGCCAGCAGCCTCAAACAGCTTGGCCAACTCCTCGGCGGAAAGTGCTCGAGGCGAGGAGGTCTGCGTGCAAAACACGCGTGGGAACTCCGGGGCGAGCAGCCGCACGATGCCCTCGACGTCCTTGTCGGCGAGAACCGCGCAGAGAAGCGCAGGGCGCTCCTCCACGCTTGGCGCAACTCCGCGAACGGCGGTAAGGAAGGTCGCCACGCTCTGCGGGTTGTGGCAAGCATCCACAAGGGCAACGGGCTCGGCGCGCACCACGTCAAAGCGACCCGGCGTGGGGCAGGTGACCACGGACCCAAAGAGCTTCTTAGCGTCAAGCGGTCGACCAAGGTAGTCCTCAGCAAGTTGCACGGCGCAGGCGATGTTTGCCGCCTGGTAGGCGGGCTTGAGCGCGCTCACCTCCGCATACGAGGCGCGCGTGGTGCGCACGTTAAGCACGAGCGAGCCGCCAATGCGCTTTGGCCTCTCGACCACGCGGTACGTGGCGTACGGAAGGTCCGCGTGCGCACGCGGGATGCCAGGGTGCATCTCGCCCGCGGCATCGGCAAGCACCTCGGGCCTAAGAAGCGTGGGCACCACGTCCTCGCGCGCACACTGGTCGAGAAACACGTCCTCCATCGTGTCCGGCGTGGCGGTGCCCACACCCAGGACACAACTGCGACCGCGTTTGATGATGGCGGCCTTCTCACCGGCGATCTTCTCCAGCGTGTCGCCAAGGATGCGCATGTGGTCAAGGCCAATGCCCGTAATGGCAACGCTCTTGATAGACTTCACAGCAGACGTGGCGTCCCAGCGCCCGCCCATGCCGCACTCCAGCACGGCCACGTCAACACCCGCCTCGGCAAAGACAACACACGCCGCAACGGTGAGCAGGTCGAACTCGGTGATGTCGTAGGGCCTCTCGCCCGTCGTTGAGCGCTTGGCATTCACGCGCCTGCCCGCTTCCTGTGCTGCCGCAATGCCACGCGCAAAGGCGTCCTCGGAGACGGGAGAGCCCGCAACCTCCATGCGCTCGGTGTAGCTCACAAGCTCGGGCGAGGTATAGAGCGCTGTGCGCATCCCCTCGCCGCGAAGGATCGCGGCCGTGAAGCGCGCGGTCGACGTCTTGCCGTTGGTACCGGCAATCTGCATGCTCCGGAAGGCAAGGTCAGGGTTTCCAAGCTCCGCAAGCATGTCCTCCACGCTCTCGAGCATGGGACAGATGCCAAAGCGCAGGGCGGAGTGGAGAATCCCCAGCGCCTGGTCGTAGGTTGTGTGGGGAACGTCGAACGGAAGCTGGTACATATCGTGTCTCGCTCTCTCGGCGCGGCTACCCGCGCGGTATCTCAACAAAGCCACACTAGCTTAGCGATTTGTCCTCTTAGCGGCTTGTGTCAGCCGAGCCCTGCTCGGCGACGGATGCCGATGGCGCGGGAGCCTTGGGGCGCTCGCGCCCCAGCGCAAGCCAATAGGTGCATCCGACGAGGACCGCCCCGCCCACCAGGTTGCCAAGCGTTACCCAGAGGAGGTTGGAGCACGCCCCCGCAAGCAAGACGACCGAGGCGTCTCCTCCCAGCCCAAGCGACTGGGTGAGAAGCCCGTACGGGAGGAAGAACATGTTTGCCACGCAGTGCTCATACCCGGACGCGACAAAGCCCATGACCGGCATCACGCAGGCAAGGAACTTGTCGGCAACAGAACGGCCGGCAAAGGACATCCACACCGCAAGGCACACCAGCACGTTGCACATGATGCCCCGGCAGAAGGCCGCCATGGGCGAGAGGGACGCCTTTGACGCCGCAACGTCTGCCGCGGCAACGCCGACCGCCCCACCATTGAGGCCGGCGAAGTTTGCACCCACGAGGATGAGGACGAGCAGGAGCGAGCCCACGAAGTTGCCTGCGTAGACCGTAAGCCAAGAGCCAACGAGCCTGCCCGCCCCATACCTGCCGGAAAGGCAGCCAATGGCCATAAGGTTGTTTCCGGTGAAGAGCTCGGCGCCGGCAACGACCACAAGGAAGAGCCCAACCGAGAAGACAAGGCCGCTCAGGATCTGCGAGGAAGCAAACCCCAGGCTGGAATCGGACTTCACCACCAGCATGAGTGCCGCACCCATCGCTATGAAGAGCCCAGCCATCACAGCGAGGAGAAACGCCCGCCAATGCAGCATTGAGGCCTTGCCCGCCCCAACGTCCACCGCCTTGCGAAGCGTCTGCGCAGGCGAGAGACAATCCTGCCCCTTCCCCGCCGAAGAGCCGGCGCTCTTTTGCTCAGCCATTGCACACAACCTCCTAGGGACCCGGGCACGCCGGGTCCAACGCAATAAAGCGAATGATTGTAGGAATGCCGAGAGAAGCCTCTTGTCTAGAGACCCAGCAGCCTCAATGCCTCGGAGCGCGTCTTGATGTCGCTCTTAAGGCAACCACGCACGGCCGACGTCACGGTCTTGGCCCCAGGAGTGCGAATCCCGCGGATGGTCATGCAGGTATGCTCCGCTTCAACCACGACAAGGACGCCAAGCGGGTCAAGCTCGCGGACCATGGCGTCGGCAATCTGGCTGGTAAGCCGCTCCTGCAGCTGCAGGCGATGCGCGTACCCGGTGACGCAGCGAGCAATCTTCGAAAGTCCCGTAATGCGACCGTCGCGCGGGATATAGCAGACGCTTGCCTTCCCCATGAAGGGCAGGATGTGGTGCTCGCACATACTGGCAAAGGGGATGTCGCGCACTACGACCATCTCCTCGTTGCCGGGCTCGTGGAACTGCTTGCGCAGGTAGTGACCAGGGTCCTCCTGCATGCCTCCAAAGATCTCCTCGCAGGCTCGCGCCACGCGGTCCGGGGTTCCCACAAGGCCAGGCCTATTGGGGTCCTCACCAATGGCGGCGAGAAGTTCCCTCACCGCCGCCTCTACGCGCGGCTTATCCAGCTTGCCGTAGGTGAGCTCAGAGGTCCTGCCGGGACCCTCCGTTCGATCGGAGAGGTCGAAGTCCTCGTCGTCGCGTTCGTCCATCCTTAGCCCACCGTCCTCTGAGCCGCCTCGACCACGTGCTTCGCAAGCACCGCCGTGGTAACGGGGCCCACGCCGCCAGGAACTGGCGTGATGGCGCGTACGATTGGTTCGACGGCGTCGTAGTCAACATCACCCACAAGCCTGCCGGCCTTCTCGTCCCAGTTGATGCCCACGTCGACCACGACCCGCTGGGAAGCCGCGCAGGCTGCACCCACGGTGCCAATGTGGCCAGCCGCCGCAACCACGACGTCCGCATCCCTGCAGGCTGCCGCAAGGTCGCGCGTGTGCGTGTGGCACATGGTCACGGTGGCGTTTCTCGCCTGCAGCATCATCGAGACGGGCTTGCCGATGACAAGCGAACGGCCCACGACGGTGACCTTGGCACCGTCGAGTGGCACATGGTAGTAGTCGAGAAGCTCTACCACCGCCTCGGCGGTGCAGGGCGGGAAGCCAACCGGCCTGTTGGCAAAGACGCCGAAGAGCGAGCCGGACGTGATACAGTCCACATCCTTGGCAGGGTCGAGCAAGGCGCAGATGGCAGCCTCGTCGAGCGTCTTGGGCAGCGGCCTAAAGAGAAGGCAGCCATGGATGGACGCGTCCTCGTTGACCTCGCGGATTACGTCTGCCAGCCACTCCTGCGAGCAGTCCACAGGCAGGGCGAACTTGCGAAGCCCAAGCCCGACCTTCTCGGCACGCTTGGTGGCACCACGCTCGTAGGAGAGGTCGTCCTCGCGCTCCCCCACGCGCACGATGGCGAGCGTGGGGCGAACGCCCTTCTCGACAAGCGCCTCAACCTGAGGAACAAGCCGCTCTGTGAGTGCCTTTGCAACGGGTGCGCCCTTCATTACCTGCTCGGCCAACGGATTCCCCTCTCAACTCTCACATAGGCGTCATCCGCCTTCTTGCATCCCTCATCGAGCATCTCCTGCGTATGGGATAGGAGGTCCTCAGCGTACTCTCGATCGGCCATCGACTTGGCGTTGATGAAGATGTTGAGGCTCACGGCCTTGAGCGCGGCCGAGAGAAGCGTGGCACCAGCACCGGCATCGCTTATTGCAATCCTGGTGCCAATGCGGCTTACCTCGTCTACCAGGTCAATCGCCTCACAGGTCTTCTCCATGATCTTGAGGGGCGGCTCGCAGGCAGAGCGAAGCGCAGCCTCCATGACCTCGGCCTTGTGCGCACGCTCCTCTTCGGTCCCCTTGGGAAGCCCATAGGCGCGTGAGAGCGGCTCGAAGGCCTTGGCATCCTCGTCCGCCAGGACGAGAAGCTCGTCGCGCACCGCCTCGAAGCGAGGGATCAGCTCCTCGATGCGACCTTGGACGTCTGCGTACCTCTTCTTGCCAAGCGTGAGACTAGCGACCATCTGACCAAGCGAGGCACCCACAGCGGCAGCAACCGCAGAGGCCCCGCCCCCACCAGGCACGGGGGCCTTGGAGGAGAGCACGTCCGAGAACTCCCCCACCCGCATATCCGCGACAGTATCCATGAACCCTCCCAAAGAAGGAACCATCCGAAGAAAGAAAAAGAGAGAAGCGCGCCAAAGCGACTCCCCAAGGCACCCGCCGAGAAGCTCGACGTGCCGCCAGGGGAAATGTGTCGTCGGGCTGCCTGGGGCTTCGAGTAGCGACCCCGGAAATCTAAGCGAAGGTTTCTGAGCGCAAAGCGCGAAGCACCTTCGCATGATTTCCGGGGCCGCCCCAGGCGCCCTTAGAACAGCCCGACAATCTTGCCGTCAGGCGTCACGTCGATCTTCTCGGCGGCCGGCACCTTGGGGAGTCCGGGCATCGTCATGATGTCGCCCGTGAGCGCCACGATGAAGCCTGCGCCTGCGGAGACCTTGAGGTTGCGCACGGTGATGCGGAAGCCCTCGGGGGCTCCGAGCTTGTGCTGGTCGTCGGTGAAGGAGTACTGCGTCTTGGCAACGCAGATGGGAAGCTTGCCAAAGCCCTGCTCCTCCAGCTCCTTGAGCTGCTTTGCCGCCTTGGTGGTGTAGTCCACGCCGTCGGCGTGGTAGATCTTGGTGGCGATGGCGTTGAGCTTGTTGACAATCGTGTCATCCAGATCGTAGGCATACTGGAAGTCGTTGGGCTGCTCGCAGAGGCGCACGACCTCCTCGGCAAGCGCCAGGCCGCCCTCGCCACCCTTTGCCCAGACCTCGGAGAGGGCAACGTTCACGCCAAGCTTGTTGCACTCGTCCTCGACGAGCCTGAGCTCGGCAGCGGTGTCCGTGGGGAACGCGTTGATGGCAACGACCACCGGAAGCTTGAAGACGTCCTTTATGTTGGAGACATGACGGAGCAGGTTGGGAAGACCTGCCTTGACGGCGTCGAGGTTCTCTGCGGTGAGCTCGCTCTTGGGAACGCCGCCGTTGTACTTGAGCGCACGGACGGTCGCAACCAGCACGACGGCATCGGGGTGCAGACCGGCGTAGCGGCTCTTGATGTCAAGGAACTTCTCGGCGCCAAGGTCTGCGCCAAAGCCGGCCTCGGTCACCACGTAGTCGGCGAGCTTGAGGGCTGTGGTTGTTGCCTCGACGGAGTTGCAGCCGTGCGCGATGTTGGCGAACGGGCCGCCGTGCACGAAGGCGGGGTTGTTCTCAAGCGTCTGCACGAGGTTGGGCTTGATGGCATCCTTGAGCAGCGCCGTCATGGCTCCCTCGGCGTGGATGTCGTTGACCGTGACGGGCTTTCGGTCAAAGGTGTAGGCAATGACCATGCGACCGAGACGCGCCTTGAGATCCATGAGGTCGGTGGCCAGGCAGAAGCAAGCCATGACCTCTGAGGCCACGGTGATGTCGAAGCCATCCTCGCGCGGCATGCCGTTGGCAACGCCACCCAGGCCGTCCACGATGCTCCTGAGCTGGCGGTCGTTCATGTCGACGCAGCGCTTCCACACGATGCGGCGCGGGTCGATGCCAAGGGCGTTGCCCTGCTTGATGTGGTTGTCCAGCATAGCGGCGCAGAGGTTGTTGGCCGCGCCAATGGCGTGGAAGTCACCGGTAAAGTGCAGGTTGATGTCCTCCATGGGGACCACCTGAGCGTACCCGCCACCCGCAGCGCCACCCTTGATGCCAAAGACCGGGCCAAGCGAGGGCTCGCGCAGGCAGAGCATGGCGTTCTTGCCCATCTTGCAGAGGGCGTCCTCAAGCCCGACGGACGTGGTTGTCTTGCCCTCGCCTGCTGGCGTGGGGTTAATGGCGGTAACGAGAATAAGCTTGCCCTTCATGGGCGTGTTAGAGAAGGCGTGGATGTCGACCTTTGCCTTGTAGTTTCCGTAAAGCTCGAGTTGCTCAGGACCCAGGCCCGCCTTCTTGGCGACCTCGGTGATTGGAAGCATCTTGGCCTCTTGGGCAATCTCGATATCGGACTTAGCCATCTCCTGACTTCCTTTCGCTTTATGGCGCTGGTCGACGCCAACGGTTACCGAGTTTCACGGGACGAACTGACCGCGTCCCATTGTGCCGCTCCGGGCCACGTCACCATCGCAAGAATCCAAGATGAAACATGGATACCACCGAGAACGGATAGCCAAGCCGTAAAAGACTCGTTGCTCACCTAACGGCGCATCAAAGAATCCTCGCGGTCAGCCAGCCGATTACCTAGAGAAGGGCCCGCCCAGAAGAGCGGGCCCGCCACTGCAGTGATCGTCGCGACATGGACTAGAAGGTAGTCCAGCCACCGTCCACGGTTATCTGGGCGCCATTCACATAGGCATTGTCATCATCGAGAAGGAACAGTATTGCCCTTGCAATGTCCTCTGGCGTTCCCATCATGGTGTTGCCGTCCGCATCGTGACCCAGTGAAACTCCCCCGCGAACGTTGTACAGCTCGTTGCCCTCGGAATCCATGACGTCGCGATCTGGCCACTTCTCCATAGCGTTCCCCAGGATGCCGGAGAGTATTGCCCCCGGGTTTACGACGTTCACCCTAAGGTTGCGCCAGTGATACGACCATGCAAGATTTCGCGCAAGGCCAAGGACTGCGTGCTTTGAGGTTACGTATGCCGCCCCCGCAGTGGAGCCATACAGTCCGCCCACCGAACCAACTATCACAACATTTGCCGCAGGCCCCTCATGATCGAGCAGCATGGGAAGGCAGTCTCGAACAAGGTAGAAGCAATCGTTGCAGTTCACATCCATGACATATTGCCAAAGTGCATCATCTGTCTTGTGAGCAGGGCACATGAGGTCGAGAACCCCGGCGACATACAGCAGGCTATCGATTCGCCCGTACTTCTCGCGAGCCGCCGCAACAAGACCCGAACGGTCTTCGGAGCTCGTTACGTCTCCGTAGACCATTTCAAGATTGCCTTTGAATTCGGGCAGCTCCTCGGAGATCTCCTCGAGCGTATCGGCCATGTTGTCTCTGTTGTTGTCGAATCCAATCACCGTTGCGCCATCGGCAAGAAGCATCTTGAGGGTGGCTGCCCCCATCCCCGAAGCGCATCCAACGAGTACAACGACCTTTCCCTTCATGGAAGACATGGCATATCCCTCCTAGCACCACTTGGGAGCAACGATGACGGCGGGCGAGTCATTTGGCCCAATGGTCACCTTGGTCCCCAGGGGACATCTCTTCGGATCGACTATTGCGTAGCCGATGTTCTTATCGACGGTGTAGCCGTAAATCATCTGGCGGCACTTTCCGACTGGTATTCCGCGCTTACGGACTATCTCGTTCTGGCATATGTCCTCATAGCTCTCGCGCTCAATCTCAACACCAACGAACGCATAGCGCGGGCCAACTTCCTGAGCCTTCTCCAGTGCAGCGCGCCCCACAAAGTCACCCTTCTTGTCGAGATGCACCGACCATCCAAGGTTTGCCTCGAAGGGCGTCAGGTGGTGATAGTCCTGCCTAAGGGCCATGCCCTTCTCCATGGGGAGGCTCCTCACAAATACCTCGAGCGTTTGCAGCTCCCGAGAATCTGCGTCACGCAAGAGCTTGAGAATTTGGTCGGAATCAGAGCGAGAGCAATAAATCTCATAGCCGAGTTCGCCGGTGAAGCCGCCTCTGTCCACGCGAACCGAAATCCCACCAATGCTGGCATTGACAATCTGGAAGCGCTTCAACTTATCGACGGGAGCATCCAGCAGCTTGTCCATCACCTCTGCCGAACGAGGCCCCTGCACGGAGAACATGTCGATTTCTGGCGTGATATCAGAGAAGGCAACATCGTATCCTTCCGCATGCTCTCCCAGCCAGCGGACCATCTGAGGTCCGTAGAGCGTGGAGAGCCACCAGTGGTTCTCCTCAAGGCGGATTGCCATAAGGTCATCGATAATTCCACCGCTATCGTCGAGCATCGTGGTGTACTTCTCGCGCCCCACGTTGCACTGAGCAACGGTGTTGACGAGAAGCTTGTCGAGCAGGGCGGTCGAGTCTGCCCCTGTTACGTCCACCGTGTCGTGGGTCCAGCGATACCAACCGGAGTCTTTCCTCACTGCAAGCGCATCTGCACGAGCAACCTCGTCGTCTTTGAACAGCATGATTCGTCACTCCCTACACCATGTGCGTATCGATCTTGCGGCCAATCTGGATGAACTGGTACTCGTCGTCCTTCCCGTCAATCCAGACGGACCACTCGGGCGAGACAAGCGTCTTGACGGCACCGTTCCACTCAGCCTCGTATCCGGCGGTTATCTCGTCGAGAGGAGCCATGGGGAAACGGCCGTTAAAGTCATCGGTTGAGACCTTGATGGTTACGCCGTCGCTGTCGAAGGCCTCCCACTCGAAGGGAACAAGCTGGCAGCCCATGATGGCCCCAATGTAGGCGCCCATGACGCGCGGGTCGTTGTCGCCCACCTCGCGAGGGATGTCGAGCCACGCACGGAGACCCTCCCGTGCAAATGGGTCGACAAAGTGGTTCTTGCCTGCCGTTGAAAAGACAATCGGAAGCACGCGGTCAAAGTCTCCGTCGTTCTTCTCCATATCCCTGATTGCAATAAGCGGGAACGAAATAGACCAGACCCAGCCCATCTGGGCAACCCAGTTGTACTGCCACTCGAAGGAGTGCTCCTCGCCAAAAGTCTGCGTATACTGACCGCTTCGAAGGCCTTGGGCATGCTTCACGCGACGCTCCGGCGGCGTATCGTGAACGGGAGCTGCAGACTCGCCCCTGTGGTCAAGCCAGCCCTGGTGATCCAGGCCAAACGCATCGAGCCGCTCCGCGACCACACGACAGTGGGGGTCGCCGCACCCACGCGCCTCGCACATGTTCAGCGCGACGTCATTGGTGATCTTGCCATGCTCGCCGCCTGCAGCGATGTCGAAGTTGGCGGTAAACATCGCCGTTGTCATGTTGCACATCTCGGAGCCGACAATGTCCCAGGGGCAGGAATCGAGCTCCTTCTCGACACGGTTTCGCGTGAATTGAATCACGCGCCCAGCCATGTCCTCTGCCTCATCACCATAGTCACCCCATATGGCACCTATCCACGCCTCCCTGTCGACAAATTCCGGGATGTTCCATTCGTCGTAGAAGGCATTGAGATACTGTTGGAGCTGACCCTCGGAGCCCGAGCACGCTGCGCAGTTCATCATGTTCGCGGCTTCGCAGATCCGCGCAGTCCGGTCCTCCCAGTCATCGTTGAGGATGCGCATCACCTGGAAGATGTTTGCGGAGAACGCGGCAATCGTTCTGAGGCAGAAGGAATACGCCTCCTTCTCGGGAATCACCTTCCCAAACGCCGTCTCGACACCACGATGGAGATCAACCCTCTGTTTTAGTGCCATGACCCACTCCTCCTCCGATGCGAACCGAAAGGCAGCACGTGCCTCATAAAATGGAGGATGTAATTGGAGGGCATTTACTGCCAGCGGCAGTTTGGAGGATTGTGCCCCGAGGGACACCTACGATCTGTTGGTCCCGAGAGGCAGTCTCCCTTCCACCGAGACACGTCGGCCCCTTGACGGAATGGATCGGCTCGGCTCTTCCTGTCTGCTACATTGGCAAGCACATTACGTAACGGCACTTGGTGTCATGTCCAGGCATGTGGTGATTGTCATGAAGGTGAGTCCTCAGCTGATCTACGAAGGCCTTCCGGCTGAGTTCGAGGCGCAGCTCTCCGGTGCCTCTCCCCTGGAGGAGACGCTCGAGGCGCCCGAACTCCTGGCAACAGATGCCCCCGAGCTGCGGGGAGGACGAATCTTCGTAACCAGCGCAGACCGTCTCCCCCGTCTCACCAAGCTTGGACAAGGCTGCGCCCTGCTTTGCATAGGTGACACCAGGAGGTTGGATTGGTTTCGGAGGCACTGCGCAGTCATCACCGTTAGCCCGAGCCTTGATTTCTACACTGTTTTCTCCGCAGTCCAGCAGGTGTTTCTCCGCATTGGAAACTGGGTGCTCGACACCTACCAGATACTCGAAGACGGCGGCTCAATCCAGTCGATGCTCGAGGCATCCGCAGCAGTCACCCCTGCGTCGATGATCGTTGTGGACTCGAGCTTCGACTGCATAGCCTCGACAGGCCTGAGGGCGGATTCGGCGGAGTCTCCAGAAGGCGTCCCAGATGGCGCGGCAGAGGAGGCGGGCAGAAGGCTTCCCCTCTCGCAGGTAGACCAGTACCTTGCGTCCTACAATCTCTCGATGAGCGAGAAGGAGCCCTTCACCCTTGAGTTTGACCAGCTACAAAGCCTGAATGTTAATCTCATCGACGCTAATGGATACCACGGGTGCCTCTCATTCCTCTATTACGACAGCAGCATGCGTCCTGGCGACTCATTCATCGCCAGGCATCTTGCGCGCATGGTGCTTCGGTGCGTATCCCAACCCAGAGGCAAAACGGAGACCCGCAACGACATTTTGAAGAGAGCCCTCTCCAACCTGATAGAGAACCTTCCTCTTGGCACCCTGGAGCTCGCAGCCCTTCAGGCAGCATCCTCGAATGGCACCTACGTTTGCGTGCTGATGCGACCCCAAAGGCGGTCTCGGGAGCTCCCGCTGTCCTACATTTGCAACTCGCTCGAGGAGGACATCCCCGGAACGATCGCATTTGAGTACAAGCAGACTTCGGTTGCCGCCTTCATTCGCATCGACCGCCTTGCACCAGAGGGGAGTCGCAGAGACGAGCTTGAGCGAAGGCTCCTCCCTATTCTCGTCTCCCTAGACATGAAGGCAGGGATGTCTGATCATGTGAGCAACCCGCTTGAGGCAAGAAGCTATTTCCTACAGGCGAGCATTGCCCTTGACAAGGGCTCTTGCCTGCAGGAAGGTCCCTCCCTCTACCGATTCCAAGACTATGCGCTCGCAGAGCTGTTGGAGAACTGCACGGGAGAAATGCCCGTCGAGCTGTACTTCACGAGCGGTCTTAGGCGGCTCTTTGCCCACGACAAGAACTCTGCGACCTCATACGTCCAGACCATGAGCGTGTACCTGAAGCACAACATGAACGTCACGCACACCGCCCAGGCTCTCTTCATCCATCGCTCCACGCTCATAGACCGCCTCGAGCGCATACGTTCGCTTTTGGACGAAGACCTGGAAGACCCGGACGAACGGCTGCGACTGGAGATGGTGCTGCGAGCGTTGGAGCTTCGTGGCCAGTTGAGAAACCAGCTCGGGGGATACAGCCAAAGCGGCAGCATCCCCCTGATGTAGCACTCCCCGTTATAAGGCAGCCGATGGTTCCAGAGCCTAGTCTCCCAAGGCCTTGAGCTCTGCGTCGATCTCGTCGAGATGGTCCGCAAGTTCCTTGGCTTGGGGGAAGCTCGCGAGCTTCCTCAGAGTGAGCCCATACACCATCTTCATCTGAGGGTCGGTCTTGAAGCCGGGCGAATACTTGCAGATGATATCCGCAGCCGCCTCGTTCTTCGCAAGCGCTTTGATCTTGCTGTCAACAGAAACACCCATTGCGCTCTCCTCTCCTTGGCGGGATGCTGCATGCATCCCGCCCTGCTGGTGGATTGCGAGGACACCCTCGCAGCTCTCAACTAGCATCAAGGTAGAAAGCGCGTACGTACACCGCACAAAGCAGAGGTGTTTTTCGATGGGAACACCTACAAAGTGAACGTGATGCGCGAGGCGGCAGAATGACATGGGGCAAAGAGACCCCTATCCCCGCGCAGCACCAAGTGCGCGCCGTAGAAATTCCGACCGGGGCTCACTATGAGCAGTCGTTGCACGGTCGTGCTCGTCCCTGCGTGACCGATGCGCCTTGAGCACGATCGTCACAAGGTACTCCTCGCTCATCCTCGGAAAGAATGAGACAAGGGAAACGCCCTTTGTCTCATCGCAGGTCGGCGACGGTCTGGCGCTCGACAAGCGTGCCGGCGATCCTGATTTGCTGGACGTGGTAGTTGGGGCTTGTGCCAAGAAGCGCCTGCTCAAAGGCACGACGTCCGCGCGAGAAGAGGTCAAAACGAACGGTCGTGAGCCGGTTGTGCGGCACCGAGGCGGTAAGCGAGTCGTCCACGCCCACCACGCTCACGTCCTCGGGCACCCTCCTGCCGGCATCCTCAAGCGCAGCAATGACGCCGAGCGCCATCTGGTCGTTGGCAACGTAAACAGCCGTCATGTCCTTGTCGGCCGCCAGCGCCGCGCCGGCCTCATAGCCGCTGTCTGCTGTCCAGTCACCACGCAGCGGCTCGGCAACGTCGATACCACGCACCTCGAGCGCGTCTCGCCAGCCCTGCTCGCGGAAGTTGGAGTCGACGGAGTACGAGGGACCCCCCACAAAGCGAACCTGTCTATGCCCGCGCGAGAGCAGGTGGTCCATCACGAGCATGGAGCAACCGTACTGGTCAGAGTCAACCGTGGTGCAATGGGGATGCTCGTACATGGTGAGTAGAACCGTGCCAAACCCCGGGCTGGGACGGAAGGTGTCGAAGTCCTCGGCCTTGATGCTCATGCTCATGATCATGGCGTCAACCGGCAGCGTGAGCATGCGCTTTGTCATGTGCTCCAGGGAGACCGGGTCATCGTCGCCCATCTCCACCATAGTGATGGCGTCACCGTGCTCGCGTGCGGCGGTCATGATGCCATCGAGCGTTGAGAGGTTGCCAAACTGGGTGATGTTGTAGATGCAGAGCCCCACGGAGCGATATCGGCCGCTCCTGAGCGATCTCCCCGCAAAATTGGGCCTAAAGCCAAGCTCGTCCATAGCCTTTTGCACTGCCCTGCGGGTCGACTCGCTCACGTTGGGCTGGCCGTTGGCAACTCGGGAGACAGTCTGCTGCGACACGCCCGCCCTCTCGGCGACATCTGCCATCGAGACGAAGCGATGAGAGCTGTCCTGACGCCCCGTACTCATCTCAAGTCCCCCCTGCTCGAACGGGCCCAGTCGGCCCCTGCCGATTACCGTCTGCCGGACAAGCGAGAAAAACCCAAAGACTCTCGCTGTCCATCCGTACTGAGTACGTTAACATAACCTTGGTTGCAAACGAGCAGCATCGAAAAAATTGCTTGTTTACCGAGCAATTATCGCACACGAGAGGAGACCCCATGGTCAGCTCGGAGGCCCTTGGACGCACGCCATCGGGAGATTTGGTCCGCGTCTTCACGATCACCACCCCCAGGGCACGCCTCAGGCTCATGGAGTTTGGGGCAGCGCTCCTCTCGCTGGAGGTCCCCGACGCCTCCGGAACGCAGGGGGACGTTCTTCTCGGCCTGGCATCGCTCGAGGACTACTTCGACAACCCCGCCTGCCATGGTTCCACCGTAGGGCCCATCGCAAACCGCACGGACGGGGCAGAGATGACCATAGGCCCCGCCGTCGCCTGCCACCTTGCAAGAAATGATGGGCCCAACCAGCGCAACAACCTCCACACCAGCCTTACCTCGGGACTCCACAAGCGCGTGTGGAGAGCGGCCGCCGTCGACAAGAGAAACGCCGTGCGCCTCACCTGCCGGCTCGGCGAGGGAGAGCTTGGACTGCCCGGCAACCGTACCTTCACCTGTGAGGTTTCGCTTGTCGACCTTCCCGACGACACCACGCGCCTCACGGTCTCGTACTCCTGCAAGACCGATGCCCTCACCTTTGTGAACATGACCAACCACAGCTACTTCAACCTGGCAGGCCACAACGCTGGCACCGCTATGGGAACGGTCGTGCGCCTCGAGGCAGACGAGTTTCTCCCCATCCGCGAGGACTCGGTCTCGACGGGTGAGATTCGCCCCGTCGACGGAACGCCCTTCGACTTTCGCGAGCCAAAGCCGGTGGGGCGCGACATCAACGGGAACGACGAGCAGCTCCACCGAGCACGCGGATACGATCACTGCTTCTGCATCCGGGGCTGGAAGCCGGGTACCCCACCGCGTCTGGCCCTCTCCGCCCTTGACCCCGCTAGCGGCCGCACGCTTGAGATACGCGTGAGCACGCCGGGCGCGCACCTCTACACGGGCAACTGGCTCGATGACGCCCACGCCAAGGGCGGCGGCGCCTACCTGCCGCGCGCCGGCTTTGCGTTTGAGCCCGAGTTCTACCCGGACTGTGCACACCACCTCTCGTGGCCGCAGCCAATCTGCACGCCATCCCAGCCGTACACCCAAACGATTGTCTACCAGCTAGGAACCATGTCACGCTGAGGAAAAATGCTGTAAAGGTGAGACGGGCACTGCCCCCTCATTGCGAAGACGCGTTGCCCGGCATGCCGGGAGGAAGGAGAACACGATGAACGAGACGTGCGTCGGATGCCAGGACGGCTTTGAGCGGGCGCGACAGGTCTTCTGCCGGGAGTTTGGCGAACCCCCCGCAGGAGAGCGCCTGCTCCGGGTGCATGCTCCGGGCCGCTCGGAGATCGCAGGCAACCACACCGACCACGAGGGAGGCCATGTTATCGCGGGCGCCCTGGATGTGGCAGTAAACGCTCTCGCCCGCCCCAACGGCTTGGGCGTTGTGCGCCTGGCAAGCGACGGATATCCCACCATTGAGGTCTCCCTCGAATCGCTTGACCCACAGGATGCCGAGAAGAACACCACGGCTTCGCTGGTAAGGGGCATGGCGTTTAGGATGGCCCAGGACGGGCGCACCCCTGCAGGCTTTGACCTTGCCATGACGAGCACCATCCCCGTGGGCGGGGGGCTCTCCTCGTCCGCGGCTGTCGAGGCAGCGCTGGGACGTGCGATGGAGGCCCTCTGGGAGGGGCGGAGCTATGACGCCCTCGAGATGGCGCGCATGAGTCAGTTTGCCGAGAACGTCTACTTTGGCAAGCCGTGCGGCCTCATGGACCAGGCGTCCGTCTGCCTGGGCGGCCTTGCCTTCATCGATTTCGCCGTTCCCGAGGATCCTGTGGCCCGACGCCTGGAGTTCGACTTCGAAGACCACGGCTATGCGCTCTGCCTCGTGGACGTTGGTTCGAGCCACGCCGACCTCACCGACGCGTACGCCGCCATGCCCCAGGAGATGCAGGCGGTTGCCGCCGTGTTTGGGAAGAAGCGCCTCTGCGAGGTTGACCAGGACGACTTCGACGCCCACGTGCCCGAGCTGCGGCGCGACCTTGGCGACCGCGCGGTACTGCGCGCCATCCACTACTGGCGCGAGAACGAGCTGGTCGACAAGCGCTGGGCAGCACTCAACGCCCCGGACATCGACGCCTTCCTCTCATGCACCCGCACCTCGGGCGCGAGCTCAGCAATGTTCCTCCAGAACGTCTCTTGCGGCGTGGAGAGCCAGCCTGCCATGGTGGCGCTTGGGCTTGCCGAGCGCGTTCTCGACGGACGCGGCGCCACGAGGATCCATGGGGGCGGCTTTGGCGGCACCATCCAGTGCTTTGTCCCGCTCGACCTTGTTGAGGAGTTCTCCGACCGCATGGACGCATGGCTTGGCGCTGGCTCCTGCAGGCGCTATCGCATCTCTGACAGGGGGGCGTACGCGGAATGGGAGTAGAGAGCGAACATACGCCCATTGACGGTGCGGCTCTGGTTGCCGCTGCTACAGGGATTGTTGACTATGCCGCCAACCATGGGCTCATTGGCTGGGCGGACCGTGTCTGGGGCGTGAACGCCGTGCTTGAGGCCGTGGGCGCAACCAGCCCCGGCCCCAGTGACGCGTGGGTGCTCGCCGAGGGACCGGACTCCCCTGCCGTGACGCAGGGCGCAACGGCCACGGCACCAGACGACCTTCTCGCCACTCTCGCCGAGGCCGCGGTGGCTAACGGCTGCACCGCAGACACCGCGAGCGGACGTGATCGCATAGCCATGCGCGTCATGGGGCTTCTCATGCCCAAGCCCTCCGAGGTCGAAGCAACGTTCAAGGGCCTTCTCGCACACAACGGCCCCAAGGCAGCGACAGACTGGTTCTATCGCACCTGCTGCGACGCCGGCTACGTACGCCGCACTGCCATTGCCCGGAACGTCTGCTGGAACACGCAAACGGACTGGGGGTCGCTGGAGATAACCATTAACCTCTCCAAGCCTGAGAAGGACCCTCGCGAGATTGCTGCGGCGGGCAAGGCGCCTGCGGGCGAGAAGTACCCAGCCTGCCAGCTCTGCATTGAGAACGAGGGTTACCCCGGGCGCGCCGCCACAGACCCCATGGGTGCGCATCCCGCCAGGCAGAATCTGCGAATCATCCCCATCTCACTTGGCGGCGAGCGCTGGGGCCTGCAGTACAGCCCGTATGCCTACTTCAGCGAGCACTGCATTGCCATGAGCGCACGTCACCGCCCCATGCACGTGGACCGCGCCTCGCTCTCGTGCCTCTTCGACTTTGTGGACCTGCTGCCCCACTACTTCATTGGGTCCAACGCCGACCTGCCCGTGGTTGGCGGATCAATCCTCTCGCACGACCATTTCCAGGGGGGCGCGCATGTCTTTCCCATGATGCGCGCGGCCACGGCCGAGAGCTTCTCGCTACCCGGCTTCCCAGAGGTCTCCGGCGAGGTTCTGCACTGGCCCCTCTCGGTCCTGCGGCTCTCCTCCCAGAGCCGAGACCAGCTGCTTGACGCCTGCGACCACGTGGTTGCGGCGTGGCGCGCCTGGGGCGACGAGTCTGTGGGAGTGGTTGCGCACGACCCGGACGGTACTCCGCACAACACGGTGACCCTCATTGTTCGCCGCGTTGATGCCCAGGGCAACGTGGGTGGTACCACGTACGAGGCCTATCTTGCCCTTCGGTGCAACGTCACAAGTGCCGAGCACCCGCTGGGCGTCTTCCACCCGCACGAGGAGTGGCACCACATCAAGCGCGAGAACATTGGTCTTATCGAGGTCATGGGGCTTGCCATCCTGCCTCCGCGCCTGGTGGGAGAGCTTGGCCGCGTTGAGGAGCTGCTGGTTGAGGGGGCAACCAGGGAGCAGATGGCCGCAGATCCACTGGCCTCATCGCACGCCGACTGGGCGGCGCAGCTTGCCGAGGAGAACCCCGGGCTTACCACCGCAAACGTGCACCAGGTGGTTCGCGATGGCGTGGGCTTGGTCTTCTCGCACGTGCTTGAGGGCGCCGGCGTCTTCAAGTGGGACAAGGCGGGCCGCGCGGCGCAGATGCGGTTCGTGGCATCGCTATAGCGACGAACGGCGACAAACGGTTGAGGCCATCCCGGCGGTGCCGAGATGGCCTTTTCGTTTGCGTGAGACGCGCCACGTATCCCCTTTTCGAAAATCTGCGGCTTAATTGCTGTTATTTTAAAGTGCTGTTGAGAATAACCGCAGGTAAACGCCTTGAGCGCCATTTGGGAACTGCTACTAAACCGCACGTTTTTGCGTGGTGAGGGTTGCAGGACCAGATACACTGTGCAGAAAGCCGGAAAGTTGTGCCGGGGAGGTCATCATGGGATCCGAGGAAAGCCTGGAACAGGTTGCGCGGGACATCAACACGCTTGCAAGCTTCCTGGGGATGCGAGACGTGTCCGCACTCAGCCGCGACGCCCTCATCGCGCGCTACGGCTTTGAGCAGGCAGACGTGATGGCACTCTTTGGCGGCTCTATCCTCGCCGGCGGGGACGTGTTGGCAGACGCGATGCGTGCAGGAGTCGCGCGCACGTACGTAATCGTGGGCGGCGCTGGACACACCACGGAGACGTTCAGGGCGAGGGTGCGCGAGCTCTGCCCGAAGCTGGAGTTTGCAGACGATGCCACGGAGGCACAGATCTTCTCGGCATACCTATCCCACGCCCATGGCCTTGAGGCGGACTTTCTGGAGACTCGCTCAACCAACTGCGGAAACAACATCACCTACCTGCGAGACCTTCTCGCCGAGAAGGGCATTTCCTGCAAGAGTCTGATTCTCTCGCAGGACGCCACCATGCAGCGGCGCATGATCGCCGAGGTCGAGAAGGAGATGCCCAGCGTGTTGCCCATCGCATTTGCCACCTATGCGGTGAGCGTGGTTGTGCGCGACGGTGAGCTGGCCTTTGACCACTCCCCGCATGGCATGTGGAACATGCGCCGCTACCTGACCCTGCTCATGGGCGAGATTCCCCGCCTCACCGACGACGAGAACGGCTATGGACCGTGTGGCCAGGGCTTTCTTGCGCATGTGGACATCCCCAACGAAGTGAGGGCCGCATGGGAGCGCCTTCTCGCGCGCTATCCCTGGTTCATGAGGAAGGCGGACCCCCGCTATGCGGGGTAGCGTGGCGGGTGCGACCCCTCCTCTTAACTGCAGATTTCGATTGGTTAGGGCATCCTAATCGATCGAAATTTGCAAGATCCGCTGCCCCCTCTCTCAGTGCCGCGGATTCCAAACGCTGCTGCCCTGAACCGGCGAGAACGCGCGGCATACCAGCGGCCCGCCCCAGCGCACTAACGCGTCTGGGGCGGGCCATCAGGGATGGGCGCCGCCCGGAGGGGGTTCCAGGCGGCGAGGGAGGATGTACCGGTTACTTCTTCTGAACGTACTTCAGGCAGTCGAGCGTGACAGCGGTGAGGATGATCACGCCGGAGAACACGAACTGCAGGTTGGTATCGATACCCAGAATGGTTAGGGAGTACGTAAGTGCGGTGAAGATGAGAACACCCACCGTGACGCCGGAAATCTTGCCGATGCCGCCGGTGAACGAGACGCCACCAACGACGCAGGCCGCAATGGCGTCCATGTCCCAGCCCTGGCCATATGCGGCGGAGCCGGAGCCAACCATGCGCATGCACTCAAGCCAGTCACCAAAGCCGTAGAGGATACCGGCCATCACGAACGCCAGCAGCGTCACCTTGAAGACCGAGATGCCGGAGACGGCAGCAGCCTCGGGGTTTCCGCCCACGGCGTAGAGGTTCTTGCCAAAGGTGGTCTTGTTCCAGATGAACCACACGATGATGATTGCCGCCACTGCCCAGAGGATGATCGTGGGGAAGCCATTGACCT
The DNA here is from genome assembly GCA_902834555.1 of Atopobiaceae bacterium. GTDB lineage: Bacteria > Actinomycetota > Coriobacteriia > Coriobacteriales > Atopobiaceae > Tractidigestivibacter. Next base: position 21,344 of record CADFJN010000008.1, read on the forward strand.
TGGGAATCACCATGTTGGGGATGGCGGGGTCGATGGAGCCAAACGAGACGCCCTTGGTGGCATAGGTGACCAGGCCAAAGATGATGAGCATGTTGGCCATGGTCGAGATGAACGGGTGCATCTTGAAGCGCGCGGTGAAGAAGCCCGCAATAGAGGTGAAGAGCGTGCAGAGAGCTACGCACACCACAAGGGCCAGCACGATACGCGCAACGAGCGGCATGCCGGTGAAGTCGAAGACGTGGCCAAAGACCGAGCCCGTGTTAACACCCTGGTGCATGATGATCGTCGCTGCCGTCATGCCCATACCCATCATGCGACCAATGGAGAGGTCGGTGCCGGTAAGCAGGATGAGTCCGGCAACGCCCAGCGCCAGGAACATGCGCGGCGAGGCCTGCTGGAGGATGTTCAGTATGTTCTGGTACGTGAGAAGCTGCGTGCCCTTCACGACGGGCGTGATGGCGCACAGGAAGATGAAGACAAGGAGAATGACGATGTAGAGGCCGTTCTTGAGGAGGAACTGCCTGCGGTCGAAGGTGTACTTGTAGTTCTCCCACTTTTGGGCCTGACGCTGCGCAAACGTGAACTTGGACATACGCAGGAGGTCGATGAGGTGATACTCGTAGCTGAAGGCCGCATGCTCGCGATCCTTGATCTGCTGCATCTCCTTCTCAAAGACCACCTTGGCGTCGAAGCGCCGGTTCTTGTAGACGTAGTTCTCGTCCTTGACCTCGGCACGGTCGGTAAGGCCCGAGAGGTTCGCGCGGTGCTCGTCCTCAAGCGCCTTGAGGTTGGCCTGGTAGCGATCCTTGGCAAGCACGCGCTCCTGGGCACAGCTCTCACGCACGGGTTCGAGGTACTCCTTTGCGTAGTGCTCTTTGAGGTAGCCCTCGGCCTCAGAGACAAGGCCGGCCACCTCGACCTTGTGGCTCGCCTCGACAGCCTTTGCGGCGGCAAGCTCGCTCTTGTAGCCGGCAATGGCCTGCTCGCGCTCCTCCTTGGTGAGGATGCGGTCGCGCTTGGTTGCGTCGATGTCACCCTGGAGCTTAACCACGCGGTCGGTTCCGTCGCGCCGCAGCTCGTCGATCTTTGCCTGGATGGCGGAAACGCGCTCGTCAATGGGGCGGAGCAGGGCCTGCTCCTCCTCGACCGTAAGCACCTTATCGCCCTGGTTTGCCATGTGTGCTCATCTCCCTTACAGGTACTTCGCGCTTAGACGCAGGAGCTCTTCTTGGTTGGTCTCCCGTGTGTTGACGATGCCGGAGAGCCGGCCGTTGGACATGACGCCAATGCGGTTGGTGATGCCGAGAATCTCTGGCATCTCGGAGGAGACCACGATGATGGTCCTGCCCTGCTTGGCCATGCCAATGATCAGCTCGTAGATCTCGTACTTCGCGCCTACGTCAATGCCACGCGTGGGCTCGTCCATGAGGAACACCTGCGGTCCCCGCTCGAGCCACTTGCCAAAGATGACCTTCTGCTGGTTGCCGCCGGAGAGGCTCGAGATCATGTCGTCGGGACCCATGCACTTGGTGTTCATAAGCTTGATCTCGGCTGCCGTGGCGTTGGTCATCTTGGGGTCGGAGAGGGCGATGCCGCTCCTGTAGTGGTTGAGGTTGGCAATCGTGGTATTGAAGGTAAGGTTGCCTTTGAGGAACAGGCCGTTTGCCTTGCGTTCCTCGGTGATCAGCGCAAAGCCGTGCTCCATGGCCTCGCGCGCATTCTCGAAGTTCATGAGGTGGTCGCGGAAGTACACGCGGCCAGCGGCGCGCGTGCGCACGCCGAAGATGGTCTCAAGGAGCTCGGTGCGGCCGGCCCCTACAAGGCCATAGAGGCCAAAGATCTCTCCCTTGCGTACGTCGAACGAAATGTCCTGCAGGTAGGGCGGATACTTCGTGGAGAGATGCCTAATGGAGAGAATCGGCTCGCCCGGTACGTTGTCGATGGGCGGGAAGCGGTTCTCCAGCGAACGACCCACCATGGCGGCAATGAGCTCGTTCATCGTCGTCTGGGAGGTAGGCTTGGTCATGACGAGCTTGCCGTCACGAAGTACGGAGATCTCGTCGCAGATCTCGAAGATCTCATCCATCTTGTGCGAGATGTAGATAAGCGAGATGCCCTGCTCCTTGAGCATGCGCATCATGCCAAAGAGCTTCTCTACCTCCTGAGACATCAGCGAGGAGGTGGGCTCGTCTAGGACGATGACCTGGGCATTGTACGAAATTGCCTTGGCAATCTCGACCATCTGGCGCTGCGAGACGGACATCTTGCGCATGGGCTGATCGAGGTCGACGGTCATGCCCAGGCGGCGGAAGAGCTCTGCCGCCTCCTTGCGCATGAGGCCCTCGTCCACGACGCCCAGCGAGTTGACCGGATAGCGGCCGAGGAAGAGGTTGTCCACCACGCTGCGCTCCAGGCACTGGTTGAGCTCCTGGTGCACCATGGCGATGCCGTTCTCGAGGGCGTTCTTGGGGCCCGAGAAGCTCACCTCTCGGCCGTTCAGGATGATGGTCCCCTCGTCTTTCTGGTAGGTGCCAAAGAGACACTTCATCATTGTGGACTTGCCGGCGCCGTTCTCGCCCATGAGTCCCATGACCGTTCCGCGCTTGAGGTCGAGGTCGATGTGGTCGAGTACCTGGTTGCGCCCGAAGGACTTGCACATCCCGCGAATCGACAGCACCACGTCGTTCTGGCTGTCAGCCATGCTCCCCCATCCTTCCTACTAGATGCCCGCAAAATGTGCGGGGGGAACTCCCCTCCCCCCGCACCGGACGCGTGTCACGAAAAAGACGTACGGGAACGCCCTAGCTCAGGAGGGAGGTGTAGGACGAGGCGTTGTCGGTCTTCACCATGTTGATGGCAAAGGCGTCGTATTCGCTTGGGTTGCCAAGGCGGTTGGTGATGTTGGACTCGGTCTGGCCGTCGCCGCCGATGTAGTCCACCGTGAGGTTGAGGAGCTTGTCGTACTGCTGGAGCAGCGGCTGGTAGGTGGAGCTCAGGAAGTTGTCTGCCGCGTTGTAGATGTCCAGCCACACCTTCTTGGACGGAGACTTCGAAGAGTCGAGCTGCTTGGAAGCGCCCTCGTAGATCTTGGTGGAGTCCGTGAAGTCGGTGTAGTTCTCGGCGGTCACGGCAACGTTCATCGCGTAGTAGGAGCGGTCGGCCTCGACGTACTTGTAGGTGTCCTCAGCAAGCACGTTGCCGGCGTCATCGGCCGTGGAGATGCCGGTGTTGATATCGACGCCATCGAGGGAGTTGCGGAGCAGGCGCAGCGTGAGATAGGCCTGGATGTCGGCGTGCTGGCTGATGGTTCCGCCGTAGCCCTCGGCGATAGCAGCAACGGCGTCGTTGTTGGCGTCGTAGCCAAAGGTTGGAACCTTGTTGTCCTTGGACCACGCATTGAACATCGACATGCCCATGCCGTCGTTGTTGGAGACGATGAGGTCAATCTGCTCGCCAAAGGAAGACGCCCAGGTACCGATAGCGTTGCCAGCCGTTGCTGCATCCCAGGTGGCACCCGCAGAGTTCTTCATCTCCTGCGAGGCAAGCTCGCGAATGGTGTAGGTCTTGCCACCAATCTCCATCGTGGCGTCCTGGACAAGCGAGGAAGAGCCATCCGTGTTGGTACCAATGGGATCGGAGACAACCTTGCCGTCCTTCTCAACGCCCGTGCCAAGGGTGCTGCGCACGCCGCGGGTGCGGGCGATAGAGTCGTTGTGGCCCACGTCGCCAATCGCGAGGACGTAACCAATGATGCCGTCGCCATTGCGGTCAAGCGACGCAATGTTCTTCTCGATGTAGTCCTTGACCATCTTGCCCTGAGCCTCGGCGCCCTGGTTGGCGTCAAAGCCAACGTAGTAGGTCTTGTCGTTGAAGTTGAGGGCGGCGGAGTCAAGCTCGCCGGTGGAGCTGTTGGACGGCTGGCGGTTGAACCACACCAGCGGCTTGTCCTTGTTGGCAACTGTGCTGGTTCCAGAGGAAGCGCCGGAGTCGCTGCTCGCGCTGTCGGAGCTGCTGCCGCAGCCGGCGAGCACACCCACGCTGGCAAAGCTCAGGGCGCCAAGGCCACAGACCTCAAGGAACCTACGACGAGACATTTCCATGGGTTTCTCCCTTTCCCCGTGGTTCGCGCCCCGTTGCGCAAACCTTTGATGTGAGTATGTTAACTCCACTTTTAACTGCGGATGTTAACGTTCTCATTTGTTCGACCAGCGGTTGTGGAAAGGGCGGCAGACGGCCTTTATTGGGAGCACCAGCAACACATGAGGGAGATGACACGTTTGGGGTCAGGAGTGCCGATTAGTTGATATGGCCCCAGGAATCGTTGTCCTCAGTTCCATGGCCTGCTTGAAGATTCTGATTGGTTAGCAACCTCTAATTTGCAGCCCCTAAATGATCGGAAATTGCAGCTAAAGAATCTTTCTGCAGAATTCGATTGGTTAACAACTCCTAATCAATCGAAAATTGCAGATGGAACGCTTGCCTGCAGAATTCGATTGGTTAGCCACACCTAAACAATCGAATTTTGCAAGACGAGAAAAAGGGCCCGCGGCGGCATCAACCGTCGCGGGCCCAGCAAACACCGGGGACGAGAGAACCGTGCCAAGTTACGCCAGGTCGGCAATCTGGGCACGGAGCTGCTCGATGGACTGCTCCAGCTCCTCGGCACGGTCGCGCTTCTTCTGGATGACCTCGGGCGCCGCCTTGGCAACAAAGCCCTCGTTAGAGAGGGTGCGCTTGGTACCAGCAAGCTCCTTCTCGGCCTTTGCCAGCTCCTTCTCCAGGCGCTTGCCCTCGGCGGCAAGGTCAACCAGCCCGCCGAGCACCACGAAGATCTCAAGCGCACCATCGGCAACGCTCACGGAACCCGCAGGCTTGTCCTGCTGGGCGCCAAGCGCCAGCTGGTCTACGTGGCCAACGCTGCAGATGAAGTCGCGCTGGGACTCGAGAACGGCAACGTCCTCGGCCGCGGCGCGGACGCACACGTCAAGCTCGGCCTTGGGCGACAGACGGTAGCGGGCACGCGTCGAGCGCACGGCAGAGACCACGCGACGTGCAAGCTCGAAGTCATGCTCAGCCTTGTCATTCACGAAGACAGCAAGGTCTGCGGGCTCGGGCCACGCAGCGGTCATGAGGAACTGCGCAGAGTGGTCGTCGAGGCCGCTCGCGGGCAGCGCGTCCCACACGCTCTCGGTGACGAAGGGCATCACGGGGTGCAGCAGGCGCATGGAGACGTCAAGCACGTAGACAAGGTTGCGCTGAACCTGGAGGCGCTCCTCGGGCGTGCCATGGAGCAGACGACCCTTGCAGAGCTCGATGTACCAGTCGCAGACCTCGCCCCAGAAGAACGACTGCAGGTCGCGGGCATAGTCGCCAAACTCGTAGCCCTCAAGCTGGCGCGTGGCGGCTTCGACGGCGCGGGCAAGGCGCGAGAGCATCCAGGCGTCCTCGGCCGTCTCGGCCTTGGGGACGCCGGGCGTGTAGCCGTCGAGGTTCATCTGGACAAAGCGGCTGGCGTTCCAGATCTTGGTCACGAAGGAGCGGGCCTGCTCGGTGCGCGGGCTGTCGATGAGCTCGCGCGTCTTCTTGTCCAGGTTGGCGTCGAACTTGACGTCCTGGTTGGTGGTGATGAGCGTGAGCAGGTTGTAGCGCATGGCGTCCGCGCCGTACTTGTCCATGAGCGCCATGGGGTCGACGCCGTTGCCCTTGGACTTGGACATGCGACTGCCGTCCTTGGCGAGGATGGTGGCGTAGATGTACACGTCGTGGAACGGCACCTCATGCGTGAAGTAGAGCGAGCTCATGATCATGCGGGCAACCCAGAGGGCGATGATGTCTCGTGCGGTCACGAGAACCTTTGTGGGATGGTGTCCCTCCATCTCTTCCGGATGATCGGGCCAGCCCTGCGTGGCAAAGGTCCACAGCTGCGAGGAGAACCAGGTGTCCAGCACATCCGGGTCTTGGTGCACGTGATGGCCGCCGCACTTGGGGCACACGTCGGTGTCCTCCATGAGGGCGTCCTCCCAGCCGCAGTCCTCACAGTAGAAGACGGGGATGCGGTGGCCCCACCACAGCTGGCGGGAGATGCACCAGTCCTTGAGGTTGTCCATCCAGGTGAGGTAGGTCTGCGTCCATCGCTCGGGGTAGAACTTGACCTCGCCGTCCTTGACGACCTTGGTGGCAGGCCCCTTGAGCTTGTCGACGGCAACAAACCACTGCTCGGAGAGCCAGGGCTCAAGCGCGGTGTCACAGCGGTAGCAGTGCATGACCGAGTGCTCGAGGTCCTCGATGTGGTCGAGAAGGCCGTGCTCGTCGAACCACTTCACGATGGCCTCGCGCGCCTCGTCGCGATCCATTCCGGAGAACTCGCCGTAGCCGTCCACGATGTGCGCGTGCTCGTCGAGGATGTTGATCTGCTCCAGGTTATGCGTCTGGCCCATGGCAAAGTCATTGGGGTCATGCGCGGGCGTGACCTTCACGAAGCCGGTGCCAAAGTTCTTGTCGACGTGCCAGTCCGAGAAGATGGGTATTTCGCGGTTCACGATGGGCAGCATCACGGTCTTGCCCACGAGCTTGGCCTTCTCAGGGTCCTCAGGCGAAACGGCAACGCCCGTGTCGCCCAGCATGGTCTCGGGACGAGTGGTGGCCACGGTGATGTACTCGATGTCGTCGACGGGCTCGGTAAGAGGGTAGCGCAGGAACCACAGGTGGCCCTTCTCGTCGTGGTACTCCGCCTCGTCGTCCGAGATGGCGGTGCCGCACACGGGACACCAGTTGACAATGCGCTTGCCGCGGTAGATGAGGCCGTCGTGGTACCAGTCGCAGAAGACCTTGCGGACGGCGCGGCTGAACTCGGGGCTCATGGTGAACTTCTCGTCATCGAAGTCGATCGAGCAGCCCATGCGCTTGATCTGCGAGACGATCGTGCCGCCGTACTCGTGCGTCCAGTCCCAGCAGGCATCCAGGAACTTCTCGCGCCCCATCTTTAGGCGAGACTTGCCCTCGCTCTTGAGCTTCTTGTCCACCTTGGTCTGCGTGGCGATGCCGGCGTGATCGGTACCCAAAATCCAGCGGGTTGAGCGGCCGCGCATGCGGTTGTAGCGAATGAAGGTGTCCTGGATGGAGTCGTCCATGGCGTGCCCCATGTGCAGGATGCCGGTCACGTTGGGCGGCGGGATGACAACGGTGCAGTCCCCTACGCCCTTGCTGCGACGGTAGCAGCCAGCGTCAACCCACTTCTGGATGAGCTGGGGCTCGGCCTCTTGCGGATTGTAGGTCTTGGGCATCTCTTCCACGATTCGGTCCTCTCGAACACAGCCATGTGGGGCGCGAGCAGCGCCCAGATTGCAGCTTCCCAGCTTAGCACAGGCGCAATGAGACAAAGGGAGTCTCCCTTTGTCTCATGCATTCGACTATTATCGGGACGATTGAGGGCGGACGGACGAGAGGCACGGGGAGACACATGGCTGACACGTTGGAGACACCCACGTCCAGACTCGAGCTGGTCATGGGCAAGGACGCCGTGGGAAGGCTCGCCAACGCCTGCGTGGTGGTGCTTGGGCTTGGTGGCGTAGGCTCCAACTGCGCAGAAGCCCTGGCCCGCGGCGGCGTGGGGTCCCTTGTCCTTGTGGACCGCGACGTGGTTGAGCCGAGCAACATCAACCGGCAGGCGGTGGCCTACACAAGCACAGTGGGTCAGCGAAAGACCGACGTGATGGCCCGCATCGTGGCGGACATCAACCCCTCCTGCAAGATTGCGCCAATCCACGTGTTTCTCACGCGAGACAACATAGGCTCCATCCTGGGCAGCCTTAATCCACGGCCAGACTTTGTGGTGGACGCCATCGACAACGTGACGGCCAAGCTCGTGGTGGCCCGCTGGTGCCAGGACGAGGGCATGCCCCTTGTCTCCAGCATGGGCGGAGCCAACAAGCTGCACCCCGAATTCCTGCGCTTTGCCGACATATCGCAGACGCATGGGTGCCCGCTTGCGCGCATCATCCGGAAGGAGTGCCGCAAGCGCGGCATCCGTGGCCTGAGGGTGCTTTACTCTCCCGAAGAGCCGGTGCGTCCACAGGCACCCGAAGGAGCCAGCGGAAAGGCCGCAACGCTAGGCACCATGTCGTACTTCCCACCCATCATGGGCCAGATGATTGCCGGTGACGTGATCTTGTCACTCACGGGACTCGAGGACAGGAGCGCCGCAAGCGGGGGCGGCACGCGATGAGGCTCTTCGACGCACACGTTCACCTAGACTTCTACGCAAATGCGCAGCAGGTAGCGACACAGGCTCAGGAGCTTGGGCTCTCGCTTCTCGCCTGTACCGTGACGCCCGCAGGCTACCTTCGTGTGGCGCAGGAGCTTGCTGGCACGAGGGGCGTCCATCTCGCTGCCGGCGCCCATCCCTGGTGGGTGGCAGACGGTCGCGTTGCCGAGAAGGACGTTGACGCGCTGGTCTCCATATTGCCTGACCTGCGCTTCATTGGCGAGGTTGGCCTGGACTTCTCGCCAGCCCATGTGGGTGAGGGAACGCAGCGCGTTCAGGTTTCGGCCTTCGAGCGCATTATGCGCGCCTGCTCCGAGACGAGCGACCCCGCGTGCCCAAAGGTGGTATCAATCCACTCCGTTCGCTCGGCAGACGTGGTGCTCGACGTGCTGGAGCGCACGAGCGCCACCAGGTCCTGCCGCTGCATATTCCACTGGTTCTCCGGAAGGCCGGAGGAGCTGTGGCGCGCTGCCCGCATGGGCTGTTACTTCTCGTTTGGTGAGCACTCCCTTGCCACCAGGCGTGGGCGCGAGTACGTTCGCGAGGTGCCCACAGAGCTCTTGCTCACCGAGACGGACCTCCCTGCGGGAGAGAATGTCGTTGGCAGCGCAGAGGAGATTGCCTCCTCGCTAGAACGCGCAATCGCAAAGGCGTCCGAGGTGCGCGGCGAAGACGTGGGAGCACTGGCGCGCTCCAACGCTGCCGCCCTTCTCGAATGAGACAAAGGGACTGTCCCTTTGTCTCACAGATGGGCCTTTGGCGGGGACGGGCGGGCGAACGGAGCGCGGCTCGCGCGTCATGGTAGAGTCGTACAGTGCTGTTTTGGCACGCAGACACGGGCATCCTACAGGGAGCAGCCAGACGATGAACTCAGAGAGTGGAACACCTGCCACCCAGCAGACGCAGAGAGGCACCATGCTGGCCACCTCGTCACGCGAACTACCGCTTGACCTCAACGACGTTGTCCTCGTCTTTGCCTGCAACGAGCTCTTTGTCCCCTACCTCTCGGTGGCGCTTCAGTCCATCCTGGTGAACGCCTCACCCAGCCGCCACTACGACATCGTGGTGCTCACGCGCGACATCACGCCCAAGAGCATGATCACACTCACGCAGCAGGCATCCAAGTACCACGTTGGGCTGGGCTTCCTGGATGTTGACGCCGCCCTTGGGGACATCAAGCTCCCCCACCACGGACACTTTAGGCCCGAGACGTACTTCCGCCTTCTGGCGCCAACGCTTCTCGACAACGTCGAGAAGGCCATCTACCTTGACTCGGACATCGTGGTGTGCGCGGACGTGGCGGAGCTCTTTGACACGGACGTCTCGGGCTACCTGCTGGCAGCCACGCGCGACGCGGACACCATCGGCCAGATAGACGGCTACGACCCCACGGTCTACTCGTACCTCAAGGACCAGCTGGGCATGACCGAGCCGCACGACTACTTCCAGGCGGGCGTGCTCCTCATGAACCTCGAGAAGTTCCGCCAGACCATCACAGCCGAGGAGCTGCTCGACATTGCAACGGAGCGCACGTGGCGCTGGCTTGACCAGGACGTCCTCAACAAGGTGGTGGACGGGCACTACCGTCGGGTGCATATGAAGTGGAACTACCTTGTGGACTGGCAGTACATGCGTCGCACCCACATCGTGGCGCAGGCACCCAAGGACGTCCAAGACGAGTACGACGAGGCCAGGCGCGACTATCGCATTGTCCACTATGCTGGTCCCGACAACAGGCCGTGGCTCTACCCAGACTCCGACCTCGCTGGTCTCTTCTGGCAGTACGCGGCAGGCTCCCCCTACCTCGAGTACCTACGAGACCAGCTTGAGAAGTCTCGCAGCACCGTCGACGGCATGGCACGCCGCATCAAGGCTGTGGCCATCTACCGGGGCATCATGCACGCGTTCGACTACACCTGCCCCGCAGGGACCAAGCGGCGTCAGAAGTTTATCGAGTACTACGAGCGCTTTGGCGGTTCAGTGGGCTAAAGTCGAAAAGACACACGCCGTGCTGGCACCTCGAGAAAAAACGGCCGCGCCCGGATATCCGGACGCGGCCGTAACGTTAAGTGGCTAAGCTGCGATGGCTAGCCTAGCTCGCGCGATGCTTGGGCAGTAGCGACTCCTGCCGTACCACCTCGGGCTTCTCGCCGCCACCAACGCACTCCTTGGTAACGATGACCTTGGTGATGTCGAGGTCGCTCGGGAGATCGAACATCGTGGACTGAAGCGTTGACTCGCAGATGGCGCGCAGGCCGCGGGCACCTGTGCCACGGGCAATGGCCTGGCGGGCAATCTCGTTCAGGGCGTCGGGCGTAAACTCCAGGTCCACACCCTCGATCTCGAAGAGACGCCGATACTGCTTGACCAGCGCGTTCTTTGGCCTGGTGAGAATATCCACCAAATCTGCCTCATTGAGCTCCCTCGTGGAGGTGATCACCGGGATGCGGCCGATGAACTCGGGAATCATGCCAAACTTGTGCAGGTCCTGGGGCATGACCTGCTCCATGAGCTCGTCCTCGTCCTGATCGACGTTCTTGCCAAGCTCGGCGTTGAAGCCAACGCCCTTCTTGCCAATGCGGTCGGCAACAATCTTGTCGAGGCCCACGAAGGCACCACCGCAGATGAACAGGATGTTGGTGGTGTCGATGTGGATGAGCTCCTGCTGGGGGTGCTTGCGTCCGCCCTGCGGGGGGACGCTCGCCTCGGTGCCCTCAAGAATCTTGAGGAGTGCCTGCTGCACGCCCTCGCCGGAGACATCACGCGTGATGGATAGGTTCTCGGCCTTGCGCGCGATCTTGTCGATCTCGTCGATGTAGACAATGCCAAGCTCAGCGCGGGAGACGTCGCCGTCGGCCGCGGTAATGAGCTTGAGAAGGATGTTCTCGACGTCCTCGCCCACGTAGCCGGCCTCGGTGAGGGTGGTGGCGTCGGCGATGGCGAAGGGCACCTCAAGGAAGCGGGCAAGCGTCTGCGCAAGCAGGGTCTTGCCGGTGCCGGTGGGACCAAGGAGCAGGATGTTGCTCTTGGCTATCTCAACCTCCTCCTCGCCCTCGGGGACCTCATCGTTGCCCGAGAGGATGCGGCGGTAGTGGTTGTAGACGGCCACGCTCATGGCGCGCTTGGCCGCCTCCTGGCCAATCACGTACTGCGAGAGCTCGTCGTAGATCTCGTGCGGGGTGGGCAGCTCCTTGAGCGGAAGCGGAGACTCCTCGTCCACGTCATCTTCCTGCGCTGCGGTGCCATCCGCCTCCTCGATCATCTGCGAGCACGCACGAACGCACTCGTCGCAGATGTAGACCCCGCCGGGACCCTGGATGAGCTTGCTCACCTGGCTGCGGCTCTTGCCGCAGAACGAGCAGTGCATCTCGTTGTCGCCGTACTGGCGTCCGTTTCCGTTGTCGCGGTCCTGAGCCATGCGCTACTCCTGCTTACCCTGGTCGTTGCGGTTGGTGATGACCTTGTCGACAAGGCCGTAGGCCTGCGCCTCGCTCGCGCGCATGTAGTTGTCGCGCTCGGTGTCGGCGTTGATCCTCTCGATGGGCTGGCCGGTGGCGTCAGCAAGCATCTGGTTGAGGTGCTCGCGAATCCACTTGGTCTCGTCGGCCACAATCTGGATGTCGGTCTGCTGACCCTGGACGCCAGAGCTAGGCTGGTGGATGAGGATCATCGAGTTGGGCAGCGCAAGGCGCTTGCCCTTGGTACCGCTGGCGAGAATGGCTGCGCCCATGGAAGCCGCCATGCCCACGCAGATGGTGGAGACGTCGGGCTTGATGAAGTTCATCGTGTCGATGATGCCCAGGCCGGCGTAGACGTCACCGCCAGGAGAGTCGATGTAAAGCGAAATGTCCTTGTCGGGGTCCTGGCTCTCCAGGTGCAGAAGCTGCGCGATCACCAGGTTGGCGGAGTCGCGCGTGACCTCCTCGCCGAGGAAGACAATGCGGTCATTGAGCAGGCGCGAGTAGATGTCGTAGCTACGCTCGCCACGCGGGGTCTGCTCAACAACGTACGGAATGAGCGGGATGTTCGTTGGGTTATGCATGATGCTCCCTTCAGGAATAGTTTGTGTTCCGTTCCAATGTGCCCCGAATGGCTTGCGCCATCCGGGGCACGGCGTCAGTTCACAGGGTCTGCACCATTAGTTCTGGCAGAGACGCTACTCGGCGTCCTCGGACTTCTCGCCCTCGGACTCCTTGGCAGCCTCGGCGGCCTCGTCCACGATGGTCACCTGAGCGTTCTCAACCAGCCAGTCGAGGGCCTTGGTGCGCTTGATGGAGTCGCGGATGGCGGGGAGACGACCCTCGGAGCGCCACTGCTCGATGGCCTTGTCCACGTCACCGATGTTGGCCTTCTCGAACTCGTTGCGCACGTCCTCATCGGTGGCCTCAAGGCCGAGCTGACGAGCGATGGCGTCGAGCGCCAGGGACTGGCGGGCGCGCTCCTCGGCCTGGGCGTGGAGGTCGGCGATGAAGGCGTCGGGAGAGATGTTGCGGGCCTTGAGGTACATGTCGAGAGAGATGCCAGAGCGCTGCATCTGACCGAGAACCTCCTGGCCAAGCTCGTTGAATACCTCCTCCTGGTAGTCAGCAGGAACCTCGTCGAGCTGCAGGCGCTCGCCCACGGCCTCGACAACGCGGTCCTCCTTGAGGTTGGGGAGGTTGACCTTCTTGTCCTCGGCGATCTCGTCGCGGACGGCGCTCTTGAACTCGTCGACGGTGTCGTAGCCAAAGCTCTTCTTGGCAAACTCGTCATCAAGCTCGGGCGTGGTGGGGCGCTGGATGCCCTTGACCGTAGCCTTGGCCTTGTAGGAGTGCTCGTGGCTCTCCTCGCCGTCCTCGTGCTTGATGGTCCAGGCGAGGTCGACAACGTCGCCCACCTTGGAGCCGATGAGCGCCTGCTTGACCTCGTCGGGGACCTGGCCATCGACGAGCGCGAGCGTCTGGCCCTCGCCCGCGAGCTTCTCGGCACCCTCGACGTTCTCGATGTCGGCCTTCACGACGTCACCCTCCTGGGCAGCCTCGCCCTCGGGGACGTCCTCGTAGGAGGTGTGATAGGTCATGTAGCGCTTGACCTGGGCCTCGACCTCGGCATCGGTGACATCCTCGGGAGGCATGTTGATCTGGGGCGCATCGTAGGAGTCAAGCTCAGCCTCGGGGCGTACGCCGATGGTGACGTCGATGGTGTAGTCCTGGCCCTCCTTGGCGAGGTCAGCGTCCTGAGCAAAGTCCGGACGGCCAACGGGAACAATGTTGAGCTCCTCGAGCATGAGGGGCTCGGCGGCGTTGAGGAGGTCGTTGGTGGCCTGGGCGAGCACCGACTCCTTACCCAGGATGCCGTCAATCACCGGACGGGGAGCGTGGCCACGACGGAAGCCCTGGAAGTTGTACTTGTGCGCGAAGTCCTTGTAGGTCTTCTTGACAGCCGCGTCAACGTCGGCGGCGGGAATGGTGAGCTTTGCGGCAACCTTGTTGTCCTTAGGCTCCTCAGCGGTGACGGTGATCTTCAACGTTCCTCCAGTGTCTCGTCCTCGGCGGGCGGGCGCCCGTCGTGATTTCCTGCGCATATGGCTCATGTGGTGCGGGCGAAAGGACTCGAACCTTCACGGGGTCTCCCCCACTGGAACCTAAATCCAGCGCGTCTACCAGTTCCGCCACGCCCGCATAGTCACACATAGCCTTGCCATAATAGCAAATGCACAGGTCTTGGCCTAGGAAACGAGAAAGAAATCGGCATGCGCACACGTAGGTGGCGCCAATCATCGTCGCCAAAGGACGCCGTATGTTGCATTTCTCGCCAAAGTAGCTCCTCCGGCGACTATTTGTCGCCGGAGGGCCCGTTTTGACAGCAGCCCCGCACGAAAGCGCCACTGCTGCGACAATTTGCCGCCGAAGGGCCCATTTTGGCAGCGACCCCGCACGAAAGAGCCCTCCGGCGTCGCGGTGACGCCGGAGGGCACGTAAGCGCAACCGCACGAGAAGTGCTACAGGTCCTGCAGTGCGTAGACGTCGAGCGGACCCTTGCGCAGCGCCGCGATTGCTTGGATGAGCGCCGTCGCGCCAGACATGGTCGTTGCCATGTCGACGCCGCGGTTCACCGCCTCGCTGCGGATCTTGGCGCCGTCGCCGCGGGAGCTGCCACCACGCGGAGTGTTCACGATAAACGCAATCTCGCCAGCCGCCATCATGTCAAGCACGTTGGGGCTGCCCTCGCTGATGGGCCGCACGACCTCGCACGGAATGCCGGCGGCGCGCAGCGTCTTGGCCGTGCCGCGCGTGGCGACAAGGTCGTAGCCCAGGTTGGAGAGCGAGAGCGCCACGGGTGCAATGGAGCGCTTGTCCCTGTCGCACACGGAGACAAACACCTTGCCCGACATGGGAATCTCGTAGTCGATGGCCTCGCGCGTCTTGGCGTAGGCCTTGGGGAAGGTCGTGTCGATGCCCATGACCTCGCCTGTGGACTTCATCTCGGGCCCAAGGTGGACGTCGGCGCCCGGGAAGCGGCTCCAGGGCATGACGGCCTCCTTCACGGCGTAGTGCGAGGGCGTACGGTCCTCGGGCGGAAGCCCCAGCTGGGCGATGGTCTCGCCAGACATGATGCGCGCGGCGCAACGGGCAAGGGACACGCCGGTAGCCTTGGACGAGAAAGGCACGGTGCGGCTGGCGCGCGGGTTAAGCTCGATGACCAGGACCTGCTCGTCCTTGACCGCAAACTGGATGTTGAGAAGGCCGTGGATGTCCACCGCAAGCGCAAGCTTGCGGGTAATCTCGTGCACGCGCTCCACGATGGAATCGGAGAGCGAGAAGGGCGGCCAGCAACACGCGGAGTCACCGGAGTGGATGCCGCACTCCTCGATGTGCTCGAGCACCGAGCCCACGTAGCACTGGGTGCCGTCGCAGAGGGCGTCAACGTCCAGCTCGATGGCATCCTCCAAGAAGGAGTCGAGGTAGACGGGGTGGTCGGGCGAGACGCGCGTGGCCTCGGCCATGTAGGTGCGAAGGTCGTCGTGGTCGTAGACGATCGCCATGCCACGACCGCCCAGCACGTAGCTCGGGCGCACGAGCAGCGGGTAGCCAATGCGGCGCGCAACCTCGGTGGCGTCTTCCATGGTCTCGGCTGTCGAGGAGGGCGGGTAAGCGATTTCCAGACGATCGAGCAGGCTTGCGAAGCGGTCGCGATCCTCGGCCAGGTCGATGGCCTCGGGCTGAGTGCCCATGATGGGGACGCCCGCGGCCTTGAGCCTGCCGGCAAGGTTGATGGGGGTCTGGCCACCCAGCGTCACGATGACGCCCACGGGCTTCTCGACCTCGATGACGTTCATGACGTCCTCGAAGGTGAGCGGCTCGAAGTAGAGGCGGTCGGAGGTGTCGTAATCGGTCGAGACGGTCTCGGGGTTGCAGTTGACCATGACCGTCTCGTAGCCCTTGGCCTCAAGAGCGTACGCGGCGTGGACGCAGCAGTAGTCAAACTCGATGCCCTGGCCAATGCGGTTGGGACCAGCCGAGAGGATCACCACGCGGGGCTTCTCTGCCTCCGTGCGCTCGGTGGCGCCACCGTCCTCGTAGGTGAAGTAGTGGTAGCTCGTGCGAGCGGCAAACTCGCCGGCGCAGGTGTCGACGGTCTTCACGAGCGGACGAACGCCCACGACCTCGCGCACGGCACGCACAACCTCCTCGCTCGTCCCCGTGAGGTAGGCAACCTGGCGGTCAGAGAAGCCAAGCTCCTTGGCTGCCAGCATGTGGTCGTGGTCGAGGTCAATGAGCCCCAGCTCGGAGATCGTGCGCTCGGCGGTGACGATGTCCGCGATGCGGTTAAGGAACCAGCGGTCGATGTGCGTGAGCTCGAAGACGCGCTCCACGCCCCAGCCACGGCGCAGCGCCTCTGCCACATAGAGGATGCGCTGCGGGGTGGGCGTGGCCACGCGCTCCTCGAAGGCCTCCTCGTCAAAGTTGTCGTTGCCGTCTGCGCCCAGACCGGCATGCCCCTGCTCGAGTGAGCGCATGGCCTTCTGCAGCGCCTCCTCGAAGGTGGAGCCAATGGCCATGACCTCGCCCACTGCCTTCATGCGCGTGGTGAGCGTGGAATCCGCGCCTTTGAACTTCTCGAAAGCAAAGCGCGGAATCTTTACCACGCAGTAGTCAATCGAGGGCTCAAAGCAGGCCGGCGTGGCCTGCGTGATGTCGTTGGTGATCTCGTCCAGCGTGTAGCCAACGGCGAGAAGCGCCGCCTCCTTGGCGATGGGGAAGCCGGTGGCCTTGGATGCCAGTGCCGAGGAGCGGCTCACGCGCGGGTTCATCTCGATCACGATGACCCGGCCGTCGTTGGGGTTCACGGCAAACTGCACGTTGGAGCCGCCGCAGGCAACGCCCACGCGCTCGAGCACGGCCAGCGAGTAGTCGCGCAGGCGCTGCATCTCGAAGTCGTTGAGCGTCTGGCAGGGCGCCACGGTGATGGAATCGCCGGTGTGCACGCCCATGGGGTCGAGGTTTTCGATGGAGCACACCACGATGCCGTTGCCGGCAGAGTCGCGCATGACCTCCATCTCGATCTCTTTCCAGCCCTCGAGGCTCTGCTCGATGAGAACCTCGGAGTTAGCCGAGAGCGCCAGTCCCTCACGGGCAATACGCACCAGATCATCGTGGGTGTATGCCATGCCACCGCCGGCGCCACCCAGCGTGTAGGCGGGGCGGATCACCACGGGGTAGCCAATGTCTTCGGCTGCGCGCTCGCACTCCTCGAGCGTGTGCGCGGTCTCTGAGCGAGCGACCTCAAGGCCAATGTCGCGCATGGCCTCGGCGAAGAGCTCGCGGTCCTCACCAGTCTGGATCGACTCGATGTCGCAGCCGATGACCTCCACGCCATACTTGTCGAGTACGCCCTGCTCGGCCAGAGCAACGGCGCAGTTGAGGCCCGTCTGGCCACCCATGTTGGGGAGAAGCGCATCCGGGCGCTCCTTGGCGATGACCTTGGCAACCGAGGCCGCCGTGATGGGCTCCACGTAGGTGCGGTCGGCCGTCTCGGGGTCGGTCATGATGGTGGCTGGGTTGGAGTTCACGAGGACGACCTCGTAGCCCTCCTCGCGCAGAGCCTTGCACGCCTGGGTGCCTGAGTAGTCAAACTCGCAAGCCTGGCCAATGACGATGGGGCCAGAGCCAATGATGAGGATCTTCTTGATGTCGGTACGCTTAGGCAACTAGAAGCGCCTCCCCTCGCGAACGTCGATGGCAAGGTAATCCTCGCGTCCGTCCATGAGGCGCGAGAAGGACTCGAACATGTACGCCGAGTCGTTGGGGCCGGGCTTGGCCTCGGGGTGGTACTGCATCGAGAAGGCCGGCAGGTCGAGGAACTGGATGCCCTCAGGCGTGCCGTCGTTGAGGTTCACGTGCGTGAGGCGGATGCGGCCGTAGCGCTCGTTCATGACGACAGGGGCAACGTGCATGCGGCTCCACGTAAGGAGGCTCTCGGGATGCTCGGTGAGGCCGCCGGAGAGCTCGGGGACAAGCGGACCAAAGGTAGAGAAGACCGGGCCGTAGTTGTGGTTCTGCGCAGTTATCTCGACCTTGCCGGTAAGGAGGTTCATCACGGGCTCGTTGCCGCCGTGGTGGCCGTAGGGCAGCTTCTCCACGCGGGCGCCCGCAGCCAGGGTGATCATCTGGTTGCCGAGGCAGATGCCAAAGACGGGGAGCTTGCCGAGAATGGCGCGCACGGTCTCGGGCACGGTGGGCACGGTGTCGGGGTCGCCAGGGCCGTTGGAGAAGAAGACGCCGTCGGGCTCCATGGCAAGGATCTTCTCGGCAGGTGTGTCCCAGGGGACAACCGTGACCTCGATGCCCACCTCGGCCATGCGGCGCACGATGCCGGCCTTCTCGCCGCAGTCCACGGCAACCACGCGGTGGTGCACCTCGCTCTTGGGCCTCACGACGTGCGGCTCCTTGCAGGAGACGTCGGCTACGTAGTTGTGCTCCTCGATGTGCGGGGACTCGCGGACGCGGCGGACGAGGCTCTTGGGGTCGAGGTCCGTGGTCGAGATTGCCGCGCGCATGGCCCCGCTCTCGCGGATGGCCAGGGTGACCGCGCGGGTGTCCACGCCCTCGATGCCCACGACGCCGCGGGACGCAAGGAAGTCCGGCAGGCTCACGACGCTCTGCCAGTTGCTTGGCGTGTAGCAGGCGTCATGGCACACAAAGCCCTTGAGATGCAGTGCGTCTGCCTGCATGTCCTTCTCGTTGACGCCGTAGTTGCCCAGTTGGGGATAGGTGAAGGTGACAATCTGACCAGCATATGACGGGTCGCTCACGATCTCCTGGTAGCCCACCATGGACGTGTTGAACACAATCTCGCCGAAGGTCTCGCCCTCCGCGCCAACACTTCGGCCCTTGAGGGCCGTGCCGTCCTCGAGCGCAAGGAGCGCCTCCCGATGCCTGCCGCCATCGACCAAGAGGTTCACAGCAACACCGTCCTTTCCGCGTGCAGCGCCGCCGACGCGCCATAAAAAAGGAGCCACGCGCAGCGTGCGCGTGCTCCCGAGAGGCTGGGCCGGATTCTGCGCTATGGACGCCTTCTCGGTATCTCGTACCGTTCGTTAAAGGTCGTTGCAAGTATACGGGGCATGCATGTTTCGTTGAGCGAATTCAACAAGTCTGCAACATTCCCCTATGGTTTGACATGGATATGAATACTTGTGTGGATACCAAACATATTGTTTGGTGCCGGTGGACGGCGCCGTTGGCCAGCCGCCAGCTGGCCACTCATGCAGAATTCGATCGTTTAGGACGGTCTAACCAATCGAAAATTGCAAGTAAGCCGGAGGGTCCGCCAATCCTTGAGAGAAGATGCTCGGCCGCGCCTCTTCCGCACTCCAGCACAACAGAGAAAGGCCCTCCGGAGGCGTCACGCCACCGAAGGGCCAGACCAATCACTTGCCGAGAAAAACGCAGATCAGCGAACTAGCACACGCCCTGGGCCATCATGGCGTCGGCGACCTTGAGGAAGCCGGCGATGTTGGCACCAAACACGAGGTTGCCCTCGTGGCCGTACTCGCGCGCAGCGGAGGCGGCGGCGCTGTAGATGGAGTTCATGATCCCCTTGAGCTTCTCGTCCACCTCGTCGAAGGACCAGGAGAGGTGCTCGTGGTTCTGGCTCATCTCGAGGCCAGAGACAGCGACGCCGCCGGCGTTGGCCGCCTTGCCGGGAGCGAAGTACACGCCGTTCTCGATGAGGAACGTGGTTGCGGCGGTGGTGGTGGGCATGTTGGCACCCTCGACCACGTACGCGCAGCCGTTGGCCACGAGCTTCTTGGCGTCATCGAGGTCAAGCTCGTTCTGCGTGGCGCAAGGCATCGCGATGTCGCACTTCTCGCCCCAGGGACGCTCGCCGTCGTGGTAGACGGAGCCGGGTTTGCGCTCCGCGTACTCCTTGATGCGGCCGCGCTCGACGACCTTGATCTGACAGAGAAGGTCGAAGTCGATTCCCTCGGGATCAAAGACGTAGCCGTTGGAGTCGGAGGCAGTCACCACGTGGGCGCCAAGCTGCTCGGCCTTCTGGATGGCGTACTGGGCAACGTTGCCGGAGCCGGAGATGCAGATGGTCTTGCCCGCAAGCTCCTCGCCCTTCTCGGTGACCATGTTCTCGAGGAAGTAGACAGCGCCGTAGCCCGTGGCCTCGGTACGGGCGAGAGAACCGCCGTACGGGATGCCCTTGCCCGTGAGGACGCTGGACCACTCGTTGCGGACGCGCTTGTACTGGCCAAACATGTAGCCAATCTCGCGACAGCCAACGCCGATGTCACCGGCGGGGACGTCGGTGTCGGGGCCAATGTGGCGGCAGAGCTCGGTCATGAAGCTCTGGCAGAACGCCATGACCTCGCGGTCGGACTTGCCCTTGGGGTCGAAGTCCGAGCCGCCCTTGCCGCCGCCCATGGGCAGCGTGGTAAGGGAGTTCTTGAAGATCTGCTCGAAGCCCAGGAACTTGAGGATCGAGAGGTTCACGGACGGGTGGAAGCGCAGGCCGCCCTTGTAGGGGCCAATGGCGGAGTTAAACTCGACGCGGTAGCCGCGGTTCACCTGGACCTTGCCCTCGTCGTCGACCCAGGGCACGCGGAACATCACGATGCGCTCGGGCTCGACAAGACGCTCGAGAAGCGCGGCGCGCTCATACTCGGGGTGAGCATCGAGCGCCGGCTGCAGCGTGGTGAGGACCTCCTTGGCGGCCTGGATGAACTCGGGCTGGTCGGAATAGCGCTCCTCCAGCTGTGCAATGACCCTCTCGGAATACGTCATGAAGTCTCCTGTTCCTCAATCTTCTGGACCCTTTCCAGACGCGCGGTGATTTCCCCAAACGCGCACATCGCAGAACATCATAGAGTTAGGAACGAGTTGAAAACGATCTATGCCTTGCTAGAGACACGATAGAAATGTACCAGTAACCGAACGCCGTTCATAGATGGGTGAACGGCATTATGGGAAGGCGGCGTACAGCCCCCGCCGAGAAGAATGACCCGTTGAAGCGCGACGAGAACTACCCTATACTTCATTAAGTTCGGGGCGTAGCGCAGCTTGGTAGCGCATCTGCTTTGGGAGCAGAGGGTCGCTGGTTCGAATCCAGTCGCCCCGACCAGATAATCGCAGGTGGGGCGGGGTAAAACCCGCCCCATTTTTATTTCAACTACCGAGAGAAGCGCCGGCTATCTGTCAGACGCCCTGACGCTGCTGTCCGGCTGCGCGTGGGTTATGGAGTTGCGGAGGTTGCCTGTATCGACCGAGCACCTCACCTTCGCGTGCCCCTCGGCTGCCAGGCCCACCTGCTCCAGGCCGCGCGAGAGCGCCGGCGCGAGCGCCGAGAGCCACTCCTGCGTGTGGTCGCTCACGTCCACGTGGGGTCGCCCAGATAGCGCAGGCCGTTCGAGAACCGGCCTTCCTCGCCCACAAGGAGCCGCAGATTGCCTCTTCCCCAAAACTCACACGTGTTGTTTCTTATTTGATTTTGTCAGCAGACTAACAGGGTTTTTCTCGCAACAGATAAGAATAGAAACAACACGTGTGAGGTTTGGTCGGGCCGATTGCAAAGAACGCCCTTGCTGAGAAAAAAGGGGCCAGGCGGCAATCCGCCTGGCTCCTCTCGCCTAACGCCGCAACAGCTCACTCCCCCTATGCGAGAAGCGCGGTGAGGTCCTCCTCGGGCGTGGAGATGGGAGAAATGCCAAACTCGCGCACCAGAATGTCAAGGACGTTGGGGCTCACGAAGGCAGGAAGCGTAGGCCCAAGCTTGATGTCCTTGATGCCCAGGTAGAGAAGGGCAAGCAGGTCCGCAACAGCCTTCTGCTCGTACCAGGAAAGCACAATCGAGAGCGGCAGGTCGTTCACACCGCAATCAAAGGCGTCCGCGAGAGCCAGGGCAATCTCGACGGCGCTGTAGGCGTCGTTGCACTGGCCGATGTCGAGAAGCCTGGGGATACCGTCAATGTCGCCCAGGTCAAGGTCGTTGAAGCGGTACTTGCCGCACGCAAGGGTGAGGATGACCGTGTCCTTGGGAGCCTGCTTGACGAGCTCGGTGTAGTAGTTACGGCCGGGCTTGGCGCCGTCGCAGCCGCCAACGAGGAAGAAGTGCTTGATCTTGCCAGCCTTAACGGCGTCGACGACCTTGCCGGCAACCGAGAGCACCGCCGCGCGAGCAAAGCCAGTCACGACCTTGGTGCCGCCGTTGATGCCCGTGAGCTGCACGTCCTCGTCGTAGCCACCAAGCTCCTTGGCCTTCTCGATGACCGGGGTGAAGTCCTTCGAGCCATCGGCGGCCGCGGGAATGTGCACGAGCTCGGGATAAGAGACAACCTCAGTCGTGAAGACGCGGTCTGCGTAGCTGGGGCGAGGAGGCATGAGGCAGTTCGTGGTGAACACAAAGGCAGCGGGGACGTTGGCGAACTCCTTCTGCTGATTCTGCCATGCGGTGCCAAAGTTGCCCTTGAGCTGCGGATAGCGCTTGAGCTCGGGATAGGCGTTGGCGGGAAGCATCTCGCCGTGCGTATAGACATTGACGCCTGTGCCCTCGGTCTGCTCGAGGAGCAGCTTGAGGTCGTGGAGGTCATGGCCGGAGATGACGATGAAGGGGCCCTTCTCGATCTTGAGCGAGACCTCGGTGGGCTCGGGCATGCCGTAGGCGCCAGTGTTGGCTGCGTCGAGGAGGCCCATCACGTCGTGGCTGAGCTTGCCCACCTGCATGGAGACAGCGAGAAGCTTGTTGAGGTCGCTCTCGGTGGCAAGGGTGGCAAGGCAATCGACAAAGGCCTGCTGGGCCTCGTCACTCACGGAGCCGAGCATGCGGGCGTGGTACGCGTAGGCAGCCGCTCCACGAAGCCCAAAGAGAATGAGCGACTTCAGCGAGCGCACATCCTCGTTGTCAGACCAAACGTGGCCGAGGAGCAGGTCCTGGGCAGCCTCGATTCCAGCGGCGGCAGCGATGCGCTCCTTCTCGGCACGCACGTCCGCCGTGATGGCGTCGACGGTGTCCTTGGAGAAGTTGACGTTGGTGATGCAGGTGAAGAGCCCGCTAACGATGAGCTTGTCGGCAAGCTCGCTGCGAGTGCCGGCCTGCTTGCAGGTGCAGGCGAGACCCACGAGCGCACCCGTGAGCTCATCCTGTGCAAGCGCAACGTCAAACGGCTTGCCGCAGACGCCGGCGCGCCCGGTGCATGCCGTGCACTTTGCGGTTTGCTCGCACTGGAAGCAGAACATCTTCTCGTCCATCAATTCCCTCTCTCTTTGGGTGTTCGTTGTGTACTAGTCTGCTCGCGTCCGGAGATGTGCTAAGTTGTGTTCACAACATTCCTCGATTTTTTTGGCGGTGCGACATGCGTGGTGTAGATGCCGAGTTCCTGTCCAAGACGCCCCTCTTTAGGGGCGTGACGCCTCAGGAGGTTAACGAGATGCTGGGGTGCCTTGCGGCACGGCCCAAGACGTACGAGAAGGGCGATTTGGTCTGGGTGGAGGGAAGCCCCGTCAAAAGCGTGGGCATCGTCCTCGAGGGCGGCGTACGTGTGGAGGGCGCGGACGTCTGGGGCAACGCCAGCGTGATGGGAAGCTTCTCGGCTGGCGAGCTTTTTGGAGAAGCGTTTGCCGCCCTACAGGACGAACCGCTGCTCACCAATGTTGTTGCCACAAAGACTCCCACGCGGGTGCTCTTCGTCGACGTGACCCACATCATGCACAGCTGTCCTAGGGCCTGCGCCTACCACGCGCGGGTTGCCGAGAACCTCCTGGCATCCGTTGCGCGCAAGAACGTGCGCCTTACCCGAAGGATTCGTGACGCTGCCCCAAAGTCAATCAAGGGCAAACTGCTCGCGTACCTCTCAACACAATCGAAGCTTGCGGGGTCGAGCGAGTTTGACATTCCGTTCACGCGCCAGCAGCTTGCCGACTACCTGGGAGTTGACAGGTGCGCGCTCTGCACTGTGATCGGCGAGCTTGAGCGAGAAGGCAAGCTCACGGCAAGCCGCCGTCACTTCTCGCTTCCCGTGGTGGCAGCCAGGCGATAGCGGGGCCCTCTCCCCTATCCGCGCAGCGCCGATGCGACCTCGCTCCTAAGACGCGGCAGCACCTCCGTCTCGAACCAGGGGTTCCGGCTCATCCAGAGCTGGTTTCTGGGAGAGGGATGCACAAGCGGGAAGAATCGTGGCAGATAGTCGGCATAGTTGCGAACCACGTCGGTGAGCTTTGCCGACGAGGAGAGCTCGAGGTAGCGGCGGGTGGCGTAGGAGCCCACCAGCACGGTGAGCCGCACCTGGGGCATCATGCCGAGAAGCACGGGGTGCCACTTCTCCGCAAACCCACGACGAGGCGGAAGGTCGCCGGACTTGCCCTTGCCGGGGTAGTAGAAGTCCATGGGGAGAAGGGCGACGGCGGAGGGGTCGTAGAACGTGGCGCGGTCGATGCCAAGCCAATCGCGCAGACGGTCGCCGCTCTTGTCGTTCCAGGGGATGCGTGTCTCCTGCGCAACCCTGCCGGGAGCCTGGCCGATAATCACCAACCGAGAAGTTGCAGACGCCGTGTAGAGGGGGTCAATCCCCTGCTGCGTGAACTCCCCGTTCTTCTCGTCTGTGCGAATCGCCTGGAAGACGCTATCGAAGTCTGCTTGAGTACCTGTCATGGAAGGGCCTCCTGCCTCAATGTTGCTGGTTCCACTGTGGCACGCGCGGCAAGACGTGTGTGTTGCAATTGCAACGAATAGAGAAGTGCTGTAGGTGGCGCAGGCCTTTTGACCCCGCTTCCCACCATCACCCATCTTGTTGTATACTTCCCCATGCTCTGCGGCGGTAGTTCAATTGGTAGAGCGTCAGCCTTCCAAGCTGATTGTTGCGGGTTCGAGTCCCGTCCGCCGCTCCATGTAATTGCAGCCCAGGGTATTCGTAACCCTGGGCATTTTTTCTTTCTATAGTAATAGGAATCGTTACTAAAAGAGCTTAGATGTAATAAAAAAGGCCTCCGCGGGAGGTGCTTCCGCACCGTGCATTGGCCTTCATCTTTTTTATACCCAAAGTTATGAAGTCAAGTCAATTATCTGACGTGACTTGCTCACAAACAACAGCCTTCGTACCCGTCCAACAAATGGTAAAAGGCGCCGCAGCTCATGTTCAACATCTGCATCGCTTGCACCGCGCATGCGACTGGAATCGATAATTACGTTTGGTGATTGAGTGGCAGCACGTCTCAGCACCCTCTGGAGCGACCGAACATTTCCCGTCTCGGGACATTTCATCTCCCAGAGAACCCCATCCATCTGGATGTCCGGAGTTCGCACCCGATTGCCGCCTATTCGTCGTACGAACGTAACCGAGCGTCCATCTGCAGCGAGAGCACGAGCCGTCCTTAGCTCATGCGGCCATACATCGCAGTTAGCCGGTATCGTTATGTTCCCAGAATTCTTCATGGACAGCATTCTACATAGAGAGTAACAACCTGTAGTTCAGCAAGCTGCGGAATCAACCAGAGGACATCCTGGCGTAGACGTCCATCGCAATCGACCTCCTCATCCAGACTCCGCATCTCATACCCTACAATGATGCAGCAACGCGATTTGGGAGGTATTGGATGAGCACGTCTCCGCTCGGCCGCACGCTTGTCATTGCAAACCCCGCCGCCAACCGGGGCGAGGGTGCAGAGGGCGCCGCATTTGTGCAGCGGTTCCTTGACTCCTATCGTGGCGCAACCACGTCGCACAAGGTCATTCTTACCAAGGCGTCGGGCGACGCGCAGAACCTCGCGCGCGAGGCTCAGGGCTTCGACTCGGTCGTTGCCCTTGGTGGAGACGGCGTCATTCACGAGGTTGTGAACGGCCTCATGGAGCGCGATGCAAATGACCGGCCTCAGCTGGGCATCGTTCCCATGGGGTCCGGCAACGACTACGCGCGGACCCTGGGGATGGCAATCAACGATCCATCTCGTGCCTTGGCTCAGCTTGTCCGTGGCCACGTCACGCCGCTAGAGGTTGGCCGCGTCAATGGCGTGCACTTCATGGAGACGCTCTCGTTTGGCATGGACGCGGCAATCGCGCTTGACACCGTAAAACGCCGCCAGGAAGAGACGACCTCTCAGCACGGCGAGGGGCTCTTCATTACGTCTGGCATTCGCATCTTCTCCGAGGGTTCTAATGGCTGGTCATGCAGGGCACGCTTTGACGAGAGGCCCGAGGTAACGCTACCAACCGTGATCTTTGCGGTGCAGGTTGGTCCCACCTATGGCGGCGGCTTTACCATTTGCCCCGACGCCGATCCATCCGACGGCCTTCTCGACGTGTGCTACAACGTCAAGATTCCTAGCCGCCCATGGCTGCTCTCGCTTCTCGGCCTTGCGAGGTTTGGCCGTCACACGGGCTCGAGCTGCGTGAACCTGCTTAAGTTCACCCATGCAACCATGGACTTCGAGACGCAGCCTCCCTGCCAGGTCGACGGCGAGGAGCTCTGCGGAACGCACTTCGAGGTAGACGTGATACCCAAGGCGCTCCGCGTCATCGTGCCGTAGCGCAATGAGACAAAGGGACAGTCCCTTTGTCTCATAAAAGGGCCCCGACGATGGTGCCGGGGCCCTTGGTTTCTAGCTTTTTCGCTGAGGCGCTGCGCTCTCCTACCTTGCGGCCGCCTGGAGCATGGCCTTGACCTCGGTTGCGGTCTTGAGAGCCATGACCTTCTCGGCCAGGGCGTCGGCCTCCTCCTTGGTCCAGAGGGAGAGGATCCTCCTCGTGCGCAGGATGGAGGGAGCGGAGACGGAGTACTCGTCCAGGCCAAAGGACATGAGAATGGGGATAAGCAGCGGGTCTGCCGCAGCCTCACCGCACATACCAACCATGATGCCAGCCTTGTTGCCCTCGCCGATGATGCGCTTGAGCGAGCGCAGGACCGCCGGCTGGTACACCTGGTAGAGATAACCAACGCGATCGTTGCCGCGGTCGGCGCACATGGTGTAGCCGATAAGGTCGTTGGTGCCAATGGAGAAGAAGTCGCACTCAGCAGCGAGGTCATCGGCGATGAGCGAAGCGGCCGGCGTCTCAATCATGGTGCCAACCTCGATGTTCTTGTTGTACGCAATACCGCGCTCGTCGAGGTCGTGCTTGCACTCCTCGATGAGGGCCTTTGCCTGGCGCACCTCGTCGATGGTGGTAACCAGCGGCAGCATGATCTTGATGTCACCAAAGGCAGAGGCACGCAGCAGGGCGGTGAGCTGGACCTTGTACTGGTCAGGGTTGTTCAGGCAGTAGCGCACGGCTCGGAAGCCCATGAAGGGGTTCTCTTCCTTCTGCAGGTGCAGGTAAGGAATCTCCTTGTCGCCGCCCACATCCAGCGTACGGATGATGACCGGCTTGTCCTTCATGCGAAGGGCAACCTTCTGGTACGCGGCAAACTGCTCGTCCTCGCTGGGGAGCTCCTTGGCGTCCATGAACAGGAACTCGGAACGGAAGAGGCCAACGCCCTCGGCGTCGTGCTCGAGAGCCGCGTTGGCATCATCGGGGTTACCAATGTTGGCAACCAGCAGCTTCTTGTCGCCGTCACCGGTCACGGTCTCCTTGCCGCGGTACGCCTCGAGGGCGGCCTTCTCCTCGGCGAACGCCTTGGCCTTGGCACGATAGTGCTCGAGGTCGTGATCGGAAGGCTGGGAGATGACCTTGCCGTTGGTGCCGTCGACAACAACCATGTCGCCGGTCTTGATGTTGACCGTGGCGTCCGCAACGGAGAGAACCGCGGGGATCTCGAGCGCGCGGGCGATGATGGCGGAGTGAGACGTGCGGCCACCGGTCTCGGTGACGATGCCCGCGACGTTCTCCTTGTCGATGTCGGCGGTCATGGACGGCGTGAGCTCGTGCACCACGACGATGGAGTTCTCGGGCAGCGTGGAGAGGTCGACGACCTCCTTGCCCAGAAGGTCGGCGAGAAGACCGGTCTTGACGTCCGCAACGTCGACGGCGCGCTCGCGGAAGAGCTCGTCATCCATGTTGGCGTACATGGTGTAGAAGGTGCCGTAGGCCTCGCTCACAGCCTGCTCGGCGCACATGCCAGAGTCAATGGAGCCCGTGACCATCTCGCGGATGCCCTCGTCCTCGGCAAACTCGATGTGGGCGCCCATGATGGCGGCGGCATCCTCGCCCACCGTCTGCTTCATGCGCTCAATCTGCGCATTGGTCTGCTCTACGAACTTCTCGACGGCAGCGGCGTAGCGGGCCTTCTCGGCCTCCGGATCCTCCGGCGCATGCGGCGTGAACGAGAGGTCAGGCTCGACGGCTACACGGGCCACGCCAATGCCGATGCCATCAGATGCGTTTACTCCCTCATACATTGCAATCCCCCTCATAACCGGCCGCTGTGCGGCCACCTCCCAGAATGCCAAGCGCCCCGGATGGGGCGCTAAAGAGCCAAACACAGTTTAACGCGTTACTCGCCCTCGGGGGACTGCTTCTCCCCATCGTTTCCCTCGGCGGCAAGAGCCTGAGCCTCAGCGCGTGCCTTTTCGTTTTTGATATCGTCCGCGATACTTGCCGGCATCTCGCGACCCATCTTCTTGTAGAGGGCAGTAACCACGCGGTCGATGGTCGAGCGCTTGGCGATGCCCTTGCTGGCAGCGGTTGCCGTACCGCAGGCGGAAGCGTAGATGAGAGCGTTCTCGTAATCCATGCCGCGAGTGACCTTGGCGAGGAAGCCAGCGACCATGGAGTCGCCGGCGCCCGTTGCATTCACAAGGCGCACGCGTGCCGTGGGCACCATGTGCTCGGTGCCGTACTCGTCGAGAAGGAGCGAGCCGTTGCCGCCGCAGGAGACAAGAACGTTGCGGGCGCCGCCCTCCTGGAGCTTCTTGGCGTACGGGAGGCAGTCCTCGGGCGTCTCGGGCATGGGATCAGCCTTGAAGATGCGGCCGACCTCGTGGTTGTTGGGCTTGATGAGGAAGGGATGCGCCTTGATTGACTCCATGAGGAGCTGGCCGGGGGCATCGACCACAAACTGGATGCCACGGCCGGCAAGGCGGGCCATGATCTGGTTGTACATGTCCTCGGGCAGGGAGTTGGGGATGGAGCCCGTAAGGACGAGGGTGTCACCGGACTGCAGGACGTCCATGCGGTCGAGAAGCTCGTCGACCTTCTTCTGCGGAATCTTGGGCCCCATGCCGTTGACCATGGTCATGACGATGCCGTTGAGCTTGACGTTGATGCGCGTGTAGCCGCGATCCAGCTTCACAAAGTTGCTAGCAATACCAGCATCCTGAAGCTCGTTGATGAGGTACTCGCCAGTGAAGCCCGCGACGATGCCCATGGCCACATTGACTACGTCAAGCTCGTTGAGAAGCGTGGAGATGTTAATGCCGTTGCCACCGCAGTAGAGCTCCTCGCTTGAGGAACGGTTGGTGTAGCCCATATCCAGCGTGAGGGGGTGCATAACGTAGTCAAGCGCGGGGTTCAGGGTCATGGTGTAAATCAACGCAAGCTCCTTCCAGCGGGTTACCTCGGCAAGGTACAGTATGCCGCAATTGGGCAACAGGGGAGATGGAATCGTTCTCACCCCGCAAACCCCACGCAGCGCCTGCGCCGGCGTAATTTAACACCAAGTGTACCGTATCGAAACCTCGCACCCACCTACAAAACGCGGTCATGACCAACGGCTTTCAAAAGTGTGTGGGCAAGAGCCAATCGAAAGAGAGAAGAAGCGGGCTGGGCGATTCGCGCCACGAAAAAAGCCCAGGGCGACATATGCCCTGGGCTGCGGATTCGTGGTGGGTCGTGAGGGGGTCGAACCCTCGACCTTGGGATTAAGAGTCCCCTGCTCTACCAACTGAGCTAACGACCCATATTCAGCTTTCAGATGGGGTGGGTGAAGGGGTTCGAACCCTCGACCTACGGAGCCACGGTCCGTCGCTCTTCCAACTGAGCTACACCCACCATTTGGCCCACCTCGTGAAGCGCTCGTTTATTATGACAAAGAATCAGACAGATGCAAGCACTTTCTTGAAGAACTTTTTCGAGAACCACATTCCAATGACGCCAGATTCGCAAAATACCAGGTCACATGCATGACGCCTCGACACAGGACCTACAAAATGAGATTCCGGGCCTGTTTCTAGTCCTCGGCCGTGGCCAGAAACTCCCGCACGCGGGCGTCTGTGGGGTTGTCCATGACCTCATCGGCAGGACCCTCCTCCACAATCCGCCCGTCGAGGAGAAACGCCACACGGTCAGAGACGTCACGGGCGAATCCCATCTCGTGGGTCACGATGCCGATGGCCATGCCGTCAGCGGCTAGTTCGCGGATGATGCGCCGCATGTCTGCCGTGAGCCTGGGGTCAAGCGCCGAGGTTGCCTCGTCGAAATAGAGCACCTTGGGGTGCATGGCAAGCGCACGCGCGATGGCCACGCGCTGCTGCTGGCCGCCTGAGAGCTGGTTGGGAACCTTCTCGGCATGCTCCGCAAGACCCAAGCGCTCAAGGATCTGCTTGGCCTCTGCCTTGACCTTGTCGGGGTCTCTCCCCTGCACCGCTATGGGGGCGTCGCAGACGTTGCGCATAACGGTGAAGTGTGGGAAGAGGTTGTAGTTCTGGAACACGATGCCAAACTGCATGCGGGCCTTGGCACTTGCCTCCTTGGAGTAGCTGGCCCTGCCGTTCTCGTCCTGCTCGGTCACGCGAAGGCTGCCGTAGTAGAGCTCGCCCGCATCAAAGGTGTCAAGCAGCGTGAGGCAGCGCAGAAGCGTGGACTTGCCGGCGCCGGAGGGGCCAATGACCGAGACGACCTCCCCTCGCGCAATAGAGAGCGACACGTCGTGGAGCACCTCTCGGCCAGAGAAGGACTTGCGCGCGCCCTTCACGTAGACGGCGGGCAGGCCCAGAATCTGCGAGACGGAGGCGTCTGGCACGGGAATCTGGTGACGAGACGCGCGGGCGTCGTGCTTCTCGGCGTTAGTCATGGTAGTAGTCCAGCTTCTTCTCGATGCGCCTCATGATGTACTCGATGATGAGGCAGGTAACCCAGTAGATAAGCGCGGCCACGGCGAAGGCAGCCATGGTGCGCTGGCTCGTGACGATAGCGCGCGCCTGCGTGAACATCTCGAGAACGCCCAGCGAGAAGGCCAGCGAGGTGTCCTTGACGAGCGTGACCACCTCGTTGCCCATGGCGGGGAGCACGCGCTTGACCACCTGCGGCAGCACGATGCGCTGGAAGGTCTGGCGGCTGGAGTAGCCAAGGACCTCGGCGGCCTCGTACTGGCCACGCGGGATGGACTGGATGCCCGAGCGGTAGATCTCGGCGAAGTACGCCGCGTAGTTGATCACAAACGATATGAGCACCGCAATCATGGGGAAGTCCGCCCCGGTCTTGAGGCCAAACACGTAGTACGGCATGAAGGAGACGGCAAACATCTGAAGCATCAGGGGCGTGCCGCGCAGCACCGAAATGAAGAGCTGCATGAGCAGTGAGAGCGGCTTGAACTTGGAGAGCCGTCCCAGCGCCACCAGCATGCCCAGGGGGATAGACCCCACGAGCGTCACCGCAAAAATGATCATCGATATGCGATACCCCGAGAGGAGCATCCCCATCATCGTTCCAAAGTCCACCTTACCAGCTCCCTTGTCGCACCGTTGCGTGCGCTGTTGTTGTCGTGATTGCGCAGTTGCGCCTACGCCTTGGGCAGGCACCAGAGGTCGTAGGAGACGCCCTGGTCAGCGTACTTCTCGCAGAGCTCTTTGACAGTGCCCTCGGAGTCGAGTGCCTGGAGGTCCGCCTCGACAGTCTTGGCGAGCTGGGCGCCGTCGTCTGTCTTCGCGAAGCCAACGCCAAAGTGCTCGGAGTTGAGGTTCTCGTCGAGGATGCGGAACTCAGAGGTCTTGTCGCCAATGTTGAAGACGGCTACGGGGTAGTCGATGGCAATGGCGTCCACCTGGCCGCTCTCGAGCATCATGAAGGCAGTGTTGTAGTTGTCGATGGTCTGGAGGTTGCCAAAGCTCTTGCCAAGCTCCTCCTGCGATCCGCCCTCGGAGAGGACGTCGAGCGCTGCGGAGTCTGCCTGGGTGATTACGTTCTTGCCGGCAAGGTCCGAGAGCTTCTGAACGTCGGAGGAGGCGGGCACAACGACGACCTGGCGGTTCTCCATGTAGGGGTCGGTGAAGGCGTAACCGTCCTCGCGGCCCTCGATGGTGAAGCCGTTCCAGATGCAGGTGATCTGGCCGGAGTTGAGCAGCGTGTCCTTGGCGTCCCAGGAGATGGGCGTGGGCACGAGCTTCCAGCCCTCGCGGTCGCAGACGGCCTGGGCGAGGTCGATGTCGAAGCCGGTGTAGGAACCGTCGTCGCCCACGTAGCCGTAGGGCGGGAAGTCCTGGTCAAAGCCCAGAACAAAGTTGCCATCAAAAGAGGACGTGGAGGCCGAGGAGGAGCCGGCCGAGCTGGAGGTGGCTCCGGAGTTGCTGGCGGTTGTGGAAGAGCCGCAGGCGGCAAGGCCAAGGGCACCCGTGATTCCCAGAGCGGCTGTGATGAACTGGCGGCGGTTGAGCGTGGCGTTGGACATGGTTACTCCCATCTGCGGTGTGTGACGCGAGAAGTGACGTTTGACGCTTTAGTACGGTGGAGTACAGGTGTACAGAATAGCTGCGACATTGGCCACGTTCAACACTTTCACCCGGCATGCATCCTTCGTTTAACAATTGGAGCCTGCCGCCGACGACACTGTTGAGGAAGTTTTGACCGTAGCTTCAGAGCGGAAGCCCACGAAACGTCGATATTCTCCTCAACAGCGCACGAGAAGGCGACCACACTTGCGGCAGGCCCAGCGGTCTGACAGTTGTCCAAACTACGCACGGCAAGGGTCAAGGCGAGCAAACGTCCAGCAATCCGCAAACCTGAATCGCGACCGTGCGCAGTGGCCGCAAAATGATGGCGCAACTCCACCGTTGGACCCGCCAAGAAAACCGACTATGGTATGGAGCGGAGAAGGCAGGCGGACCAGGAGGAGCGCATGAACAGCACGGCCGGGGGCTTGGCGACAAGGACACCGGTCTTGACGAGGTTCGCAGGGCACTCGAGCCTGATTCCTCGCTTCTAGAGCGCGTAGCCAACGACGAGCAGGTCTGGCAAGGCAAGATCTTCTCCGTGGACCACCTTGAGGTAGAGCTTGCGGACGGCTCGCG
The DNA here is from genome assembly GCA_902834555.1 of Atopobiaceae bacterium. GTDB lineage: Bacteria > Actinomycetota > Coriobacteriia > Coriobacteriales > Atopobiaceae > Tractidigestivibacter. The sequence continues at coordinate 54,242 of CADFJN010000008.1, forward strand.
TGCGTGGCGCGAGATCGTGCACCACCATGGCGGTGCGGGGGTCGTAGCCATTCGCAGTGGCAAGGTATGCCTGGTGCGTCAGTACCGGGTGGTCCTCGGTCGCGTGACGCTCGAGATTCCAGCTGGAAAGCTCGAGGAAGGCGAGCGGGGTGAAAGCTGCGCGGCGCGAGAGCTTGCCGAGGAGACCGGCCTTCGAGCTGAGAAGCTCGTGCGCCTGGCAACGGTACTGGGGTCTCCTGGCTTCACGGACGAGCATACCGAGGTGTTTCTCGCCCGGGGGCTCTCGGAGGGTGAGGCCCGCCCCGACGAGGGTGAAGTCGTCCGCGTGGTTTGGATCCCGTTTGACGAGGTCATGCGTGCAATCTCTGCCGGGCTCATCCAGGACGGAAAGACCATCGCGGGGGTTCTTGCCGCGCGAGCGCTTCTCAACGATGAGCCTGCGGCCGACTTGCGCTAGAATGGCAGGGCCGCACAGGCTAGGCTCCCTTAACTCAGCTGGATAGAGTAGCGGACTTCTAATCCGAATGTCGAGGGTTCGAATCCCCCAGGGAGCACCAGAAAAGACAGGCCCAGAGCACGAGAAGTGCCCTGGGCTTTTTCTTTGGAGCGTCGTGCCGCACCCTCAGGCAGGACTGCTGAGAATCTCCCCCCTACCGCACGCCAGCCAGGTCACCGCGATTGAGCGCCTCCTCGTAAAGGTGCTTGAAGACCACGCTGCCATGCAGGCCGTCATGCTCGAACTCGTTGGTCACCCATGCATGGCTTGCGCCCACACGGGAGAGGGTGTCCAGCTGGAGGCCGGAATCCACATAGGCGTCATCAAAGTAGACGGCCGCCTGAAGCGGAACCTCGTTTCTCGCCAGCTGGTCCTGGTCGTACAGGTGTCCAAACTCGGTGTCGGCCATGAGGACGTCCATTGCGGGGGCAAACGGCTGGAGCGACGGATCCTCCTCGAACATCCAGGGGAACATGGCCTCAGCAAAGAGCAGGAGGGGACGCGCGCCCTCGGAGAACTCGGGCCTGCCAGCCGCCTCGTGAGCGGCAGCCCACCCAATGGGCTCGCCAAGCGTGCCGTCCGCGTAGATGAACTCCTGGAGCGTCCAGTAGAGCGGGCTTGCGTACGAGGAGGTCATCGACTGTACCTGGTCGAGGAAGCCGCCAAAAAGGCGCACGTGGGAGGCATCTCCGCCCGCCGCGGCAAGGGCATCGTCGCAGAAGCCGTCGCCGTCGGCAAAGGCAACGTCAAAGAGGGCGTGCAGGCGCTCCGGCGCGGGCTTCATGCCAAGGCCGCCGCCCACCAGCTGCAGGCGCCTCACGGAGAGGGGCGAGCCATCAGGCAGGGTCACGTCGCCTGCCGCAAGACGGTCAGCCACGAGCGACACGCGCTTCTCGTCCTGCGGGTAACGCTCGTAGTAAGCGCGGGTCTTGGCGGCCATGCGCGGGAACGTGTGCGCATAGACCTCGGCGGCGCTTGCCGGCACATGGGGGATGCCGCCGCAGGTGAAGCTCGCGGCAACCCCTTCCGGAAAGGTGGAGAGGTTCGCCAGGGTGAGAAATCCTCCGTAGCTTTGGCCAAGCGTCACCCACTTGCGACCGCCAAACTCCGTAAGACGCAGGTACTCGAAGTCCCTAATGATCGAGTCCGCAAGGAAGCGCTTGAGATAGTCTGCCTGGCGCCGCGCCGGGTCCGCGCCCTGGGCTAAAGCCTCAGCACCCACGGCGGCAATGCGGGCGCCGTCCACGCGCGAGGAGCGACCGCATCCACGCTGGTCGGGCAAGACCACACGGAAGTGGCGCAGGGCCTCCTCGATCCATCCGTCGCTCTGGGGAGAGAGCGGGCGCGGGCACGCGCCACCGGGACCGCCCTGGAGAAACACAATGAGCGGCAGGTCGCGGCCCACGTTCTCTGGCGAGCAGAGCACACGGTAGAAGAGCTTGATGCTCTTCCCGACAAAGGCGGGGTCGGGTTTCTCGCCAGCACCCTCCATGGCAAGCGCGGAAGGCTCGTCCTGCTCCGCGCCGGCAAGGGCAGCAGGACTGGTGCCCCGCCAGTCAAGCGGCACGTCGATGGAGTGGTCCTCGGCGTAGATGCCGGGAAGGTAGCAGCTGGAAAGCAGTGGCATGGCGCTCCCCCGCCCTAGAGGAGGTACTCTGCGATCTGGACCGCGTTAGTGGCAGCGCCCTTGCGAATCTGGTCGCCGCAGCACCAGAACGTGAGGGAGTTCACGCCGTCAGGGGCCGAGAGGTCGCGACGGATGCGGCCAACGTAGACAAGGTCCTGGTCGGAGGTGTCGAGCGGCATGGGGTAGCGCAGGTTGGCTGGGTCGTCCACAACCTTGACGCCGGGGGCTGAGTCAAGCGCCTCGCGCGCCTCGTCGGGCGAGATGGGACGGTCGAACTCTGCCGTGATGGACTCGGAGTGTGAGCGCATGACGGGCACGCGCACGCAGGTGCAGTTCACGCGGACCTCGGGAAGGTGCATGATCTTGCGCCCCTCGTTCTGCATCTTCCACTCCTCCGAGGTGTAGCCCTCGTCCTTGAAGGAGCCAATCTGCGGGATGAGGTTGGCGGCCAGCTGGTAGGCAAACGGGCTGGTGTCGCCCATCTCGCCGCCATTGGCGACAACGCTCATCTCTCTCTTGAGCTCGGTGAGGCCGGGCATGCCGGCGCCAGAGGCCGCCTGGTAGGTGGAGACGATCAGGCGGCGCAGGCCGGCAAGCTTGTGGAGCGGCCAGGTGGGCACAAGTCCGATGATCGTGGCGCAGTTGGGGTTTGCGATGATGTTACGCGGGTGGTTGGCGATGTCTGCCGCGTTGATCTCGGGGATGACCAGCGGCACGTCGGGGTCGAGGCGGAAGGCGTGCGAGTTGTCTACGCAAACGGCACCGCGCTTTGCCGCCTCGGGGAGAAGCGCCTTGGCGGTTGCGTCCCCAGCGGCGCCCAAGACGATGTCTGCGCCCTCGAAGGCATCGGGCGTGGCCTCGACCACGGGGACGTCCTCCCCGTTAAAGGAGACGGTCTTGCCAACGGAGCGGGCGCTCGCCAGTGGCACGAGCTTGCCAACGGGGAAGTTCCTCTCCTCGAGGCACTGGATCATCTGCGTACCAACGACGCCCGTGGCGCCGAGAATGGCAACGGTCTTGTCTGCCATGGTGATGGTTCCTCTCTCTATGCCCGTGCGAGCGGGTGTTAGGGAAGCTAGGCCTTCTCGGCCGAGACCATCTCGTTGCGAACGAAGCGCTCGTAGATGACCTTGATTGCGCGATCGAAGTCGGTGTTGTCAACGCCCACGATGATGGAGATCTCCTCGGAGCTCTGGGTGATCATGCGGATGTTGATGCCAGCGTCACCCAGTGCGCCGAAGATCTTGCCCGAGGTGCCCGAGCGCTTGGACATGTTGCGACCAACGACGGATATGAGGGCGAGCTTGTCCACCATCACGATGTCGTCGGGCTTAATCTCGCGGCGGATGTCATTGACAATCGAGTAGATCTTGTCCTTGACGTCAGCGGCGGCCACCACGACGCCAAACGAGTCGACGCCCGTGGGGATGTGCTCGATGGAGACGCCGTAGCGCTCGAAGATGGAGAGCGCGCGGGAGACCACGCCCACCTCGTTGGACATGTGGGCCTTCTTGACATGCACGGCCATGAAGTCCTTGCGGCCTGCGATGCCCGTGATGAGGTGCTCGTCTGCGCCGGCCTCGGCGGTCTCGCGGATTGTGGTGCCCGCGTCCTGGGGCCGGTTGGTGTTCATGATCTTGATGGGGATATTGACCTCGCGCACCGGGAAGATGGCCTCCTCCTGGAGCACCGAGGCACCCATGTAGGAGAGCTCGCGCATCTCATCAAAGGTGATGCGGCGGATGGAGCGGGGGTTCTCGACGATCCTGGGGTCAGCAGAGAGGAAGCCCGAGACGTCCGTCCAGTTCTCGTAGACGTCGGCATCAAGGCAGCGCGCCGCGATGGCGCCCGTGATGTCGCCGCCGCCGCGCTGGAAGAGCTTGATGGCTCCGTCGACGGTGGCTCCGTAGAAGCCGGGGAGCACAAAGGCGCCATTCCTGTGCGCAAAGTCCTTAAGACGCGCGGCGGTGCGCTCCATGTCCACGTTGCCGTCATGGTGGAACACTATGACGTCTGCGGCATCGACAAAGGGAAGGCCCAGGTACTCGGCCATGATGTTGGCGGTGAACCACTCGCCGCGCGAGACAACGTACTCGGGCGAGTGCTTCTTGATGTTGGCGGCGAAGGTCTCGAACTTCTCGGCCACGGGCCACTTGACGCCCAACTCGTCCGCAATGTCAACAAAGCGCTGCTCGATGTCGGCGAGAAGCGAGGTGCAGTCCACGTGGTACTCGATGTGCGCGTTCACCAGAAGGAGGAGGTCCGTGATCTTGTTGTCCCCCGAGAAGCGCTTGCCCACGGCAGAGACCACCACAAAGCGGCGGTCGGGGTCTGCCTCGACGATGGACTTGACCTTGCGGAACTGGTCAGCGGTAGCGACGCTGGAGCCCCCGAACTTGCAGATCTTGATCATGTGATCCTCTCCTAGCTGTTCGCGGACACGGCCGCCATGAACGTGGTTGGGTCAGACTTAAGGGCCTCGTCGAGAAGGGCGCGCGCCTGGGTTGCGGTGAGGTCGTCCACGATGACGGCGCCGGGCTCGTAGAACTTGGCGCCGGGGATGGTGGCCTCGGTGCGGAACACGTAGGGACCGTGGAGCATGGCGGGGTCGTACACGAGGCCGCGCGAGAAGTCGTAGGTGGGGCGCCTGCCTGCCACGCAGTCCAGGATGTCCTGGACGATGGCGTTGCCCGTGGGGAGGCTTCCCGCACCCTGACCGTAGAGCTTGAGCTCGCCGATGGACGGCGCGTCAAGCGTCACGAGGTTGAAGTTGGTGGGCACGTTTGCCTCGAGCGCCGAGGTGCTCACAGCCACCGGCTCGACCGAGACGGCATAGCGGCCATCCGCCTGGACGCCGCGGCCGATGAGCTTGACCGTGAGGCCGCGGCTGCCAAAGAGGCTGAGGTCGTACTTTGTGAGGTTCCTAATGCCCGAGACGGGGAGGTCCTGCGTGCAGGCGACGTCAAACGCCACGGATGCCGAGATGATGGTCTTGTTGCGCACGTCGATGCCATCGATGTCGGCGGTGGGGTCCCTCTCGGCAAAGCCCAGCTCCTGGGCCTTGCTCAGGACCTCGGCAAAGTCCGCGCCGTCTTTGAGCATGGAGTAGACAATGTAGTTGGTAGTTCCGTTCATGATGCCCGAGAAGGACTGGACGTCCTCGATGCGACGGACCTTCTCGATGCTCGCGATCCAGGGGATGCCGCCGCCCACGGACGCCTCGATGAGAAGGCCAACGCCTGCCTTTGAGGCAGCCTCGGCGAACTCTGCGAAGTGTGCCGCGACAACAGCCTTGTTCGACGTCACCACGTGCTTGCCGGCGTTGAGCGCCTGCAGGATGAAGGTGTGGGCGGGCTCGATACCGCCCATGCACTCCACCACGAGCTCGATGGCAGGATCATCGACAATGTCCTGGTAGTTGGGGGTCATGCGCGGGTCGGTGAGACGGTCGGGCAGCTCGAGGATGCGGGCTACCTCGACCTCGGGCACGCGCTCCTCGATGATCTGCGCAACGCCACGGCCAACGGTGCCGTACCCCAGGATGGCTATCTTCATCGGCTTCCAATCTCTTTCAACTGTGTGTCGGCGCTTGCCGTGCGGCGCACGGTCATGCGCGGTACCAGCTATCATACGTGCTGGAAACGATGCAGGGCCTAACGACGCAAGGAGCCGACCGTGGAAACGTTCTACCACAGCACCCGTTCGCGCGGGGAATTGGTAACAAGCAAGCAAGCAATTCTCGCCGGCCTGGCGCCTGACGGAGGCCTCTACGTCTCCGACGCGCTTGGTGCAGAGAAGCTCGACCTTGCCCAAGTGTGCGCCAGCAGCTTCACCCAGACTGCCGAGCGCGTGCTTGGAACGCTCCTGCCCGACTACACGACCGAGGAGCTCACCGGCTGCGTGAGCGCGGCCTACGGCGCCCAGTGGGACACCCCGGCCGTGTGTCCCGTCACGCCTTTGGGCACAGACTGGCTCCTCGAGCTCTTCCATGGCCCCACCTGCGCCTTCAAGGACGTTGCCCTGCAGATGTTGCCGCAGCTCATGGGCGTTGCGCGCGAGGGCGACGGCCATGACGTGATGATCGTGACGGCCACCTCAGGCGACACCGGCAAGGCAGCGCTCGATGGCTTCTCGGGCGTGCCCCACACGGGCGTCTGCGTCTTCTATCCCTGGGGCAAGGTCTCTGACATCCAGCGCCTCCAGATGGTCACGCAGATTGGTGGCAACGTTGCCGTATGCGCCATCCGCGGCAACTTCGACGACGCGCAGTCCGAGGTCAAGCGCATCTTCTCGGATCGCAGTCTTGCGGAGCGTCTCTCGGCACGCAACGTGGTGCTCTCGAGTGCCAATTCCATCAACGTTGGCCGCCTTGCGCCGCAGGTGACGTACTACTTCGACTCGTACGCGCAGCTCGTCCGCGCAGGCGCCATCGCGCAAGGCGACGAGGTCACCTATGTTGTCCCCACGGGCAACTTTGGCGACGTCTTGGCCGGCTACTACGCCAAGCGCATGGGGCTGCCCGTGCGCAGGCTGGTCGTGGCCTCAAACGCCAACGACGTCCTCACGGACTTCCTCACCACGGGCACGTACGACAAGCGCCGCCCGTTTGTGAAGACCATCTCGCCTTCCATGGACATCCTGGTCTCCTCCAACCTAGAGCGCCTACTTTACTTTGCCTCCAACGGGGATGTGGAGCTTGTCTCGTCCCTCATGGCAGACCTCGCCGAGAAGGGCGCCTACACCGTGCCGCCGGCACTTCTCGCTAGCATCCAAGAGACCTTTGGCTGCGGGCGCGCGGACGACGAGATGGCGCGCGAGACAATCCACACAACGTGGGAGAGCTGCCACAAGCTCATCGACCCACACACAGCCGTGGCCAAGCACGTCATGGACGCGCTGCCCAAGGACGGCTCGGCGCGGGTGTGCCTCTCCACGGCAAGCCCTTACAAGTTCCCGGCAGACGTTCTGGGGGCGCTGGGCATTGACGCCACGGGCATGAACGGCTTTGCGAGCATGGACTCGCTCGAGCACATAACCGGCACCACCGCGCCCGTGCAGCTCTCGAGCCTGCGCGACGCCGAGAGCCTTCACGACGACGTGTGCGACCAAGACAAGATGGGCGCCTTTGTGGAGTCCGCGTGCGCAAGGATCTTCCTGTGAGCGCGGCCGAGAAGGGGCAAGCAGCCGTGACTGGTACCGTGCGTGTAAGCGTCCCCGCAACCTCTGCCAACTTGGGTGTGGGCTTTGACGTACTGGGGCTCGCGCTTGACCTTGCCGCCGAGTTTTCCTTCGAACCCGCAGACTCCCTGAAGATCGACGGATGCGCACCCGAGCTTGCCGGCGAGGACAACCTGGTCTGGACCTCCTACCTCTGCGGATGCAGGGAGTTTGACCTTGAGCCGCAGCCGCTCCACATCACGGAGTCCTGCACCATTCCCGCATCTGGCGGGCTTGGCTCCAGCTCCACATGCGTGGTTGCGGGCATCGCGGCAGCCCAGGCGCTTGCGGGCCTGCCGCTCGACCGCGAGCGCACGCTTTCTCTCGCCACTGCCATCGAGGGCCACCCGGACAACGTTGCCCCTGCCGTGATGGGCGGTCTCGTGAGCTCCTACGTCGAGGGGCCAACGACAGTCACCACGCGCTGGGTTGTTGCCGACAACCTGCGCTTTGTCTGCATGGCTCCCCCCTACCGCGTCCTCACGCGCGACGCGCGGCGCGCGCTGCCCGCGATGGTGCCAACGAGCACCGTCTCCTGGCAGGTGGGACGCTGCCTTGCCATGGTGAGCGCCCTGGCAAAGGGCGACGCCGACGCCATTCGCGCCTGCTGCCACGACCGAATCCACGAGCCTTACCGCGCGCCGCTCATCCCCGACTATCAGATGCTCCACGACGTGGCGCACGAGAATGGCGCATGCACGTTCCTCATCTCGGGCTCAGGTGCCACGATGATGGCGATTGCCGACGGTGACGAGCGCGCCGCGAGCGTTGTCCGCGCCGTGAGCGAGGCAATGCCCGCACTGTGGGTTCGCACGCTACGCGCGAGCGAGCACGGCACAACGGTCCGCCAATGAGACAAAGGGACAGTCCCTTTGTCTCACGGGAACGTCACTGTGATTTGGGTGCCCTTGCCGAGCTCGCTCTTGAGGTCGATTGTCGCGTCGTGGAAGGCCGCGGCGTGCTTCACGATTGCAAGCCCAAGGCCGGTGCCGCCCTTCTCGCGGCTACGTCCCTTGTCAACGCGATAAAAGCGCTCAAAGACCTTGGCCTGGTCCTCCTGAGGAATCCCGATGCCCGTGTCGCTCACGCGAACGCACGGCTTGCCGTCCTGCGGCAGCACCCACACAAAGACGCTGCCGCCGCGACGGTTGTACCTGATGGCGTTAGAGACAAGGTTGCCAATCAACTCGTCAAGCAGGCGTGCGTTGCCCTTAATGGTAGTGGACACGCCGTCCAGCTTGAGCTTCACGCCTGCGTCGCGGGCGCGCTGCTCGTAGCGCTGGCAGACATCGGAGGCAACGGAAAGCAGGTCGATGGGCTCGACGCTGCCAAAGAGCTGCCGGTCCTGAGTGCGCTCCGTCTCGTCGAGCTTTGAGAGCGTGAGAATGTCGCTTACCAAAGCCGAGAGACGCTGCGCGTCGTCGTAGATCCGGCTTGCAAAGTTGGGGATGTCCTCCGGGCGCACGATGCCATCGCGAATGAGCTCGGAGGCGCCGGAAATGGCGGCAATGGGCGTCTTGAGCTCGTGCGTGACGTTGGCGGTGAACTCGCGGCGCATGTCGTCGGCGCTCTGAACCTGGTCCATACGCTCGACAAGGTCATGGTGCTGCTCGTTAAGGCGCGAGACCAAAGGCTCAAGCTCCACGTAGGGGGCCTTCGCGTTCTCTGCCTCGGGGTCAATCTCAAGAATGGGCTGCACCAGCCGGTTGGCAATGATGCGCGAGACAAACCACGCGACCACAACCAGGCATCCAACGACGATGACCATGATGAACAGGTCCTGGCTCACGATGCGCCCGACGCTGCTCCTGTCAAGGCCCAGACGCAAGACATCGCCCGAGGGCAGGAGCCTTGCGTGATAGAGGCTCACGTACCCCAGCGTGTCAGAGTCGCGGTCAGACTCCCCTTCGCCACTCCGGAGGGCATCGGCTATCTCTGGGCGATCGGCGTGGTTCTCGAGCGTGGCGGCATCCACCCGGGAGTCATAGAGCACGGTGCCGTCGGGCGCTACCAGCGTCGCGCGCTCCTCGCCAAAGTCGATTGAGGAGAGAAGGGCAATCTCCTCCTTGGCGGTTCCCCCATCATCGATTGCCGTTGCAATGGTGTCGCACTCGCGCGCGAGCATCCCCTTGGCGTCGGCAAGGACGGACGACTGGTAAAACAACGAGAGCGCAAGGAGCAACACGACCGCCACAACCGAACACGAGACGGCAAACGACACAAAGACGCTCCTGCGAAGCGAATGGGTTCCGCTCACGACTCCATTGGTTCCATCTGACACCGGCCTCGCCTACCCGCGCATGCGGTAGCCAACGCCGCGTACGGTCTCGATGAGGTCCGAGGAATCCCCGAGCTTGGCGCGAATCTGCTGCACGTGCACGTCGACGGTGCGGGAGCCGCCGTCAAAGTCCCAGCCCCACACGCGCTGGAGCAGGGTCTCGCGCGAGAAGACCACGCCGGGACTCCTCATGAGGAACTCGAGAAGATCGAACTCGCGCATTGTGAGCGACAGGGGCTCGCCGTCGATGGTCGCCTCGCGGCGGTCTGGCCAGAGCGTGAGGTTCTCGACAGAGAGCGCCTTGCGCTCGAGCATGCTGTCAGACGAGCGGCCAGCGCGTCTGAGAAGGGCACGGGTGCGGCTTACCAGCTCCATCATGCCAAAGGGCTTCGAGAGGTAGTCATCGGCACCCCCGTCGAGGGCGCGCACCTTGTCGAGCTCGGAGTCCTTCGCCGTGAGCATCATCACCGGCACGCGGGTGATGCCCGGCGTATGGCGAATGCGCGCCAGGATGTCCAGGCCGTCCGCATCGGGAAGCATGATGTCGAGAAGGACGGCGTCGGGCCTCCTCTCGGCGCACAGACGCCTGAACTCGGAGTCATCGTCACACCCAACTGCATCGAGCCCCGCCTGGCGCAGCGCGTAGACCGTGAGCTCGCGAATGTTCTTGTCGTCCTCGACATAGTACACCACGCCCGAGACCGGTGCCGCCTTCTCTGGCATCGCCTAAACCCGTCCCTTCTCTTGCGTTGTCAAACAGAGAGTCTAGTCGTCGGTCGGGATGGGATCGACGCCCTTCTCAGTCACGTGCTCGCCCGTCACGCGGAAGATGGCCCAAGAGGCGATGCGCTTGGCAAGGTCGCCAATGCGCTCGAAGTACTTGGCCACCATGAGGACCTCGGGGAGGTAGCGGGCAGAGGACTTGCCCTCGCGAATCTGGGCCACGAGCTTTTCCGTCACGTCCCCGTAGATGAGGTTGACGGCTGCGTCGTCCTGAATGACCTCCTGAGCCGCGGAAACGTCGGAGTTGCAGAAGGCGTCGATGGCCTTCTCAACCATCTTTGCCGTGGCATCGGCCATCTGGGTGAACTCGCTGGTGAACTTGGACGTAGCCTTCTCGGGAACCTCTGACACCAGGAAGCTGGCGTCGCGCGTCATACCATCGATGTGCGAGAGGTCCGAGACAATCCTGAAGGAGCCGGTGACAAAGCGCATGTCATCGCCGATGAGCGGCTGCTGGAGGAGCAGCACGTCGAGGCAGGAGGACTCGATCGAGGAGCGCAGACGGTCCTCTGCCTTGCGCCCTCGGGCCAGGCCCTCCTGGGCGCCCTTGTCGCCGGTGGCGGCGAGGCCGGTGGCGCGGATGTCGGCCGCGCACTTGTCCTTGAAGCGAACGAGCAGGTCCTCGATGTCCTTCAGCTGAGCGGTGAGCTTGGAGCGGGTCTGGATGGTCATTAGCTGAACCTCCCTGAGAGGTATTCTTGCGTACGGGTCTCGCGCGGGTTGGAGAAGAGCTCTGCCGTGGGGGCCTCCTCGATGAGCTGGCCCAGGTAGAAGAAGGCGGTCTTGTCCGCCACGCGCGTTGCCTGCTGCATATTATGCGTCACGACAACCACGGTGTGGTCACGGGAGAGCTCCACCATGAGCTCCTCCACCATCGAAGTTGAGATGGGGTCGAGGGCGCTTGTGGGCTCGTCCATGAGCAGGACGTCCGGGCTTGTCGCCAGGGCGCGCGCGATGCAAAGGCGCTGCTGCTGGCCACCGGAAAGGCCAAGGCCGCTCTGGTTGAGCTTGTCCTTGACCTCGTCCCAGAGCGCCGCCCTGGTGAGGCAGCGCTCCACGATCTGGTCACCCTCGTCGCGGGAGAGGCGCTTCATGCGCGCCGGACCGTAGAGGATGTTCTCGCGAATGCTCATGGGGAACGGGTTGGGGTGCTGGAACACCATGCCAACGTGCACGCGAAGGGCGTTGGCGTCGGTCTTGAAGATGTCCTGGCCCTTGAACTCCACAACCCCCTCGGTGCGCACGCCCTCGACAAAGTCGCACATGCGGTTGAAGGTGCGCAGAAGGGTCGACTTGCCACAGCCCGAGGGGCCAATGAAGGCCGTGGCACGGTGCTCGGGGATGTCCAACGAGATGTCCTTGAGCGCCTGGAAGTCCGTGTACCAGAGGTTGAAGTGCTTCACGGAGATGACGGGGGACACGTCCGCCACGCTCCTGTGCTGCGTTTGCGTGAACTCTTTCTCCATCATCAGCTCCATTAACCAAAGCGTCCGGACAGGTAGTCGGCAAGCCGCTGGTCATTGGGCGCCGAGAAGATCTGCTTGGTCGTCCCCGTCTCGACCATGTTGCCCACGTAGAAGAAGGCGGTTCGGTCGGAGACGCGCGTGGCCTGCTCCATGTTGTGCGTCACGATGATGCAGCAGATGCCCGTCGAGGCAATGGACCTGATGGTCTCCTCGATGGAGTAGGTGGAGATGGGGTCAAGCGCCGAGCAGGGCTCGTCGAAGAGGACGACGTCGGGCTTCATGGCAAGCGTGCGCGCAATGCACAGGCGCTGCTGCTGGCCACCGGAGAGGCCAAAGCCGCTCTGGTTGAGCTTGTCCTTGACCTCATCCCAGAGGGCTGCCTGGCGCAGCGACGTCTCCACGAGCTCATCCGCCTCCGCACGGTTCTTGATGCGGCCGTGGCGCTTAGGCGCAAAGAGGATGTTCTCGCGGATGGACTTCCTGAACGGCGTGGGCTGCTGGAACACCATGCCGATGGACTTGCGCAGCTCAAAGAGGTTCTCGTCGGGCGTGTTCACGTCGTGGTCGTGGTAGTGAATCTCGCCCTCGACCACGCAGCGGGGAATCTCTCGGTTCATGAGGTTCAGGCAGCGCAGGTACGTGGACTTGCCGCAGCCCGAGGGCCCAATGAGCGCCGTGACCGTGCCAGCGTCGAAGGAGAGCGACGTTGGGTGCAGGGCCTCATGCGTGTAGTCGTACTTGACCGTAACGTCTTTGGTGTAGAGGAGGGCGCTACCCTCGCCCGAAGTGGGTGTCATTGTCTCGTCCTCCATCATTCGCTCGTCATCTTCTTGGCAAGCGCCTTGCCCAGGACGCGCGCAAGGATGTTGAAGAGCAGCACGCAGATGATAAGGACGGCTGCGGTACCCCACACGATCTCGTCGTTGCCAGGGGTAGGCTCCATCTTGAGCTTCCAGATGTGGACGGCCAGGGTCTCGGCAGGCCTGAAGATGTTCCAGGGGTTACGCGGGCTCGAGAGGTTCGCGCTTGCGAAATTGATGTTCACAGCGGCGGAGCCGGAGGTGAAGATTAGGGCAGCCGCCTCGCCAAACACGCGGCCGGCGGAAATCACGATGCCCGTGACGATGGCAGGCATGGCCGCCGGGAGCAGCACGTGGCGCGTGGTCTCCCAGCGGGTGAGGCCCATGGCGAGCGCAGCGTCGCGCTGCGAGCGCGGGACGTCCTGCAGTGCCTGCTGGATCACGCGGACGAGGATGGGAATGTTGAACATGGTGAGGGCCATGGCGCCCGCGATGATCGAGATGCCCCAGCCGAGCGTGACCACGAAGAAGAGCGAGCCGAACATGCCCACGACAATGGAGGGAAGGCTCGAGAGGGTCTCGATGGCCGTGCTCGCAGCCTTGGTCGCCCAGTTGTCAGGTGCGTACTCCACGAGGAAGATGGCCGCGCCGAGCGAGATGGGCACGCTGATGAGCAGCGTGATGAAGAGCATGTAGAACGAGTCGAAAATCTCCGATGAGATGCCCGGGTTCTCGTCTGCCAAGGGCGAAGTGGTGAGGAAGCCCGGCGTCAGCGCCTTGCCCAGGCCCTTGACGAGGATGAATGCCACGATCGAGGCAAGGAGGAGAAGGACGAAGGCAACGATAACGGTAAGGATGCCCGTTGCCACGCGGTCCTGCCTACCAATCCTCTTGACGTGATCGTCAAGGTCGACGCCAAGATCGTTGCCGACCTGCTTTGCGGTAGTCTCGCTAGTCACGGTTCTTCGCCCCCTTTGCGCCAATGACGTGGATGATCAGGATAAAGACGAGAGACATTGCCATCAGCAAGAGGCCCAGCGCCCAGAGGGCGTGGTACTGGATGGAGCCCGTGGTTGCGTTCGAGAAGCCCGAGGTGAGAGCCGTGGTGAGCGTTGCCGCAGGAGAAAGGAGACCGGCGGGCATGACCTTCTCGACGCCGCCGATGACCATCTGGACGGCAAGCGCCTCGCCAAACGCACGCGTCATGCCGAGGATGACGGCAGTCATGAGGGAGGGCATGGCGCTCCTGAGCACCACGTGCCAGACCGTCTGCCAACGGGTGCATCCAAGGGCGTAGGAGCCCTCGCGGTACTCGTTGGGGACGGCGGCAAGGCCATCGATGGAGAGCGTGGTAACCGTGGGGAGAATCATCACGGCAAGCACAATGCCGCCGGAGAGGATGCCCGCGCCGGTTCCCGCCGCATCGCCAAAGATTGCACGCATCGCCGCGTTGACCACCGTAAGGCCGATGAGGCCGTAGACAACCGAGGGGATGCCCATCAGGAGCTCGACCAGCGGCTGGAAGACGCGGCGGCCAAACCCGGGCTGGACCTCGACGACAAAGATGGCACTACCGAGTGCGATGGGCAGCGTAAAGAGCGTTGCCAGGAGCATGACGCCAAAGGAAGTCACGATCAGCGGGAGCGCTCCATAGACGCCATCGGAGGGGACCCAGCTGGTGCCCGAGATGAACGAGAAGAAGTTGATGCCGTCCACAAAGAAGGCGGATAGGCCCTGCTGGGCGACCATGAAGATAAGCGTGATAACGACGAGAGCGACAAGGAGCACGCACGCGCCGGTGAGGGTGAGTCCCACCCCCTCGAGCTGCTTCTTCGGCATGAGGCGTTTAGCCATGAGTAGCCTTTCTACCTGTACAGACAAGGGGCATCCGCACCCAAGCACGGACGCCCCCACGGTTTTGCTCGGAAGTTACGCGTTGGTGATGGTGCCCGACGCGTCCTTCTTGACCTTCATGTCGTTGGCGGGGATGAAGCCCTGCTCCTCGACCATGCTGCCCTGGACCTCGTCGGACATCATGTAGTCGATGAAGGCCTGGGTGACCTCGTCGGCGTCCTTGGTGTACATGTGCTCGTACGCCCAGATCTTGAAGGAGCCGTTGCAGACGTTCTCTGCCTTGGCATCGACGCCGTCGACCTTCAGGGCCTTGAACTTGGTGTCGTCGAAGTAGGAGAAGGCCAGGTAGGAGATGGCACCCTCGGTCTGCTGGATCTTCTCGACAACGGTGCCCGAGGAGTCCTCCTCGGCAACGGGGGCAAAGTCGGCGGGAGCGGACTCGCCACCGAGGACGGCGGCCTCGAAGGTGGCACGGGTGCCGGAGCCAGCCTTGCGCTCGATGACCTGAATCTTGCCAGCGGTGCCGCCGACCTCGGACCAGTCGGTGATCTTGCCGGTGAAGATGCCCTTGAGCTGGTCGGTGGTGAGGTCGTCAACGTCGACGTTGGAGTTCACGATGGGGCCCATGCCAACCACGCACACGGTGTTGTCGGTAAGAGCCTTGGCGTCGGAGGCATCGAGCTTCTCCTCGGCAAAGACGTCGGAGCGGCCGATCTGCGCCTTGCCGTCGCGGACGTCGGAGAGGCCCTGGCCAGAGCCGCCACCGGTGATGGCGATGGTCACGTCGGGGTTCTCGTCCTCGAACTTCTTGGCGGCAGCCTCGACCAGCGGCTGGAACGAGGTGGCGCCGGAGCAGTTCACGGTGCCGGAGAGGGACTTGGCGCTGGAGTCAGAGCTCGTGTCGGAGCTGCTGGACCCGCCGCAGCCAACGAGGCCCAGGCCGGCGAGGGCAACCGCAGTGCCGCCTGCAAGCGAGAGGAAAGAACGGCGAGAGAGACTATCGGACATGTTTCTCCTTCCAGAGTGTGTGACCGCGCCGTCCCATTCCCCCGGCGGGCCTTGACAACTTGCATGCTATGGGTTGGTCTGGCTCTCCCCTGCCTCGTTGGCAATGCATTACGACACCCTGACCGCACATTACATTTGCCTTACATTTGGTGTGAGCATTTGTAATGCCACAGTATCGCTGCAGGTAGACGGTACTGCATTTGTGTAAGGGCACCTTGGTTGGCACCGGTTCGGAGCGATTGTGTCTACCAGATATGGTAATTTGCTAAGTACCTTGACACTTTTTTGTTAGGTACCTAATCTTCTCTCGTCAACATCAAGTGGTAAGAGATAAGGGAGAGATCGCTACGTCTGAAACACAGCAACCCGGGAGGTGCCGGCCGCCCAAGGAGCTCTCTGCCTCGGCGGAGTCTCGTATTATGAGGGACCTGGGCTACTTTGGGCACTTCCTGCACCTCCACGCCGGAGGGCGCAGCGGCAAGCAGCGCATGCTCGAGCGCATCCTGCGCGAGGGCGGCACCATAAGCCAGAGAGAGCTTCAGGACACCGTGCCCATAAGCTCTGCCGCAGTCTCGGAGGTTCTCGCCAAACTCGAGTCCGAGGGCCTCATCACCCGCACGCGTTCCGAGAGCGACAAGCGCCAGCTTGACGTCACCTTGACTGAGAACGGACAGGCCGAGGCTAAGGTATGTGCCGAGAAGCACGCAAAGTTCGAGGCGGAGGCGCTCTCGGTGCTCACCGAGGACGAGAAGGGCCAGCTCCTAGGCATGCTCGACCGCCTCATGGAGCACTGGCAGAACATCGAGGAGAAAGACAGGGCGGTGGAAAAGTGAGCATACGCAAGAAGCTGGAAAAAGCATTGAATGCAGGCGAGCAATCCTCGCTTCCCCAGTACGGGCTCAGAGAGATCATCTCGACGCTTGCTGGGTCGCTGAGGGAGTTTGGCAAGCCCGCCTGGGCGACGCCGTTTCTCGTCACCGGGGAGGTTGTGCTTGAGTGCGCAATCCCATTCGTGACGGCACAGCTCATCGACGCCCTCGCGCTTGGGGGCGGCGTCTCCGCAATCGCCGGGCACGCGGCAATTCTCATCATCATGGCGCTCGCCTCGCTCGCCTTTGGAACCGCAGCCGGCGTCACCTGCTCGATTGCGGCCACTGGCCTTGCCAAGAACCTCAGGCACGACGTGTTCCACAAGATCCAGGGGTTCTCGTTCTCCAACATTGACCGGTTCTCCACGAGCTCGCTCGTGACCCGACTCACGACCGACGTCACCAACGTCCAGCAGGCGTACATGATGATCATCCGCATGGCGATCCGCTGCCCGCTCATGGCGATCTTCTCCATCGTGATGGCGTTCGTCTCGGGCGGTCCCATGGCCGTAATCTACGTGATCGTTGCCTTTGTCCTCGGCTGGGGCATCTTCAAGATCTCGCTCACCGTGATGCCCATCTTCCGCCGCATCTTCAGGAAGTACGACCGCCTGAATGACTCTGTGGAAGAGAACGTCCAGGGCATTCGCGTGGTAAAGTCCTACGTCCGCGAGGACCACGAGAAGGAAAAGTTCAACGAGGCGTCCGGCACGCTCTACCACGACTTTGTTCACGTCGAGCGCATCCTGGCATGGAACCAGCCCCTCATGACGCTGGCCATCGACGTCATCTACACCTTCGTCATCTTCTTTGGGTCCCAGGCAATCGTTTCCAGCCAGGGTCAGCTCATGGGCGTGGGTCAGCTCTCCGCCCTCATCACGTATGGCTTCTCGATGCTCATCAGCCTCATGATGCTCTCGATGGTCTTCGTAATGATCACGATGGCAGACGAGTCTGCGCGACGCATCTGCCAGGTCCTGCGCGAGGAGCCCGACCTCAAGAACCCCAAGAACCCCGTCATGGAG
The DNA here is from genome assembly GCA_902834555.1 of Atopobiaceae bacterium. Lineage (GTDB taxonomy): Bacteria > Actinomycetota > Coriobacteriia > Coriobacteriales > Atopobiaceae > Tractidigestivibacter. The sequence goes on from CADFJN010000008.1 coordinate 71,665, forward strand.
GTCCCTGACGGCTCCATCGACTTCGACCACGTGAGCTTTGAGTACTCGGCCAAGGCAGACCGCATGGCGCTAGACGACATCGACCTGCACATCAAGAGTGGCGAGGTCATCGGCATCATCGGCGGCACGGGCTCCTCGAAGTCGACGCTCGTTCAGCTCATCTGCCGTCTCTACGACGCAACCAAGGGCACCGTGCGCGTTGGCGGCCGAGACGTGCGCGAGTACGACCTTGACACTCTCCGCAACGAGGTGGCGGTCGTGCTCCAGCGAAACGTCCTCTTCTCGGGCACCATCAAGGACAACCTCCGTTGGGGCAACCCCAACGCAACCGACGAGCAGATGCTCGAGGCCTGTAAGCTCGCGCAGGCAGACGAGTTCGTCCAGCAGTTCCCCAAGAAGTACGACACCTACATCGAGCAGGGGGGAACTAACGTCTCGGGCGGCCAGAAGCAGCGTCTCTGCATTGCGCGCGCCCTGCTCAAGAACCCCAAGATCTTGATTCTCGACGACTCAACGAGCGCCGTGGACACCAAGACCGACCGTCTCATCCGCGAGGGGTTCAAGAGCTTCATCCCCGAGACCACAAAGGTCATAATTGCCCAGCGCACCAGCTCGGTGGAGGACGCCGACCGCATCGTGGTCATGCGCGACGGGCGCATTGACGCCGTGGGCACGCACGAAGAGCTGCTTCGAACCAACGAGATCTACCGCGAGACGTACACGACACAGAACAAGCAGTCGCACGACGAGGCCATGGAGACCATCTCCAAGGACGCCGTCGAGACCAAGAAGGAGGCGAACAATGAGTAAAGAGAAAGACCAGGCAATGAAGTCTCCTTCTGAGCAGGCCGCAAAGTCAAAGCACACTGATGGCCCCAGCCGCGGCCATGGGGCTGCAAACCCCGGGAAGACGCTCGGACGCACACTGGCGCTCACCTTCCACTACTACCCAGTTCACGTAACCGCACAGGTGCTCTGCATTCTCACCGCCTCGATCCTCTCGTCGCTGCCCTCCGTCTTCATGCAGCAGGCCATCGCCGTGGTGCAGGATTTCGTGGGCACGGGAGACTGGGCAGCTGCACAGGTCCAAATCACGCGCATCGTCTTGAGTCTCATTGGCTGCTATGTGATTGCCCTGGGCGCGAACATCGCTCAGGCCCAGCTCACGGCTGTAATCTGCCAGGGCACCCTCATGAAGGTCCGCAACCAGATGTTCGACCACATGGAGGACCTGCCCATCCGCTACTTTGACACGCACAAGCACGGCGACATCATGTCGCACTACACCAACGACGTGGACACCCTCCGCCAGCTCATTGGCGTTGCCGTGCCAAACCTCATCACCATGCTCACGGCAATGGTCTCGGTTCTCGTCATCATGCTCTGGTACTCGTTCCCCCTCACTCTCGTGGTGCTTGCGATGGTCGTCCTGATGGTCATGATCACGCGTGTCCTGGGCGGACGTTCGGCGCACTTCTTCCTCGCACAGCAGCGCGCGCTCGCTGCCGAGGAGGGCTTTGCCGAGGAGGCCATGAACGGTCAGAAGGTCATCAAGGTCTTCACGCACGAGGCTGCCACCGAGAGGGGCTTCGACGAGGTCAACGACGAGCTCTTCGACGCCTCAAAGCGGGCGAACATCTATGGCAACACGCTTGGCCCCATCCTCATGAACATGGGCAACCTCTCATACGTGGGGGTTGCGCTGGCTGGCTGCGCCATGCTCGCTGCGGGAACGCCCAACCCCTCCATCGCGGGCGTCGCGCTCTCCATCGACATCGTGGTGCCGTTCCTCAACCTCACGAAGCGCTTCTCGGGCTCCATTGGCCAGGTCTCCCAGCAGATCAACTTCGTGGTCATGGGCCTTGCGGGTGCCGAGCGCATCTTCTCGCTCATTGACGAGGAGCCCGAGGAGGACGAGGGCTACGTCACCCTGGTGAACGTACGCAAGAATGCCGCAGGCGAGCTTGAGGAGTGCGCCGAGCGCACGGAGAGCTGGGCCTGGAAGCACCCCCACCACGACGGCACCGTGACCTACACGCCGCTTGCGGGCGACATGCGCCTCTTCGACGTGGACTTTGGCTACACGCCCGACCACACCGTGCTCCATGGCATCTCGCTCTACGCCAAGCCCGGACAGAAGGTGGCCTTCGTGGGCGCCACTGGCGCGGGCAAGACGACAATCACCAACCTGCTCAACCGCTTCTATGACATTGCCGACGGCAAGATCCGCTACGACGGCATAAACATCAACAAGATCAAGAAGGCGGACCTCCGCCGTTCGCTCGGCATGGTGTTGCAGGACACCAACCTCTTCACCGGCACGGTCATGGACAACATCCGCTACGGCCGCCTCGATGCCACGGACGAGGAGTGCATTGGCGCCGCCAAGCTCGCCGGTGCGGACAGCTTCATCCAGCGCCTGCCGGAAGGCTACAACACGATGCTGACCGACAACGCCGCCCAGCTCTCGCAAGGTCAGCGCCAGTTGCTCTCCATTGCGCGCGCGGCCGTTGCAGACCCGCCGGTCATGATCTTGGACGAGGCAACGTCCTCCATCGACACGCGCACCGAGCAGATCGTGCAGCGCGGCATGGACGCCCTCATGTACGGGCGTACCACGTTCGTGATTGCTCACCGACTCTCGACCGTGCGCAACTCCGACGTGATCATCGTGCTTGACCACGGCCGCATCATCGAGCGTGGCACGCACGACGAGCTCATCGCTCAGCACGGCACGTACTACCAGCTCTACACCGGAGCGTTCGAGCTGGAGTAGCGCTTGCTGCCCCGGCAGCAACGGCAGTCTCGCCTTTTGCCCCTTCGGCGCCCTACGACGCCGGAGGGGCTCTTTTGTGCGAGAGGGACACAGGAACCGGCATTGCGGCGTCATTCTGGCGCCGGAGGGCGCATCTTCGTACGGGATTGCTTCGATAACGGCGCCTCGGGCATCGTTTTCTCGCCGGAGGCGCAATTTCGGCAGCGGCGCCAACGAGCTTCTCGCCGCTCTCGTCATGCAGACATGTTGCCAGACACCCGAGAACGCCACTCACGCGGCGCGCAACCAAAGTACATGCGAAACCGTTGCGAGAAGTTCGAAGCCGACTTCATGCCAACACGCTGCGCTACCTGCGAGATTGTCTCCTGTGGACTCTCTGAGAGGATACGAGCCGCATGCTCCATGCGCCGCTCGACAAGATACGTTGTCGGAGTAGTCGCCAGCTCCTGCCGAAAGCACCGGAGGGCCTCTCGCTCGCCTATGCTTGCCGCAGCGGCAATGTCGGAAACGCGCATGTCATCTGCAAGATGTGTCTCGATAAACTGGCACATCTCCCTTACGCGAAATTCCGCGGCTCTTGGACGGTCTCCTCTAGGATCTTCGCCTGCCGCTTCGAGCACATCGAGCATGAGATGCGAGAGAGCGAAGCGTACGTCAATCTCGAAGCCTGGTCCTTCGGACTCAAACGCTCTCACCGCCTCCTCGATGCGCACGCAGCCATCTCTCCCCACGGGAGTATCTGGGCTCAGAAGAACTACGGGGTGTACCTCGTTCCCCACAATCGGGGCAAGATACCTGCGAGTTATTGCCAGCGTCTGCCCCCCTCCAACAAGATCGGCCTCAAATGTTACGGAGCGCATACGGCATGTTGGCTCACCCTTATAGGCATGCATCACATCGCGATTAACAAAGGCACCTTCACCCTCCTCGAGTAGAAGAGAGCAACCTGGGGCGAGTAGCCTCACAGCTCCCTCGCTCACGACCACCGCCTCCAGCTCTTCATGCCAGTGCCAAGGAACGTCACACCCGGGCTCCTGGCTCAGCAGCTCGTCATAGCCTTCGGCAGGAAAATCGGGCGAGACGGCCTTAACGTCCTCGTGGTAATTGCCGTTAAGTCTGAGAGGGCATCTCGTATATATCATGCCTACGCTCCAGATGTCCGAAACGCGATACTTTTTGGCGGATACAGTGTACAAGAATGTCCGTCTCACAATTACCATGTGCCCTGCAACAATAAGCCCGAAAGAGATTGGCACATCATGACCAGCGCGCTTCTCGGCATCATTTACCTGGCATTTGTAAGCCTTGGGCTCCCGGATGGACTTCTTGGCGCGGCATGGCCCGCCATGCACGTGACCGTTGGCGCCAACGTCTCACTTGCCGGCATAGTCTCGATGGTCATCTGCCTAGGGACAATCACCTCCAGCCTGCTGACCGTAGAACTTGTCCGCAGACTGGGCACCGGCAGACTCACTGCGGCCTCGGTAGCGCTCACCGCTGTGGCGCTCTTTGGCTTCTCGGCATCCAGTGCATTTTGGCAGCTCATGCTCTGGGCGATCCCGTACGGGCTGGGGGCAGGGGCGGTTGACGCTGCGCTCAACGCCTATGTGGCAACGCACTTTGCGGCACGCCATATGAACTGGCTACACTGCTGCTGGGGCCTTGGTGCGGCCGGAGGACCCATAATCATGTCCTGGCAGATGGGCAGCTCCACTGGCTGGCCGGGAGGCTACCGCATTGTTGGCATTCTCCAAGTGACTCTCGTTGTGGCAATCGCCTTGAGCCTCCCGCTGTGGCATGATCGCGCGGGCGATGCAGGCGCTGGCGAAAAGCACGCCGCGCTCTCGCGTCGAGAGCTGCTCTCCCTTCCAGGCGTAAAGCTCGCGATGGCAGGATTTCTCTGCTACTGCGCGCTGGAGTCGTCCTGTGGACTGTGGGCCTCGACGTTCCTGGTGTTGGGGCATGGCGTATCTGCCCAGACGGCGGCTCTTCTCGTCAGTCTCTTCTATGCGGGCATCACGGTGGGGAGGTTCCTCTCGGGCGTGCTGACTCTGCGGCTTGACGGAAGGCAGCTCCTCAAGCTTGGTGAGACGGTCATGGCCCTTGGGGTTGTCATTCTGTTTGTTACCCCAGGAGAAGTTGGCCCTGGTGTGGGACTGGCCCTTCTCGGCCTGGGTTGCGCACCTATCTACCCGCAGATGATCCAGCTTACCCCCGAGCGTTTTGGTGACGAGAACGCGCAGTCGCTCATGGGGCTCCAGATGGCTTGCGCATACGTGGGCTCGATGGCGTTTCCGCCGCTCATGGGCCTCCTCGTTGAGCAGGTCTCCCCGCTTATGCTGCCCGTGGCCATAGCTGCCCTCCTTGCGATTATGACCACATGCCTTATACGCTGCGATAGCCGCGTGATGGCAACTCGCGCTTCCGCAGCCCGACAGTAATCGAGGGGACTCCATGCTTGCTGACTACCATGTCCACTCCGCATACTCAGATGACTCCACCTACCCCATGAAGCAGGTCGTAAGGGATGCCATTCGCATCAACCTCGACGAGCTGTGCTTCACAGAGCACGTGGACTACGGCGTAAAGCCGGACTGGGACCAGCTGGTCGGCGCGCTTTGAGGATGGCCACCCCGTCACCAACTGCCCATACCCCGCATACTTCGAGGAACTAAACCAGGCACGCGAGCACTACGGCACACAGATTCGCATAGCGCGCGGCCTCGAGCTGGGCGTGCAGACCCACACAATCCCCGCGTACGAGCGCCTGCTCGAGAACTACGGGGGCCAGCTTGACTTCACGCTGCTCTCAATCCACCAGGTGGGAGACAAGGAATTCTGGAACGGTGCACTCCAGGAGGGCCGCACACAGGAGCAGTTCACAATGGCGTACTACGAGGAACTACTCGGCGTGGTCGAGCGGTTCCACGGCTACTCCGTGGTGGCGCACCTCGACCTTATACGGCGCTACGACCCTACGCCGAGCGGGCCTCTCCCCTTCTCGGCGATCCGGGACATTGTGGCAGAGATTCTCTCGCACGTCATTGCAGGTGGCCACGGCATCGAGGTAAACACATCCGGCTGGCGCTATGGGCTTGATGGGCCACAGCCAACAGATGACGTGCTGCTTCTCTACCGTGACCTGGGCGGACGTATCCTCACACTGGGGTCCGACTCACACAAGCCGGAGCACCTGGGCAGCTACCTGCGGATTGCCCAGGACCGTCTTCGTGCGCTGGGCTTCTCACAGGCATGCGCGTACGAGAAGGGCGAGCCCAGGTTCTACGAGCTGTAGCGTGGCGGCACGAGCCGCTCCCGCTCCGAAAATGCTGCCAGCAATGTGCTGCCGAGAAGAAATTCGACATTCTGGGCAGCCGCGGACCTCCAAAACGTCCAATTCGTTCTCAACAGCACCTGCAGGCAGGGCCGACTGCGCTATGGTGGTGGACATTCGACAGCACAACTCTAGGAGGAACCCGTGCACTGGCCCACCACCCTCACTACGGCCCATCTCGTCATGCGTCCCTGGCGCGAGGACGACGCGTCCGCGCTCTACCGCTACGCCAGCGACCCCGAGGTGGGGCCGCGCGCTGGCTGGGCACCCCACCAGTCGCAGGACGAGAGCCGCCAGGTCCTGCATGACATCCTGATGGCGCCTGACTCCTGGGCCATTACGCTTCGCGGCCGAGAGGGTGTGCTGGCAGACGAGCCGGTTGGCGCGATTGCCCTCCGGCACGACCTCATGGGCCTACCCGCAGACGAGGCCGAGATAGGCTACTGGATCGCGCGTCCCTGGTGGGGTCACGGCTACATGACCGAGGCAGTGCGAGAGGTGCTTCGCTATGCATTTCTCGTCGAGAACCTTGTCGCCGTACGTGCAAGCTACTTCGAAGGCAACGAGGGCAGCCGCCGCGTGCAGGAAAAAGTGGGGCTTCGCCCGCACCACCACGTCGATAGCGCCGTTGACCGCTGCGGGATCATGCACACCGAGCACGTCCAGCGCATCACGCGCAAGGAGTGGGAGATTTCGCTTGCCGCAGACCCAACGGACGCGGGGACCATTGCGCGCCAACAGTCCGAAGCCGCGGGCATCATCGACCGCCTGCCGCTCATCTCGCTCGTGCGCTCCGGCGGCCAGACCGGTGCAGACCGTGGCGGCCTTGATGCGGCGCGCGAGCAGAACGTGCCCATCTGCGGCTGGTGCCCACCCGGCGGCCTAGCGGAGGACCTGCCCAACCCGCCAGGTCTTCTCGCCCTGTATCCCGAGCTTCGCGAGGGTCCCAGCCAGGGATACGTCGAGCGCACAGCTTGGAACGTGCGCGATAGCCACGCAACGCTCATCGTCTCGCCAGGCGGGTTGGAGCCACGAAGCGGCACAGAGATGACTGCCATCTTCGCCGAGCGCATGGGTAGGCCGGTGCTGGTTCTTGAAGGTGCCAACGTGAGCGAGGATGCCGCGGAGGCGCTTGCTTGGCTCCGCTCGCTTGGCACATGTGCCATGACGCTCAACGTTGCAGGTCCGCGCGAGTCCAAGATGCCCGGCGTCTACCAGCTCACGCACGACATCGTGACAAATGTCCTGGGATGAGACAAAGGGACAGTCCCTTTGTCTCATCCCAACGCGCGCGAGAAGAGAGCGCGTTGGTCGGCGTCCCAAAGCGACATGTCGTCCGAGGTAAAGAGCACGCCGCCAAGCGTGGCGTCTGCCTCGAGAAGCTCCGAGCGCTGCGCGTCGTTAAGGCGCACGTCCGGCCGCAGGAAGAAGACGTCCGGGTCGCACCTAAACGCTCTGCCGTTAAGGTGCGCACGCCCCCGCGTGTTGGCCAGGCTGTTCTTGGTGCTTACGCGCTCACGGCCGGTGCCACGCATGTATAAGGCACCGTCCCAGTCGAGGCCCACGTCGCAGCCAATACGGCAGAACTCCGTGCGCCCCAGGGCCGAGCCAATGGGAACGCCACACAGGTCAAACCACGTGCCGGGAGCAGCGCTCTGGCGCATGAGGTCGATGGCGTCAGCCATGAGCTGACCTCGGTTCATGCCACCGTGCGGGAGCATGCAGGCCGCGTAGAGAAAGTCGCACTTGAGAAGCGAGAATCCCCACTCGCCGGTGAGCGTTGCCATGACGCGTGCCACGTAGTCACGCACCTCAGGATTCAGCGTATCGAGCGCAACGTGGCCGGACCAGTGCGAGCCGGTCACCACAAGCTCGCCCTTCTCGTCACGAAGCAGCCAGTCCGGATGCGCCGAGAAGAGCTGGGACTCGCGCTCGCACACGAAGGGCGCAACCCAGATGCCCGGCATGAGCCCGCGCTCACGAGCGGCAGCGGCCACGGCGGCAAGGCCGTGCGGGAACTTCTCGGCATCCGGGTGGAGCCAGTCGCCCACACGCGTGTAACCGTCGTCCATCTGGAATGTTGGACGGCGCGCGCCCAGGTCGTAGCCTTCAAGGCAGTCTGCAAGCGCGTCCAAGTCGTGTAGTAGGCATGGCTCCGATATATCCGTGTAGTGGCGGTACCAGCTGGTGTAGCCCACAAGCGGCGAGCAGGGCGGAGCAGCGATGCCGCAGAGCGCAAGCCAGCGCCCAGCCGCCTTGTCAACGCTCCCGGCGCGCACCACGGCAAGGCCAAGAAGGCAGCGTCCCTCCCCCGCCGACACGGGAGCGGCCGGCGGCTCCTTGCTCACGAGAAGCACTCCCGCGGGCAGGTCCTCGCGGATGAGCGTCATGCCCGTGTCCTCTCCAAGCGAGCCCACCAGGGCAACCTCGCCATCCCGCCGCAGGTAGCCATAGGTAAAGCCATGCTGGTGACCGGGTCTCTCGTCCTCCTCCACAAAGCGGTAGTCGCCCGAGGCGTCGAGCACCCAGTGACGAATGGCCACGCGTGGCACGGAGAAGTTGCGCATGCGATCGCGCGGGCTGCGCTCCACGGAGTCGGTCCAGGAGTTGTAGCCGTTCAGGTAGAGCGCGGTTGCCTCACCCAGCGCTGCGGGAAGCGTTGCCTCCACGGCGTCAATCACAACCTCACGCCGGGGCTTCACGCGCAGCCTCCAGCACTCCCCCTCGCGCACGAGCGAGGCACCTAGCGCCTCCACGTCCGTACCGGTCACCAAGCCAGATGCCTGCACATGGGCCACGCGCTTATTGTCTGACGCAGCGTGCCAGCGCACGCAAAAGGCAGGCTCGCCGAGAAGAGCCGTCACGCCCTATCGCCTCCCCGGGTCCCATTGGAGCCGTCGCCGATGGTCCCAAGGACGCGCCGCTCGTTGTAGCGCGTGAAGACAAGGCCGCCAATGAGGCAGAACGCAGTGGCAACGATCGCGGTGCCGCGGTAGCCCATGCCGTTCTCGCCGAGGATGGAGATGGAGGTGAAGAGGATCATCGCAAGCGTCTGGCCCAAGGTCATCGAGAAGGTGCGAGCCGCGTAGAACATGCCCTCGCGCCTCTCGCCCGTCTCCACGGCGTCGCACTCCGCTATGTCGGCGAGCACCGCCTGGGGAAGGATGCCCAAGATCGCCATGGGGACGGCGGCAAGCACTGCCACGAGCATGCCCCAGACCATACCCGGGATGCCAAACATGCCGCACACCGAGGTGACGGCAAACGCCGCGCAGAAGAAGAAAAAGCCAAACGCAACAATACGCTTCTTGCCGTGACGCTTGGCCAGCATGTTCACGGGCGCGTAGAACAACAGCGAGATGAGCGTCATGGCGGCGAAGAACACAAACGAGAGCGAGTCCGGCAAACCCATGAGCTCGGTGATGTAGTAGGTCATGCCGGTCTGGAACATGGTGATGGCAACCCAGTAGAGCACGTCGGAGAGTTCGAAGACCTGGAAGTCATGGTTCTTGAATGTCTTGGCAACGGACTGGAACATGGGAGTGGAGGAGGGCTCGGCCTTGGCGTAGAGGGTCTCGTCGATGCCGAAGGCGGGCACAAGCATGCAGGCAACGGCAACGGCGGCGAGCACGGCAACCGTAACCCTGAAGGCACCGGCAATCCCCATGGTGGGTTCCAGGTAGGCAGCAACTGTGGTCACGAGGTACGCAAGCGCCGTTCCCAGGAAGTAGGTGACCGAGATGTGCGTGGAGAGGTCGATTCTCAGCTCCTGCGTGCGTCCAAGCTCGGGAATGAGCGCGTTGAAGGGTGTGCAGTAGAGCGAGAGCGTGATGTAGAAGAGCATGAGACAGCAGAAGAGCAGCACGTTGTTCAGGGTCTGGCTTCCGGTTCCCGGCAGCACAAAGACGAGGACTGTCATCACACCAAAGGGAACGGCAGCGCCGCGCATGAACGGGATACGGCGCCCAAGAGGGCTCTTCAGCCTGTCAGACTGGGAGACAATGAGGGGGTCGATGAAGCCGTCGAGAAGCCTGCCACAACCTGTGATGATGCCAATCACCGTGAGCCCCGCGAACACGGCACCCTGGGTGATGAAGACGGCCATGCCACGCGACAGCATGGTGTCGGAGGGCATATAGAAGTAGACGAGCCAGTTGCTAACGATACCCGAGAGTATCGCCCAGCCCAGTTGTCCAATTGCAAAGAGCCTGATGACCCGCTTGTCCGCAAGCCTGGTCCCCGAAGCCTTCTCCCCCGCCATCCTTGCTCCCCTCTCTCCATGAGACAAAGGGACAGTCCCTTTGTCTCATCTCAGCGCACGCACTGCCATGTCAACGATGCACTCAAGCTCCTGAGCCCCCGAGGAGAAGTCGTCCGAGGGGATGACCTCACCTCGCGCGAGCTTCTGCGCCACGCCCATGAGCGCATGGGCGACGCTCCTGTAGAAGACCGGAAAGTCCACCTCGCGCGCAACGGAGCCATCCTGGAGTCCCAGCTGGTACGCGTCGGCAAAGATGAGGTAGAACGAGTCCACCTCGCGCCCGTAGGTGGCAACCGCGTCAAGCGGCGCCCCCTCGGTGACGAGAAGCCCGTCGAGGTCGTCGATAAAGAGCACAAAGCCGGCGTTTTCCACGTAGCCCTCGGCATAGAGGCGCAGCATGCGCTCGAGCCTGTCCGCGCCGCTCATGCCGAGAAACGCATCCGACTCGACAAGCGCCACAATGCGCTCGTTGAAGCGCCGCCAAAGGAGCGTTCCTGCCACAAGGGCAAGGCGCGTCTTGGTCGAGAAACGACGGTAGAGCGTGGCCACGCCAACGCCCGCTGCCTCCGCGACGTCAGTCATGCGCACATCCGCGATGCGCCGCTTAAGGAAGAGGCCGGCCGCGCACTCGATGGCGCGATCCATCCGCGCGTCGCCTGTGAGGCTCCTCTCCTGTGGCGCAGCAGACACTAAGCCCGCCGTGACGTCATCCTGTGCCATCCTTGACGCTCCATTCCCGTGGGTGATAGTCTTACTATCAACTTGATAGCGAGGCTATCACCTCTGTCCACACAAGGTCAAGGAGGATTCGATGGAAGCGTCGACAGACCGGGCGAGAAGCGTCTTTGGCAACGAGCAGGACGACGCGACGTACCAGAAAGCGGTCCAATCGAAGGAGCGCTACCTCCGCCGCTTTGGCGATGACTCCAAGGCCGTCTATCACCTCTCGGCAGCTCCCACGCCCGTGATTGGCGATATGCTCGGCGTGAGAAACCTCGTCATCTCCCCTGACGGCACGCCCCTCGACATCCGCGCAGATGCCGCCCAGGCCCCCAAGCCACCCGCCACCAATCGTGCCGTAGAGGACGCAAACGGCTCGCCGGTCATAGTGGGAAACATCCGCATGGGGTTTGGGCACTACCGCATCTCGATGGCCATGGCATCGGCAGCGCATGCCATGGGCTACACGCCCTACTGGCTTGACCTTGCCTCCTTCGAGGACGCTACGGGATCCAAGGTCATCCGCTACCAGAACGACCTCTACTCCAAGGGATCGAGAATCTCTCAGCGCATTGGGGCCTTCAATAAGCTCGTCTGGGAACCGCTCAACTCAGAGGGCTTCCGCAAGCTCTCGTACAACGCGGCAGACCAAAAGAACGCCGAGCTCTGCGTGCCCCTCTTCCACGACATCGACAAGGATATCCCCTACGTGGGGACGCATGTCTGGCCATCGCAGGCAGCAGTGCATGCGGGCATGACTCACGTGGTGAACGCCATCCCCGACAACTGGCCCATGGCGCTCCACCTTGCGGAGGGCTCAATCCACACGGTCCAGACGCCCAGCGCCTACCTGGGGTATCACCAGCTTCGCGGCATGGACCCCGCGTGTCAGCTCAAGCCCATGCCCGAGGGGTCAATCTACTACACAGGCCACTACGTTGACCACGAGCTTGTCTCCAACATCCCCGCAGACTGCGCACGACGCAGGAGCCGCGTCATGGGTGGCGGCCCCGTGCGCTACCTGCTCTCCGTTGGCGGCGCCGGTGCCCAGCAGGAGCTCTTCGCGGCAATCGTGGAGCACCTCATGCCCTACGTGAGGCGTGGGGAGGCAGTGGTCTTTGTCAACGTGGGAGACCACAAGAAGGTGTGGGACGCGCTGCTCCGGAGTGTAGATGGCCTTCGCAGCGAGGCACTTCCCCACTTCGAGGGCATAGACGAGGTAGCGCGGTTTGCGACGGCAGCGCTCAACGGTGACGTGAAAGGCGTGCACGCCTTCTGTGACAAGGACATCTTCACGGCGGTCTACTCGTCCAACCTGCTCATGCGCTGCTCAGACGTGCTGGTCACCAAGCCGAGCGAGTTCTCGTTCTACCCCGTGCCAAAGCTCATGATCCACCGGGTGGGCGGCCACGAGGCCTGGGGCGCCATCCGCGCCGCGGAGGTTGGAGACGGCACCTACGAGATGGATGACACCGCAGAGGTGCTCTCGATGATCGACTCGTTCCAGCGCGAGCGCGGACTTCTCGGCTTCATGTGCGACCGCATCGAGGACGCCGCCAAGGCGGGCATCTACGACGGTGCCTATCGCGTCATCGACCTTGCGGTGAACGGTGCGCCAACGCTTCCCGCAGTGCGCTAGCACCCGCGATGAGACAAAGGGACTGTCCCTTTGTCTCATCGCCTGCGGCGGCGGTCGTCCTTGATGATGCTGCGGGCAACCCATATGCCCAGGATGAGGGCAGCAAGGTAGCCAACGAAGCCGATGATGGGAATGCCAAAGATAACGGGCTGGATGCGCGCATAGTAGACCACCGACGAGCCAATGAAGAGGCCCGCCACCATGACGCTCATCGAGAGCCTGTTGGCGATGTGGGCAAAGTCGTTGATGGGGTCCTCGGTCCCCGCCACGTCGAGGTTGAGTCGCAGCTGGCCGCGGGTGAGCATCTTCATGGCAAGGTCTGCCTGCGACGCCGCGCCGAGAAGCCCGTGCGCGGCGCGCGTCCCCTCACGCGTGAAGCCCTTTACCTCGTGCTTGATGAGGTCCTCGGGCGTGATGTGCGCCTTGATGTGGGCCGTAATGATCTCGATGATCGAGACGCCGGGGAGAAACTCGTCGACCACACCCTCGAGCGTCACGAGGGAGCGCGCAAGCATGGTGACCGAGCCGGGGAGCTCGACGCCGTTCTTCCTCGCCATCGAGATGAGCGAGTTCACGAAGGAGCCAATGTCAAGGTCAGAGAGGTCGGACTCGCCGTAGTCGGCAATGATCCTGTCCAGGTCGTCCAAGAGGTGCGCATGGTCGACGGCGGACGTATCGGATATCGAGAAGCGCAGGAGCCCATCGGCAAGCGCGGCGGAGTCCCTCAGGGCGACGGCCTTCACCATGTCCGACATGGCATTGCGGTCATGCGAGGAGAGACGCCCCATGATTCCCAGGTCGATGTAGACAATCTGCCCACCGCGAACGATGAGGTTGCCAGGATGGGGGTCGGCGTGGAAGAAGCCGTCGTCGATCATCTGGCGCGTGTAGTTGTCGACAAGCTTGGTGCCTATCTCCTCGAGGTCATAGCCAGCAGCAACCAGCTTGGCCGTCTTGTCGATGGGAATACCCTCGATGTAGTCCATGACCACGACGCGCTTGGTGCAGAGCTTGGGATAGGGCTTGGGGCAGTCGACAAACTTGCAGTCCGCGTTGTTGCGCCTAAACTCCTCCAGATTTCTGGCCTCCACCAGGAAGTCCGTCTCGTCGCGGAAGGACTGCCAAAGCTCGTCCACCACCGACTGCATGTCGAGGAACTGGCTCCCCGACATGAATCGGTCCATGAACCCCACAAGCAAGCTCATGATGGCAATGTCTTGTGCCATGGTCTCCTGGACGTGTGGGCGTTGCACCTTGATGGCGACCATCTCGCCCGTGACGAGACGGGCCTTGTGCACCTGGGCCACGGAGGCAGAGCCCAAAGGAACATCGTCGATGGCGTCGAAGATGTCCTCGATGGGGGTTTCGTACTCATCGCGCAACGCCTGGAGCACCGTGTCACGGTCCATGGGCTCGACATCCGAGCGGAGCTTGGTGAGCTCGCGGCAGAAGCTCTCGGGCAGTATCTCCGAGCGCATGGAGAGGATCTGCCCTGCCTTCACGAAAGTGGGGCCAAGTTCCTCGAGCATGTGGCGCAGGCTCTTGGGCGTGAGTCCGTGGAAGATGTCATAGCGGCGAACAATCGAGAGAATCTCGCGGACGCGCTTGAGCCGTGAGCTGCGCGACGACTCGTACCCGTCAGACGTCTTGCTGTGACCGCCAAACAGGCCGATGGTCTGCACGTCGTCCTCGAAGCCGTCCTCGCTCACGCTCCTATACCACGCGTCAAGGAGCTCGTCACTTGTGCGTGGCGAGCTCCCCTTCGTGGCATCACTGTTGTCGCGAACCTCTGGCACAGGTTCTACTCCTTGGCGTCACCATCGTCGGTTGGGGCGTCCTCGACGGAATCCGGCTCGACGACGTCTGCGTCGATGTCGGATGCCATGGAGGCGACCTTCTTGGCAAAGTCCGCACGCTCCTCGGGAGTCATGGCCTCCATCTTGGCGCGCAGGGCGGCATCTGACGTGTCGCCGACAACCTCCTTGGCCTTGCGGGTGAGCTCCTCGTTGATGGCCTTGCCCTGGGCGACGGTGAGCTCGCCCTTCTTGACGAAGCCATCGATGACCTCCTGGGACTTCTCGGCGGTGGTGGCGACTGCGCCCACGCTTGCCAGGAAGACCTTGCGGAAGCCGTCCGTGATGTCGAAGTCTGCCATGATGTCTCCCTTCAGAAGCGGGACGAGCCCGTCCCGCGGCCATGATGCTCTCTGTTCTACCCCACATCTGCTAGCAGGTTGCGCAGACAGCCCAAAAATCGGTAGGCGCCAGGTTCCGACGCCAGGGTCTACCCCAGAAGTATGTTGCCAAGCTCCTCAACGGTCTCGGCAACGGCAACCGCTCCGGCGTCCCAGAGCTCCGCCACCTCGCAGGTGTGCGCGTAGTGAACGCCAACGCAGGGAATGCCCACCTCTGTTGCGGCGTCAACGTCGTAGAATCGGTCGCCTACCATAACCGCGTCCTGGGGTCCCAGCCCCGTGCGGTCCATCACACGCCGGATGGTCTGCGGCTTGGTATCGCTATCGTCATCGAGTTTTCCCAGGTAGACGTCGAAGTGAGGTGCAAGACCAGACTCACGCATGCCGCGCTCGAGCAAGGCCGCGCGCTTTGACGAGGCAACGGCAAGCACCTTGCCGGCGGCATGGAGGGAGTCGGCAAGCTCCGCCATGCCCGGGATGGCGGGGAACGCCTCGGCGCCAAGGGTGTTGTAGATGGCACGGTACTCCTCGGTAATCTTGACCGCTTCCTCCTCCGAGAAACCGTAGACGATCGTGAAGGCCTCGGGAAAGGGGGGTCCTACGATTCGCCTGAGGTCTCCCATATCGGCATCGGTAAAGCCGTGATTGCGAAGGACCCCATGGGCCGTGGAGACGATGCCTTCGATGGTGTCAGAGAGCGTGCCGTCAAAGTCGAAGACCACAAGCTTGCGGTCGCGCACAGCCATCCCACGCGAAAACCGCCTTGCAACTTCTCCACATGCCATCGATGCTCTCCCCCGGCCTCGTCCTGCCTGTCACATACGGGTTTCCAAGCGTCTACAGTACCCGAAGCCGCAGGAGATGCGCGCTAGAATCTGCTCGTGGAGCTACCAGGACTCCATCCCGTATCAAGACCGCAACGAAGGAGCGACATGCGCGCAGAGCCGTTCGTGTGCTACAGGCCTCAGCCCGAGAGGGCCAAGGACTTCGCGTCACTGCCCTATGACGTCTTCACGAGGGAGGAGGCGCGCGAGGCCGTGACCAAGCGTCCGCACTCGTTCCTTGCCATCGACCGTCCCGAGACCGCCTTCGACCCCTCCCACGACATGCATGCACCCGATGTCTACCAGAAGGCCGCGAGCCTCCTAGCCGACCGCGTTGCCGACGGCACCCTCGTGCGCGACGGGGACCCCTGCTACTACCTGTACCGGCTGAGCGGCAACGGCCACGAGCAGACGGGCATCGTTGCGGCCTTCTCAGTGGACGACTACGAGTCCGGCACCATCCGCCGCCACGAGTTCACGCGCCCGGTTGACGAGAAGGACCGCGCAGACCACATTGCGACCACCGGCTGCCAGACCGGCCCCGTGCTTCTCGCCTACCGCGATGATCCCACGCTCTCGACCATCGTTACCGCCGCAACGACGGCGACCCCGCTCTACGACTTCACCGACGCAGAGGGCCTGCGCGAGACCGTGTGGCGCGTCAACAGGCCCGCTGCCGTCGACGCCCTGCGCACGATGCTCGCGCTTGTCCCGCGCGCCTACATCGCCGATGGCCACCACCGCGCGGCCGCGGCGGCGCGCGTCCGCAAGTCGCTTCGCGAGGAGCACGGGGGCGCGATGGGCGCATCCGGCACCGAGCCCTGTGACTACCTCCTGGCCGTGCTCTTCCCCGAGAGCCAGCTCATGACCCTCCCCTACGACCGCGTGGTGGCAGACACCGCGGGTCTCTCCGCCGAGGACCTTCTCGCACGCCTCGCCGAGCAGGGCTTTGCCGTAGGCGAGCCCAGCGAGAGGCCCATCCGCCCCACGGAAGCCCTCCACTACGGGCTCTTCCTCGACGGGGCGTGGCGCGAGCTCGCATGGCAGGGCAACGTCCCTCAGACGGCCGTGGGCAAGCTCGACGTCTCGGTCCTCCAGGACCAGGCCCTAGGCCCTATCCTGGGCATCACCGACCCCGGCCGCGACGCACGCATCCGCTTTGTGGGCGGCCAGCCGGACGCCGGCGCCCTCGAGCCGCTCGTTAGCAAGGGCGGCCTTGCCTTTGCGCTGCGGGCAACGCCGGTTGCGGACATGATGGCCGTGGCAGACGAGGAGGGTATCATGCCCCCCAAGTCCACCTGGTTCGAGCCAAAGCTGAGAAGCGGGCTCTTCATAAGGCCCATCCTGGGGAGTGCCGCGAAGCGCCAGGCATAAGGTCGAATTCCGCGCACCCCAGATACCCTCGCGGTCTCTGGGGTGCCTTTTTTCTCTCATGGGTATAAGGTGAACTCAGGACAGCCGGAAACACCGGTTCGCATGCGATGGGGAGGTGCCGCATGGAGGAGACAGACGACGAGCGCTGGCCGCACTGGGCCCGTGACTTCACGCAGGCCCTGTCGCATGCATTTGGCAGGCAGTCTGCCCCCGCAATTAGAGAATCCGGACATCCTGGATATACCGACACCTCAACCGATGGCCAGAACCTCGGAGCGCGCTTTGCCGCAGCTGTAGACGTAGCACGCCCGCGCGTTACGTCTACGCTTGACATCGATGTGCTTTCTCAACGGCTCATGACCTCGGATGACCCTTTGTCTGACCTAGGGCTCGTTGTAGCGGATATTCGCTCGCGCCAGCAAGGTGCCCAGAGTGGGGGCACGGGATCCATCATTGTTCCCGCCTCTGCAAGCGATGGCTCGCTGCCTCCCTCGAACCTTGAGGTGTTTCTCGCAGATGCTTTGGACGACGCGGGGCTTCTTGCCCCAGACGTTGCCATGCCATCGGTGAGTGCTGTTCGTCCGCACACGTCGCACCTGTTCTACCTGCGTGTCAACGATCCCGAGCTAAGCTATGCGGCAAAGCTCAAGGTGTTGCGCATAGAGGCCGCACTCAATGCGGCGCTTCTTGCCTCGGAGTTCTTCGAGAACGCAGACGATGTGCCCATAGACGAGCTCGTGAGATTTCGGCAGCGCATTGCCGCATCCGTGACCTCACAGATTCCCACCATTGCCGATGGGCTGCCCACCCGCGAGGAAGAGCGCCCCAACGGCGAATGGGCGGTGCGAAAGGGCATTTCGACTGGTATCGAGCACTTCCAGGTGCCCTACCGTCTTCAGGCGAGCTTCCGCACGAACGTGGCGGATGGCGACGTTGCCCTAGTCGTGGACCTTACGCCACCCTCCATCATGCCGGTCCACGTGTGGGTGGACGGCATGGGCATAGTGCCAGCAACGCCTGAGATGCGCCGCCGTGCTGCCACCGATTACAACCTGCGGATTGGCATCCTCCTAGCCGCGTGCGCATTTCGCTGCAGCACGAGCATTAAGAGGGTGTGGGTTGCCGGCACCATAGACACGCCGCAGTCTCATGACTGCTACTACTCCGTGTGCTTCGACCGCGAGGAGTTCTCGGGGATCCCGCTCACGGGAAGCTTCGACCCCGTGCAGACCTATCGCAGCTGTGAAGCCACAATCGCCGAGCAGGACGGGCAGCTTTCGCCAGTACGGCAAAGCTTCTCACTTGAGAGTGAACGCTTCTGCCCAACGCGTCGCTATGAGACCGTCGAGCTCTCGCAGCGCATTCTTGCAGACCCCTTTGCAGAGGCGCTTGGCACCAAGAATGTGCACCAGCTTGGCATCGTTGAGGAGAGCAAGAGAATCGAGGTAGCTTCTGAGATTGCGCGCCACCTCTCGTCTTCCACCGAGCAGAACGTTCGCGCCATCATGGAGCTTGCCGGCAACGACGAAGACGCAACTGTGAGGGATGCTGCGCGGCGCTGCGTAGGAAAGCTTATAGATGGGACTCTCCCCGATGATGATCCTCAGGTGCTTCAGGACGAGTTCATCAATGGAGACGAGCTCTCTGTAGCAGTCGAGAAAGCCAAGGAGCAGCTTTCGCAGAGGGATGCTTTGGGTGCGCTCTCGACCACCCTCGAAGCTCTTGAGCCCCTGGAGGAGGGACATGCCTTTGAAGACAGCCCTACGGTAGAGTGGCGCGCGTTTGGCAGCTATGTGGACCGTGTGCTCTATAACCGCCTGCTCTGGGACGGTGCCCATGAGACGCGACTTGCGCCCGATGCCTACCTTGAGGCACAGCTTGTCGTCTCGGTGGCGGCACTTGCGCAAGGCCAGATGTCTATGGCCACGGAGCGGGCACGGAGAGCGGTAGAGATAGCCCCCATGAGCATTCACTCCAGGCTGCAGCTCGCCCAATGCCTTGATGCCGAGGGCCGCACCGATGACGCAATGGCTGAGGTGGGGCACCTTCTCGAGCTTGCACATGACCCGGAAGGCGTTGGGCTAGGCTACTTCCGGATGGCGAGCTACGAATGGAACCGCCAGGACGTACGTGCCGCGCGAGCCTGCTACCAGCGCGCTCTCTCGTTCATGCCTGGGGTAGCCACCCAGGTGGCTTCGCAGCTCTCGGCAATTGTCCTTCAGCTTCAAGGCACGACGACTTCCAGCGAACCGCTCTCCGAGGAGCAGGTACGCGCTGCGCTTGCAGCGAGAAACATTGCCATTGCCCCCACCGAGGAGGTGTCCGACGTCTTCTTCGAAGGCATGAGGGCATCGCTTGACGCAGAGATATTCCCCGTTGCGCG
This sequence comes from Atopobiaceae bacterium, assembly GCA_902834555.1. Taxonomy (GTDB): domain Bacteria; phylum Actinomycetota; class Coriobacteriia; order Coriobacteriales; family Atopobiaceae; genus Tractidigestivibacter. Next base: position 91,170 of record CADFJN010000008.1, read on the forward strand.
TGAGTTCATGACCATCTTGGGGCTCATGACGCACGACGACGTGTACTACGGGATGCTCCGCTCGATTGAGGATGAGCCAGACCACTAGCTGCCGTCAGCTAGCACGAGAACGAAAAGGACCGGCTTCGCACCACGATTGCGAAGCCGGTCCTTGCTGTTACATTGAACCTAACTACCTACAGGTTGTACAGAACCGCCTTGATGCTGTTGGCATAGGACTTGTCGGTTGCCCACGTGCCGCTCAGGCCCTCGACCGTGTAGGACCTACCACGAAGCCACGTGCCATAGCGGGGGTCACGGATTTTGGTGAGAGCGTCCTTTCCTGCGTATATCCGGAGATGCTGCGCCTGCGCGATAAAGCCGGTGTAGACCGCATCAGAGCCATAGGAGCTGAAATCCGCGCCGGGGTTGCCTGGACCCGTGGCACCGAGCCCGCAGAAGTTGCACTGCTCAATCTTAACGTCGCCACCAAACTGGAGGTAGCCCGTCTCGACCATCGCCTGCGCATAGACGACCTCCGGACGAACGCCCTCGGCAACGGCAGCGGCCCAGAGCTTGTCAATGAACTCCTCGACCGTCGAGGCACCATAGGCGGTGTACACGTCCGAGGGGAAGGTGGCGTTGCGCGCCTTAAGCCCTGCCTTGAGGTCGCTCACGAGCTGTGTCTTCGTCACTTGAGGCTCTCCCAGGATGGGCGTGGGTTCAACAACCTCGATGGTTGCTGACTTGGTCTCGGTCTTGCCATTGGGGCCCACGACGTCCACATAGAGCGTGTACGTGCCCGTCTTCTCGGGAGTGAACGATCCGCTGGTCTCGCTGGTGGCCGAGCCCGTGGAGAGCACGGTCGAGCCCCAGTCGCCCTTCGCCCAGGAGCCCTCGTAGGACCAGACGTAGTTGTACGTGAGGTCCGAGGCATCACCGGACACGTGAGCAGAGAAGGTGACAGGGTATCCCCTGGCAGGAGCCGTAGTCTTGACCTTGACGTCGTTGTACACAGCGGCGGCGTTTGCCACCTTAACGGTGGTGGACTTGGTCTCCCTCGTGCCGTCGGGGCTCACCACGTCCACGTAGAGGTTGTAGGTGCCCGGCTTGGAGGGCGTGAACGAGCCGGTGGTCTCGCTGGTGTCCGAGCCCGTGGAGAGCACGGTCGAGCCCCAGTCGCCCTTCGCCCAGGAGCCCTCGTAGGACCAGACGTAGTTGTACGTGAGCCCGGCGGTGTAGCCCCCGACGTTGGCCGAGAAGGCCACGGGGCTGCCGACCGCAGGAGAGGCGGCGGAGACCGTCACGCCGTTGAAGACATACCCATCCTTCACCTCGACGGTGGTGGACTTGGTCTCCCTCGTGCCGTCGGGGCTCACCACGTCCACGTAGAGGTTGTAGGTGCCCGGCTTGGAGGGCGTGAACGAGCCGGTGGTCTCGCTGGTGTCCGAGCCCGTGGAGAGCACGGTGGAGCCCCAGTCGCCCTTCGCCCAGGAGCCCTCGTAGGACCAGACGTAGTTGTACTTGAGCCCGGCGGTGTAGCCCCCGACGTTGGCCGAGAAGGCCACGGGGCTGCCGACCGCAGGAGAGGCGGCGGAGACCGTCACGCCGTTGAAGACATACCCATCCTTCACCTCGACGGTGGTGGACTTGGTCTCCCTCGTGCCGTCGGGGCTCACCACGTCCACGTAGAGGTTGTAGGTGCCCGGCTTGGAGGGCGTGAACGAGCCGGTGGTCTCGCTGGTGTCCGAGCCCGTGGAGAGCACGGTGGAGCCCCAGTCGCCCTTGGCCCAGGAGCCCTCGTAGGACCAGACGTAGTTGTACTTGAGTCCGGACGTCTGGCCTGCAACGTTGGCGGAGAAAGTCACGGCATCGCCAGCAACTGGCGTATCCGTGGTGACTCTGACGCCCCTGTAGCGATAGCCGCTCTTCACGGTAATGGTAGCCATGCGTGTGGTCTTCGACGTACCGTTGGAGCAGACGTCGACAAACAGCCAATACGTGCCCGGCTGAGTAGGCGTGAAGGTTCCCGAAGAAGAGGTGGTCATAGAACCCGTGCTCTTAACCGTGGAGTCCCACGAAGACCAATCCGGCTTTGCCCACACATAGTTGTAGGTGAGGTTCTCGCCCACGCCCATGATCTTGGGCGAGTAGGTCACGGCTTCGCCAACATAGGTCTCGGTAGCTGAGACGTTGACACCCGAGACGCTCCACCAGGTGTCAGAGCCGTAGAACTGGTTGTAGATGGCAGCTCCATCCGCCCTGCCAAAGCTCGTGAGGTAGTTGCTGTTCGAAAGCCTTGCGGAATCAGACGTGCCATCGATGAAGCCATGCTCGATGATGACGCCAAGGATGCCGGCCTTTCTCGCATAGCGGGTAATGCCGTAGTAGTCCGCCACGGAACCATCCTCGTAGAGCGAGGAGTCCTCGCCCGAGGGGTAGTCCCTTGTTATGATGCCCGCCCCGTGGACGGTAAGCCCGCTGGACTGAAGCCCGGAGAGCACAAGGGCCGAGAGGGACTGCCCTGCGTAGTACAGGTCCTGGTTGTAGCTCGAGGAGTTGGTGGACTCCACCTCGGCTCCCCTGCCGCCGCCAGCGTTGATGTGGATGGAGACGATAGCACAGCAGTTGTTCTCGACGGCGCGGTCCACGCGTCCGGCAACCGAAACGTACTCGTACTGGCCACGGGTGAGGTAGACCGTGACCCCACGGGACTCAAGGTAGTCCTTGCAGGCCTGGGCGATCTTCCAGGTGAGGTCGGCCTCCTTCATGCCGTTTGCCCTGGCACCAGGATCCCATCCGCCGTGGCCGGGATCGATGGCAATGGGCCTCCCCGTTTGCCTGGCCACCGAGAGCGCCTGGGAGATGTTCGAGTACGTAGAGAGCGAACCGTCTGAGCTTGCGGTGGTGTAGGTGGTGGTTGCCGCCTTAGCAGTGGACGGCGCCAAGACAAGCGCAAGCGCCACGCCCAAGACAAGAGCCACACAGCCTGCAAGACGGGCAAATCGCTGTTTCGTTTTAGCCATGATTCTCCAACGACGAACTATATGTAGGCCCCAGTCTGACATAGAATCAACTTCGATACCTTAAACCTTTCAGTAGAGTCAGCGAAAGACGTTCATGAGACAAACGCACAGCGAGAACCCCCTGTGGCCACCGAGCTTCTCGGCGGCCATCTTCGATTTCGATGACACGCTTGCCCTTACCCATGACCTCTGGAGACAGGTGGACATTGCATTTCTCAGGTCGCGGGGCATCTCCTATACGCCGGACGTAGGGCGAACGCTCACCATGCTTGGGTTTGCGGGCGGGGCGCGCTGGTGTATCGAGCGCTACGGTCTCAAGGATACCGTTGAAGAGATCTGCGAAGAGTGGAATTCGATGGGCCGTGCGCTCTATGCCACGCAAGTACGGTTGAGGCCCGGTGCAGAGGAGTATCTCGCGGCCCTGAGAAGCGCGGGCGTGCCCCTAGCGCTTGCGACCACCAACGACCCGGACGTACTTGCGGCCATGAAGGCAAACGTGGACGTCTACGACCTCTTTGACGCCGTGGTCTGCGCAAAAGAGGTTGGCTGCGGCAAGGATCGTCCGGATATCTATCTCGAAGCGGCAAGGCGCATCTCTGCTCAGCCAAAGAGCTGCATGGTCTTTGAGGACCTTCTCCAGGGAATCTGCTCTGCAAAGCGAGCGGGAATGAAGGCCTGTGCCGTCCTGAGCAACAACCCCCTGCAGGACGAACGGGAGGTTGTGGGCGTTTCTGACTGCGCAATAGCAAACTGGCGAGAAGCCCTCGGAACCGAGAAGTAGCGCCACTTTTTTGTGAGCGGCGTAGGTAATGCCGGAAGTGGACGTTGATTACCACTTGAGGATTTATGAGCTATCCCCAGAACCATTGGGGTAATATAGCACCCGTGGCTGTTGGGGCCACAAGGTATCGCGCGAGAGCGCAGCTTTTTGTCCTGCGGGGCAAAGAAAGAAAGGCACGACATGGCAAAGGGTACTGTTAAGTGGTTCAACCCCGACAAGGGCTATGGCTTCATCTCTCGTGAGGATGGCGACGATCTGTTCGTCCACTACTCCGAGATTCAGATGGACGGCTTCAAGACCCTGGACGAGGGCCAGGCTGTCGAGTTTGACATCACCACCGGCCAGAATGGCAAGCTCCAGGCTTCCAACGTCCACAAGATTTAGCTCATAGCCCAACGCATACCCCCTCTTGGGATTTGTGGGACTTGGCTCCCCCGCCAGCTGGCGGGGGAGTTTTTTTGAGTAAGCCCTTGGCGCGCACGCTCCAGCATCGTGCTGCTATACCATGGGACGGCATGCGCAGTACAACAGGACGAGAGGAAAGGCGACCCGTGAGAGTTCTCGCCATCGTGCCCGCCTATAACGAGGAAGAGTGCCTCGCGAATACCGTCCAGGAGCTAACCCAGACTTGCCCGGACGTTGACTACCTCGTCGTTAATGACGGTTCGAGCGACGCCACTCCACGCATCTGCGACGAGCTGGCATTGAGGCATATCGACCTGCCGGTAAACTGCGGCCTTACCTCCGCCGTTAAGGCTGGGATGAAGTACGCCATGCGCCACAACTACGACGCGGCCGTGCAGATTGACTCCGACGGGCAGCACATTCCCAGCTACATCCCAACCATGGCCAAGACCATGGATGAAGAAGGCGCCGACATCGTGATTGCCTCGCGCAATCTCGCGGGAGGCGGTGCCGTTGGCGCGCGTGGCGCCGGGGCAAAGCTCATCACCACAATAATCCGGCAGACGACAGGTGCCATCATCACGGACCCCACCTCGGGCATGCGCATGTACAACCGCGCCATGGTCGAGAAGCTCGCGCGCGGGTTTGACCTAGCCCCAGAGCCGGACACCATAGCTCTGCTCATTCGCAGAGGCGCCAAGGTAGTCGAGATACCTGCCGAGATGCGTGAACGCCAAGGCGGCACGAGCTACCTGCATTTCATGTCCTCCATCTCCTATATGGCGCGCACGTGCCTCTCCATCCTGCTCTTCCAATGGTTTAGATAGGACCAGCCATGTCCATAGTTCTCCGCATTGTCCTCATCCTCGGAGCACTCTTTGCGCTCTCGATTGTCGTACGCAAAGTCAGGAAGTCAAAGATTCGCATCGCCGACTCTGTCTATTGGGTCTGCGCGGCAGTACTTCTGCTTGTTCTGGCAATCTTCCCACGGATTGCGTTCTTCTTCTCGGACCTCCTGGGCTTCCTTTCGCCCAGCAACTTCGTATTTCTCGTGGTCATTGCGCTCATGCTGCTCAAGCTCTTCAACCTTGCCTGCGATGTGTCACGCCTTACAGACAAGGTCGAGCAGCTCTCTCAGGAGCTTGCGCTCGCCAAGAATGAGTTCGCCGGAAATCCCAAAGACAAGAATTAGCTAGGCGAGAAGGACCAGGCCTACTCCTTCATCACGTTTACGCCATCCCCGAAGTCGAGCACGCGGGGAAGGTGCGTGTAGCGGTTCTCAACGGGAGGAAGCTCAAGATAGTTGCCATAGAGCGTGCGAAGGTAGGCATCGCAGTCATGCGGTGCCCTCAAGGTCATGCCGTCAAAGAAAATGTCTCGCGTGGGGAAGAGCACATCGGCATCGTACGTGCCATACAGCGGATACGTTGCGCTGAACCAGCGCTCTGAGGGCTCCATGGGCTTGGCTACCTCAAGAAGCTCGTAAGACAGTTCCTCGGGCTTCCATGCGTGCGCAATCGTGTGATGAACAATGGAACACGCCGTTGCCTTTAAGCCTCGAAGCGATGCGTCCGAGGGAATCTTGGGATGGGCAATGCCGTGGAGGTAGCTCATGCGCTGAAGCCTCAAGCACCTTGCTTTTTGGTCACGGGCACGCGCCGGGTCCCTCTCCTCGCGAAAATAAGGAAAGACATCGAGGAAAATTGCCTGGTTGCAGCCGGCCTCCATAGAGACTTCATCAATGAAGCGCGTGCCATCGAGAAACACCTTGGCCCAGAGCGACGTAAGGTCTGGGGTGTTCTCACACGTAGCAAGGGAGTAGCCGACAGGCAAGGCCTTGGGCGCAAGCTCGCAAAAGCGCTGGTAGTCCTCGTAGGGCATAGCGATGTCCGTGTCATCGTCCCAAGGGATAAACCCCCCGTGGCGCACAGCGCCCAAACACGTACCGGAATCGATAAAGTAGTCAATCCCGTTCTGACGGCAGAGCGCGTCCACAACCCTCAGGATGCCGCGCTCGGCATCCTGCAGCCTCTCGAGAGCTCCCTCGGGATATGGCCGCATCTCATCCATCTTCTTCCTTCCCTCGTAATGAGACAAAGGGACTGTCCCTTTGTCTCATCCCTCGTCCTGGTCGGCGGACTCTTTTTCCTCTTCACCAATGAGACAAAGGGACTGTCCCTTTGTCTCATCCAGCCTCTTGCAGTCACGGACAAAAAATGCCACCAGAGAGAGGACTGCCAGGAGGTAGGACCCCACACCAACCCAGCTTACGCCGTTCATGCCAAAGAGGTCCACTACGGGAATGGTGATGGCAAGCGAGACCACAGTGGCAACCACATTACCGAGGAAGCTTGCCTTGTAGTCCCTGAGCGAAAGAAGCAGGTCGTTCATGAACCAGGCAAAGGCGGTCACAAAGGTGCAGAGCACCGCCGGACCAAGAAGGTAGCTGTACTCGATAATCTCCTGGCCGTAGAGGAGGCCAAGGATCCACTCGCCAAAGATAAGTATGAGCACCGAGAAGACCACCGTGATGCCAATAATGCCCTGGATGGTGCGCCTGAAGAGCTTGAGCGCGGATGCCTTGTCGTCCTTGAAACGCTGTGCGAACTCGCCCATGAGGGGACTGTAGATGTAGGAGGCCCCCATCTGGACAATTGCCGCCGGAGACGCCACAGAAGAGTAGATGCCCAGAGCAGCCGTGCTCACACTCGCTGCGAGGTACTGCTTAGGGACCGTAAGGACAGCACTCGAGCAGACCTGTGCTATGACCAGCGGCAGCAGTGTTGCAAGCGTGCGGGCGGCAGAGCGCAGGTCGATGACGGGCTTGATGGACTCAAAGCCAGAGGCCCGCGGCATATCGTAGATACCGCAGATTGCCAGCGTGGAGACGGCCATGGAGATGCAGGCCAGCACCAGAGAATCGCTGAACCACAGCACTAAAGAGAAAAGGGCTAGGTTGGAGATGCCCTGCATCATGTAGGAGCGGCCGATGTAGTCCATGCGAAGGTGCCGCTGGTCTATTGCGTGGAGGCCCTCGATGAAGTTTGCGGCAAGCGAAGCCACCAGGTAGGCGACAATCGCGGGCAAGGCATCCAGGGAGCACGTGAGAACCGCATAGGCAACGCCAACCACGAAGGCTAAGGCACTCGTGAGAAGACGCAAGCCAACATACTCACCGGAACTGTGCTCACCGCGAACGTCGGTCACTTGCACCGTTCGCAGACGGAAGTCGGCAAAGGGCGCCACGAGGTTGGAGACCGACATGGCCAGCGAGAGGGCGCCCGCGGCATCGAAGCCATGGGAAAGACGCACCACGGCAATGGTGATGAGGTAGTTGCAGCCCAGCCGCACGATGGAGCCGACGGAGTTCCAGGCGATGTTCTTCTTGAGCGAGAGACCCTCAGCCATTGGCCTTCTTTCCTCCAAATATGGTGTGGTAGGCAACGGACGCCGGAAGCTCGCATAAGGCGCCAATCACCTTGTTGGGTGCCTTCGAGAGGCTGCCCTTCTCCCCCGTCATACGGCAGCCAACGAGATAGAGTGTGGTCTCCCTGAACTTTCCAGCCAGCGTCTGCGAGCGCTGCGCACAATAGAGCTTGTGCTTGCGATAGCCAATGGGGTTCTCGCGCGCGTTCTTTGCAAAGTTCTTGGTAAGGCCATCCGGAAGATAGTGGCAGATGGTGAGGATGGTGTTGTCCGTCCTCATGAGATAGTGGTCGTCGAGGCGGTAGTACACAGAGGTCTCTGCGATGAACTTCTCCCCTGGCGCAACGTCGTACGGGTACTTTCGCAGCACCTCGGTCTTGTGGATGAGGGAGGTGTCGCCGGCAAAGTGGTACTTCTCGAAGAGATCCCAGTACTTGACCTCGGTGAGGCCCTCTGGAATCCAGGTGACCATGGGGGTGTGCTCGTCGGTGCCCCTGAGCGCCACAATGCCTGCAATGCGGTTGTCATCGCGAATCGCTTCGTAGTCATCGACTATGCGCGCAACGGCACCGGGAACCAAGTGGTCGTCGGAGTCGACGCAGAAGAAGAGGGGGCACTCGCACAGCGCGACGCCAGTGTTGATTGCCCGGGGCTTCCCCCCGTTCTCCTTCTTGACGTAGGTAATGTCGACCTTGCCCTCCTGCTTCCATGAGGAAACCAGCGCGCTGGTGTCATCGGTAGAGCCATCGTCCACGATGAGCCACATGAAGTCCTGCGATGTCTGCGAGACAAGACTCTCGTAGAGCGTCGGAAGGATGTAGGCGCGGTTATAGGTTGGTGTGAACACACAAACTGTTTTCATGCGGATGCTCCGGTCGAATGACAAGATGCAGCAGGCGGCTCGCACGGGCATTTAGCAATTCTCGCATGGACAGCTAGGCGCAAGGGCGGCGATGGGTGCCAAGCGGAAATTCAACAGAGAGCGCCCTTTGCCCACCTGGTCCCCCTTAATCGAGAGCTTACAATCTATCAGGTGATGGAAAGGAACCTGAACGGGGACAAGATGAAAGAGAAGCGCATTGGCAACGACGAGATGAAGGTCATCGAGCTGGACATCATGCGGGAACTCTACCGCGTGTGCCATGAGGAAGGCCTGAAGTGCGTCATGGCATACGGCACGCTCTTGGGCGCAATACGCCATCATGGCTTCATCCCTTGGGATGATGACATCGACCTCATCATGCCGAGAGAAGACTACGAGCGCCTGCCGGAAGCCTTTGCCAAGCGCTCCTCCAGGCCATACTACAAGATTATCTGGTACCGCGACCGCTCTTCCATCTACCCCTTCATCAAAGTGGTGGACACGCGTACCGAGGTCATCGAGCACTACGTTGACGAGCGCTGGTGTCGCACGGGCGTATGGGTGGACGTGTTCCCCGCTGATGGCATTGGCCAAAGCGACAAGCCGTTTGAAGATGTGGCCAAGCTCAGGCGCAAGTACGACTACCTAACGGCCAACATCCACGAGGGCTCTTCGACCGTGAACCTCTTGGGGAAGCGCGTGCTCAAAGCCATCATGCCCAAGGAGGACATCTACCAGATTGCCCAGCAGGCAGATGGCATCGCCCGTGCGTTTCCCCTTGCGGAAAGCAAGGAGGCTGCCAATATCGCCTGGGCGGTGGGGCCGAACGAGCGCATGCCCAAATCCATCGTATTCGATACCTGCCCCTACGATTTCGAAGGCGAGCAGTTCGACGGCCCGAGAGACTACGACCTTTGCCTCACGCGCTGGTATGGAGACTACATGACGCCGCCGCCAGAGGACCAGCGCACCCCTCACTACGTGGACGCCCGCTGGCTCTAGACGTCAGGACTGGTGACGAAGGCTCGAGAGTCGCGTCAATCTAAACGCACTCCCCCAGTGCCGCCGCCTGCCCTATCCACACTATGAACGGATAGGCTAGATAGGCGCGGATTGAGCGCGCCTCGGCAGCCAGGACGTCACAGAGGTCGCCGGAGCCATCGGTTGAGCCATCGTCGACAAGGAGCACCTCAAGGTCCCGGTAAGACTGCGAGGTGATGCTTCGCACGCATTCGCTCAGGTAGGCTTGCGAGTTATAGACGGGGATGATGACGCTTATCTTCATGCCTCACACCTGGGTTTCATTGCAAGCGACCTATCGGAAGACGGTGATGCGTGCAAGCTTTGCGGGCAGGTAGCACAACACGGCGAGAGGAACGTTGGGTGCCTCACGAATTCCCCCGTGATGATGCGCAAGCATGCATCCCACGAGGTAGAGTGTGGTCTCACGACAGGCGTCATAGGGATTTATCGCCCTTCTCGCGCTATCACGCTTGTGGCGCATATAGCCAATGGGATTCTTCTTGGTGTTCTCGACGAAGTTTCTCGTGTAGCCGTCTGGCAGATAGTGGCAGATGGTGAGCACGTGGTCGTAGGTGAGCATGTCGTAGTCGTCGTCAATCGCGAAGAAGGCCATCGACTCCGCCACGAACTTCTCGCCAGGCGCAACCTCGTAGGGATGTTGCTGGACGATAGCGGTGCGGTGAATGAGCGAGGTATCGCCCTTGAAGCGATACTTGTGAAGCAGGTCCCACATCTTGACCCGGCTTACGCCAGCGGGCATGTGCGTCCCCAGGGGCGTATCCTCGTCCGTCCCGCGCAGGGCCACAATACCAGCAAGCGTGATGTCGCTGCGCGCACCCTGCCAGACGTCAACAATCTGCTCGACGGCCGAGGGAACAAGGTAATCGTCGGAGTCGACCACAAAGAAGAGCTCGTCTGTGCAGTGCGACATTCCCGTGTTGGTTGCACGCTGCTTACCGCCGTTTTCCTGATAGATGTAGGTGATGGGAACCAAACCCTCTGCTTGCCAGCCGTGAACAAGCTCAGCCGTATTATCCGTTGAGCCGTCGTCTACGATGAGCCACGAGAAGTCGCGCGATGTCTGTGCCACGAGGCTCTCGTAGAGCTTGGGCAAGATGTAGGCACGGTTGAAGGTTCGTGAACACGCAAGCGGTTGCCATGGTGACAGATCTCCGATTGATGACATGCGCGATGGTTCCGCACCTCAGATGGACCATAAATTCTTGCACGACAATGGAATCGGGCAGTTAGCAGTTCTACAGAACGGAGGTAAAGCTCCAAATAGGATGAAGGAGCCTGAATAGACCATCAGGCGCCGAGAGAGCCTCGTTGAGCTTGCGCGAAGGCATGCTCAAGTGCCTGAGCGGTCTTTGCCCATGACAGGTCGCGCTCTACATGCACCTGCAGTTCCTGCGAACGGCCTGACGTCCAGGACGCCAAGACCTGGCGAATTCCCTCAGCCATGGTTGTAGGTTCGCGGTCTTCCGCAATGCATCCAAAGGTGTCGTGTCCCTGGCAAAGCACCTCTCTAGCCCCGCCCACATCTGGCACCACACAGGGCACTCCCCAAGCGCCCGCCTCCAATAGCGAGGTGCAAAAGCCCTCAGAACGCGTGGGCAGGCAGAAGACGTTTGCCTGCGAGAGCAGGGCGGAGAGGTCAGGATGGCTGAGGTTGCCCACGAGATACGCATTTGCGGGAAGATTCTTCTCGAGCTGGGGACGCAGCGCCCCCTCTCCTGCCAGCACAGCGACATATCCCTCCCCCAGCTCTCGCACGGCATCGAGCAGCCGCTCAGGACCTTTCTCGGGCGCAAGCCTGCCCACAAAGGCCACAAGTGCCTTGTCCCCGGAGATGCCGAACTCTGTGCGGAAGTCTCTCCCCGAGGACTCTTTGCGGAACGAAACCGCATCAATGGCGTTAGGGATGACCAAGGAAGTGGCGATGCCAAACGTAGAGAGCCACGCCGCGCTCTTCTCGCTGATGCCGGCAAAGGTGGCCCCCAAGCTCACGTCGCGGGCAGTCATGCGTCGTTCCCACGAATGGGCGGCAGCGTCAAGCGCACCCCCGCGGCCAAAGGTGAGCCACGCGGAGCCATGGTCGAGAAGCACCGCAGGAAGGTCATGCTCGCGAGCGAAGCGAAGGCCAGTGACGGAAATACCGTAGAAGCGGGTGTTCACAAGGATGCGGTCCACGCCAAGGCCCGATAGGGCCGAGAGAAGCGACTGCTCATGCGCCCCGTGGCGCGAGAGGGGGAGCCTTCCACCCATGAGCTGCACGCTAGGAAGCCGTACAACGCGTACGCCGTCTGCCTGGGTCTCTACCTCAGGCGCGCCTTCTCGTGCAGACGTCACCACGCAAACCCTATCGCCACCCAAGACGAGCTGGTGAGCTAGATTGGCGGTAAACATCTCCACCCCTCCCACGTGTGGGAGGTATTGCGCAGAGAAGATGGCATACGTTCTTGACATGGACTCAGCCTAGCAGTCGTAGGCGGGGTCTATCGACTCGAGCTCACGGAACGAGTCAATCTCCGTCACGTCCGCAAGGGAGCACTCACGGGCGTAGACCTTGTACTTGTCAGCAAAGTACGTGAGCGGCGCCTCGTCCCAGAAGCGCTCCTTTCCGCCAGGCATTGCAAACGTAGCAGGGAGATCCTCCGCAAGCTTCTTTCCGTCCTCAGGAGTCCAGTACGAGATGCCAACCATCTGCCATACACCGCCGTCGCCGCCGATGCCAAGATTCTTGATGACCCCGTTCTTTACCTTGAAGCACCAGTCGTCGGAGCGCTCCATAGGGATGCCAAGGTAGTTAGAACGGTCCTGGTAGCGGGTAATGAGGCTAGGGTTTCTCAGCAGAAGGTCGGACTCGAAGACATAGGCACTTTGGAGTAAATCCTTGGCGGCAACCATGCTCGAGATGTTGTTTGCCTCGTTGTAGAGAGGGTTGTCGATAAACTTGATAGTGGGGTACTTGTAGAGGAGCTGGTCGAACTGCTCGCCAAGATAGCCCCTCACCACGTAGACCTCGGTGATGCCAGCCGCATAGACGGCGTCGAGGATGGTGTCGATGATGCGCTTGCCGCCAACACGCACCAGTGGCTTTGGAGTGTTGAGCGTGATGGGAACCATTCGGGAGCCAAATCCTGCGGCGATGAGCACGGCACGCTTGACACGAAAGGGCTCGAGTGCCTCCAGGCCATCGTCGGTGACATGCCTATCTGAAATGAGACCCAGATCGGAAAGGTTGGATACAGCCTCGTTCACGCTTCCCACAGACATTCCGGTGTGTGCGGCCAGGGCGCGCTGAGTAAGGGGCGCCGGTGCCGTAGCGATGGTGGAGAGGACGAGAAACTCTTTGTGTGTCATATCTCTGGTACCCCCTGAGCGGAAAACAGGAATAACGCCAGACAGCAGGCATCTGTCATGAACATGTCAACTGCCTGTAAGGAAGTCGTTCCGTTCATACTACACGCATGCATGCAGGACATGAACGGCGTATGCAAAATTTCGACACGCAAGGCGCACGGAGCGTCCAAGGCATCCGAGCGGCTATGAAGCCTCGCATTCCCTGCGGCCCTCGTTGCTCTCATACCAGGAAAGCACACGGTCAACGTTATCCTGTGCATAGCGGTAGTAGATGAGAAGCCACTCCCCTACGTTGTCGCCTTCGGCTTCCTTCTCGAGTGACCACACATACCAGCACCAGCCTGCAAAGACCACGTAGCTCCAGAAGTGGCGGCGCTCCCGCATGGTTGGCGTTCGTCCAAAGTAGTCGCACAGGGCCCGTTCTGCCTCATTGTTGGAAAGTTCGCAGCATACCGTGAAGGTGCCAAAGTCACTCGCCTCGTCGGACATGCCAGCGTACTCCCAATCGATGAGGCTGTACTCGTCTTGCTCGTCGACAAGGAAGTTGAGGTAAAAGAAGTCGTTATGCGATATGCAGTGGGAGAAGCCGTCCTTATCGGCGAGTTCCTTGAGCTGCAGGACCTTCTCTTTGAGTTCGTTGTACCCGGGAATTTCGATAGGGCCACGCTCTGCAAGGAGCTTCTCGTATCCAAGGCCCTCCTCGACAAAGTCAAAGCTTCGGTCGAGCGTAGCACCGCTCTCGTGGAGCTTGCGACACATCCCCATAGCACGCTTCAGCTGCACGTGGTCATGAGGGTCAAGGGGTCGGGCGTTGCTCACAAACCGCGAGATCTTCCAGCCCTGCCGCTGGTCCTCGAAGATGAAGGTGTTGTCGAGCCCAAGGTCACGCGCGAGGCGAAGGCCAGCCTCCTCGGCAGCGCGGTCGACCATCTTCTCGGTGCCAAGACCGGGGTGGCGGTACACGTACTCTCGCTCGTCAGCGCCCTTGCCCACCGAGAAGTGGCACGAGAGGTTGGTAAGCCCCTGCTTAAGCGGGTAGAAACCATGAATCTGGGACTTCTCGCATCCAAGAACCGAGACGATGTTGTCAAAGATGTGCGAGTCAACGTTCTCGATGAACGCAGGGTCAAAGCCACTCACCTGGTCGAGCGTATCGAACTCATGGATTGACGCGCCGGAGTAGTGACGCGCAACCATACGCAGCTCGTTTAAATGGGACCGGAAGATATCCTCCCAGAGCATGTCTGCAGTCTCTGGCTTGCGTACAGCCGCATCTAAGATGGGGACAAAGGTTGTGGAGAACGCCCTGTCGAAATAGGCGTGCCCAAGCATAGTCCAGGCATCAGAGCCGCCTACGCTTACATTGGTGATGCGCCCTCCCGAGCCCGTAGACACGCACCACTCGTCTGTGGGTCCGCTCACGTATTGCGTTGCGTAATAGGCCTCGTAGACGTAGTGCTCGAACGGATTCTCCTCGAAGTAGTCATCCGACGAGCACACGTAGGTGTTGTCCAAGCGATCCCGCACAAGCCAGAGCGTGTAGTTGTTGTTCCTCGTGGCGTACTGGGGATTGACCTTGATATGAACCCCGAACTTACTTGCAAGGTAGAAGAAGTATTCCTTTTTGTATCCAACCACAACGGTAATGTCGGTAACACCTGCAGCCTGGAGCTGACGAATCTGACGCTCGATGAGGACCTCTCCCCTAACACGGAGAAGGCCCTTGGGCTTTTCATACGAGATGGGAGCCAGACGAGAAGAGAGGCCAGCCGCCATGATGATGGCGTTTCCCACCTCGTACGGCTTGAGTGACTTTAGGCCATCAATGCTGAGAAGCCCATCCTCAACCAGCCCCGCCTCTTCTGCGTCTCGAAGCACCGAGTTCACGGTCCCCAGGGAGAGGCCAGAGGCGGCACTGAGCTGACGCTGGGTCATGCGAGCGCCAGACTGCGCAAGTGCGACAAGTACCTTGAACATGCTTCTCGAAAGCGCCATAGGACCTCCGGCATCTGTAAGCTTCTGGTAAGCTTCAGTATGCCAAAGGTAAGCTGAATGTTCAACAAACTGAAGAGATACTCTGCAATGTGAACATCTACGGCACTTTGAGCTGGTGGATCCCGCTACGCATTCTCTCCGGTAGTGCCAAAGAGCTCTGCGTCAAGTCCAGCAAGCTCCTCTGGAGGCGTTGCTGGGTCGCAGCCAAAACTCTCCGCAACCGCTTGAGACTGCAGATGCCTCAAGCCTGCGAGGTCCTCCTCGCCATGTGCCTCATACACATGCGAGACGCGATCGAGCGCATACGAAACGTAGGCGGCCACCGAATCGCCCATGCCGGAGAGTACGAGCATGGTAACGAGTGAGTCCGGAGAGAGCGCCATAGCCGTCTGCACATCAAGGTCGATAAGGTCTGCAACCTGCTGCTCGACCGCCTGGCAGGAAGCAGGGTCACCCTGCTCGACGGCAAGCCTAAGCGCCCTCGTCACTGCCTCGACGAACTGCGAAATGAGCTCGGTAATGTAGTCCCTCTCAAGCATGGTGCCATCCTCTCTGCGTATGCTTCCGGACCCATGATATTAGCTCTGGGGCGGAAGCGGCATTCCAAGGTGCTCGAAGGCTGCGGGGGTTGCCTGGCGTCCTTGAGGCGTGCGCACAATGAGGCCACGCTGAAGGAGGTACGGCTCGTAGACGTCCTCAAGGGTGGATGGATCCTCCCCCACCGCAGAGGCAATGGTCGTAAGACCCACTGGGCGCCCCCTGAAGGTGCTGGTGAGTGCCGTAAGAATCTTCTTGTCCATCCAGTCAAGGCCCATCTCATCAATCTCAAAGAACGAGAGCGCCTCGGCAGCGACCTCCCACGTAATGGCTCCACCAGCCTTTACCTGCGCATAGTCGCGAACACGCTTAAGCAGCCGGTTGGCTAGGCGCGGCGTACCACGCGAACGCGAGGCTATCTCAGCAGCACCTTGCTCGTCTATATCGACCCCAAGGATTGATGCAGAACGCTGAACAATGCGCTTGAGTTCGTCGACGGTGTAGTAGTCCAGGCGGTACGAGATCCCAAAGCGGTCGCGAAGCGGGCCGGTGAGAAGCCCCGTGCGCGTGGTTGCTCCAATGAGCGTGAAGTGTGGAACGTCGAGGCGGATGGAGCGGGCGGCCGGCCCCTTACCAATGACAATGTCGAGGAAGAAGTCCTCCATTGCGGGGTAGAGGACCTCCTCGACCTGATGGTTGAGGCGGTGAATCTCATCCACAAAGAGGACATCGCCCTCTTCGAGGTTGGTGAGAATGGCGGCAAGGTCACCCGTGCGCGCAATCGCCGGGCCAGAGGTAGTACGAAGACGCGCACCCATCTCATTGGCAACCACGTTGGCGAGCGTGGTCTTGCCCAAGCCCGGAGGGCCGGAGAAGAGCACGTGGTCGAGGGTCTCGTGGCGATCCTTTGCAGCGGCGATGAGCACGCGAAGGTTGTCGCGGACCCGCTCCTGGCCACAGTACTCGTCAAGCGTGGTGGGGCGTAGGCTGCGATCGACCTCAAGATCATCTGCCGTGAGCTCCCCCGTCACGGGACGAGGTCCTCCCTGACCATGACCGAAGCCTGGCACATCGTCAAAGAGGTCCTCCTCTTGTGCCTCCCACGTCACAGGTTGCCTCCAAGCCTCTTAAGCGCAAACTGGATGGCCTTCTCAACTGTCACGGCACCGGCATCCTCATGCCCGTCAAGGGCAAGTTGCGCCTCCTGCGGCGAGAAGCCCATGGAGAGAAGAGCCGCTGTTGCCTCATCGGTGACGGATTGTGCAGTATCTGGCACCTTGGACTGACGCGTTGCAGGCTCGCTCATGCCAACCAGCCCGCGCAACGTTGCGTCCTTTGCAAAGACGTCCTGAAGCTCGACAAGGAGCCGCTGGGCTTTCTTGCGTCCCACGCCCGGCACCTGCGCCATGCGCTCCTCGTCCTGGAGGGTGACAATGTTTGCAAGCGTTGCCGGTGAGAACGTGGAGAGAACCGCAAGTGCAAGCTTTGGCCCCACACCGGACACAGCAACAAGCCTATCGAATACGGCACGCTCCTCACGCGTGGCAAAGCCATAGAGCTCTACCGCATTCTCCTTCACGAGCATACGCGTGAGCACGGTAACGCCAGCCTCTCCCACCGCCGGCAGCGATGCCGCCGTGGTTGCCGAGACCCCAAGCTCATAGCCAACGCCTCCCACGTCGATGACCACGTGAGTGGGCAACACCTCGACTAGGGTACCCGTGAGTTGCACGATCATTGGGTGTTCCTCCTGCTCTGCCGCACGTGACCCAAGGGCGACGCCTCTCCGCGGGCACCAGCGAGACGCGCCGCCGTAGCTGCCGCCGTGACGCTGCGCGCCGTGGCGGCATCAAGCTCCTCTTGTGCCTTTTCCTGCTCGAAGACCTGTACGGCAGCACCCTCGCGCGTAAGTCTTTGGGTACGAGAAAGGTTTGCATGACAGATGGCTGCCGCTAGGGCATCTGCGCAGTGATCCGGCCGAGGGTCATGGTCGAGTGCAAGGATGTTTCTGACCATGAAGATGACCTGCCGCTTGTCCGCAGATCCGGTACCAACAACGGCCTGCTTAATCTGCATGGGAGTATACTCCCCCAACTCGAGCCCAGCCTCCGCCGCCGCGACAAGGGCCGCACCACGCGCATGAGCCGTTGCAAGAGCGGAGCGCGAGTTTTCTCCAAAGAAGATTTTCTCTATGGCAAGCTGGCTGGGAGCGTATGCCTCTATGGCTTTGGAGATGCCCTCGTAGATTTTGCCCAGTCGACGGTCGATAGACTCCGAGGACGAGGTGGAGACGCAACCGTATGCGCGAGCCCGACAGACAGACCCGCGCGTCTCAATTACACCCCATCCCGTGTTTGCGAGGCCAGGGTCAATACCCAGGATAATCACGAAAGCACCTCCCCCACAGCATGAAGATAGCTAGAACGTTCGTTCTATTCTAGCATACTGTGGGACCGTGGGGAGTGGGGGACTAGTTCTCCGAGAAGGTCCTCCATATCGAGTTGTCGCCCGGCATCCCGCCAGGCCCAGGTCGTCCCCCCTGGCCATGCCTGCCGGCGCGGCCCTCGGACTGGTCGGCGGCAAGCCCTCCCGTAAGAGAGAAATCTCGCAGAATGTTGAGCACGTCGCGCAAGTCTTTCTCTCGGTCCCTCGGCGTTGCAGGAACGTCGGGCACCTCTCCTTCCTGCTGCTTTTCGCCGTCATCGTATGGCTGTGCCACACCGCCCAGCTCTTTCGCCGCCTGGGCAACTGCCTCGTCCAAGTCATCTCCAAGAGAGATGGTTCCGCCAATGCCCTCACCTGCGCGCTCGGCCTTCGTTCGCGGGCGATCGCGCCACATCATGCCAAGAGGCCACGCAATGTCTTCGAGCGTCCGCGACGAAGCAACAATGACGGGACCGCAGGACATTCGCGCCGGCTCACAAGAGGCAAGGCGATCGAGTATTGCGGAGGCCACCCGTGGGTGCCCCCCATCGTCCGCAATGTCGGAGAGGGAGCGTCCCCACTCGATGTGGCTGGCAAGTACGTAGTCAACAAACTCGAGACGCGACTCCGGCGTTGGACCGCACTCCTCGATACCCGGGATGGCAGGCACCTCGAAGGCATGCCGAGAGGTACGCGAGATGACTGGTGAAATGGTGTTTCTCATATGCACAAGCTCGATGACGGCATAACGGTAGACGTCGCCAAGCGGCGCAAACCCAGCATGCGGCATCGAGCCTGGCGAAACTTCCAGCGCCAGTGCCGTCTTGTCGAGGTTCGAAAGCGGCATTGCTCCCTCCTCGCGCGCCAGCGCCACAAGGTGAGCCTGCGCGAGGTCTGCCGCCAAGTCGCGATCGGGCGAAAGCGCAGCCATTGGCAGCTCGCGAACCGACAGCCTGAGGTTTTCGGCAAGCCTTCGTGCCGAGGCGTCAAGCTTATCATCGCTGCCCGTAACGAGCAGCGCGTGGACATTGGTGGGGCCAAGCGCGTCGGTAGCCAGGGTTGCAACGGCACAGGAGTCCAGCGTGCCGTCTACCAGCACGGCCGCCTGTGCGAAGCCCATCTGCGAGAGGGACTCCGTAAGACCCTGTGCCAGCACGTTCCAGGCGATAAGCGGGCGATCGTAGACCTCGGGATTCAGAGGGTGGTCAAGAGGGCCGTTAAGGTCTGGGTCGACGTCTACCACGAGGAGATCCTCCTCGAAAGATGGAGACTGCGCCGCAAGCTCCCCCCACGGGGAGAGAACGAAGCTTGAACCGGTGAACACCTGGGTGCCATAAGTGCCAAGCGAGCCCACCCCCACAATCCAAGCTCCCGTTGCTTCGGCATCGTCCATAAAGCGACCATCCGAGACAGAGGCCCCCATGGCAGATGATGGGTCGTCCATGGCAAACCCATACCCGTCAAGATAGAGCACCACATCGACATCAAAGTCGTAATCGTCGAAGTCGTTAAGGTCATCAAACGAGAAGGCAAGCCCAAAGTGGACGCCCCCAAGCTCGAAGACGGGAAGATCGGGTGCGGGGCCATCCTCGCCCTCAATGCCCTCTCCCGCACGCTTGTCTGCCTGGCCTGCAGCCGATGAGCGCAGGAGTGCCGAGAGCTTGAGCGGGGTAAGCTCCCCGTCATGCACGAGCATCGCCTCGGGGGCCGGAGCGCCATCTGCATCTGAGAGAACCGGCACAATGCAAGGGCATGGGACCTCCTCGGAGATCTTGACCAGCGCCTCCGCAAGGTCAAGTAGAAGCCCCTCTTGGCTGGGAGGATCAACTGGCCAAACGCCCATCAGAGCGGCCGCTGGAAATACCACGAGCTGCGCGCCCTCGTCTGCGGCCTTCCTCGCAACCTCCACCATGCGTTCTGCCGTTCGCTCGAGCTCGCCTGCCGTGGTCCTCATCTGGGCAACCGCGATCTTCATGCTTGGACCTTCCCCTACCTTCCGCAACCTGCTTTCGATTGTATCCCCGCCCAACCTGCGTGCACCACCCATAGAGAAGCGTGCCGCCCCGGCGCTGCCGGGACGGCACGAAAAGACATGCTGTTTGAAAGCCTAGCCTTAGACCTCCGCCTTCCACAGGCCGTGGAGGTTGCAGTAGGCGTAGACCGTGGCCTTGCCGCCCTCGCCCAGGTGGAAGCGTGCCTCGGGGGCGTCACCCGGCTTGAGGTAGAGAATAACGGTCTTGGTGCCGTCGGCAAAGAGCAGCCACTCGATGTAGTGCTCAGGAGTCATGGGGTGCTCGACGGAGCCAACGCGGGCAACAAGGCGGTCGCCCTCGACGGTCAGCGCAGGAACGTGCTTCTCGACGGCGGCGTCAGTAGTGTTGGCAACAAGCTCCTCCATGGGCTCGCCGCAGCACACAGGCGTGGGGCCGCCATCAACAATCTTCACGACGATGTTGCCACAGTGCTTGCAGCGATAAATCTTTACATCTGCCATGGGACATCCTCTCCATCTTTGGCTCCTTCCCGCAGGGAGGAGCCACTGCCTGCGGCCGCATCGCGACCGCCACTAAAGCTATTGTCCCCCATCAGGCGCCGATTCATGCATGCAGCAATTGCTATTTTCAAATCTACATATAAAGAACCGCGACAAGAGCGGGCGCGCTCCCCTGTCGAGAAGTGCGCCCGTGACGGGACAGAGCCGCCCCCTAGGCCACCTTCACGTGGCCGGAGCGACCGATAAGGTCGATGACCTCGGCCATGAGGACCATGTTGTGCGCATCGATGCGCGTGGGAAGCTCCATGCGCATGACGTCGCCCGAGGCGCTCTCCACGCGCAGCTCCACGCGGTCGAGGCCGGGATAGCGCCCAAGAATCTCGCCCAGGTTGTCCATGCGGCCGCGCGTGAGGAGGTTGGCGGGCATGTTTATCTCGAGCACCTTGGGACGGTTGGTCTTGTCGTTAAGCTCGAGCGGCTCGACGGAGGTGCAAATGAGCTGGTCGCCACGGTCACCACGCTCCAGGCGCCCCACCACCTTGATGAAGATGTCGCCCGTGCTCTCGCCTGTCTCGGGGTCAACCTCGCCGGCAAGCGTTGCGGCACATTCCTTGTAGGTCTTGGGGAAAATCACGAGCGAGGTCTCGGCCTCCATGTCCTCGAGGGTGACGATTGCCATGGCGTCGCCCTTCTTGGTTGTCTTCTTCTGCACCGAGGTTGCCATGCCGGCAAGGCGGATGGGCTTGTCCTCAGGGACCTTGAAGCGCTCGGTGGTGGCGCCGGTGTTGGGGTCGGTGTACTCCTCCGAGACGGAGAGGTCTGCGATGGTGTAGTCGCGCGCCTTGGCAAGCGCGTAGGCATACGGGCGCAGCGGGTGGTCCGAGACGTAGATGCCCAGGACGTCGTGCTCCTGTGAGAGCTTGATGTGGCGGTCCCACTCAACGCCGTCGGGCGCCGGGATCTCGTCCTGGAAGCCGGAGCCTGCCACGTCGCCAAACATGTCGAACATCGAGAACTGCCCCACCGCGCGCTCCTTCTGGCGGCGCGCCGCGGCGTCGATGATGTTCTCGGGGTTGTTCTTGTCGACGAAGCGCATGAGCTGCATGCGGGTGTAGCCCGTGGAGTCGAAGGCGCCTGCCTTGATGAGGGACTCGACCACGCGGCGGTTTGCCTGGGAGCCGTCCACGCGCTCGCAGAAGTCGTGGAGGTTCTTGAAGGGGCCGTTGGCGTCTCGCTCGGCCATGATGCACTCGCCAACGCCCTCGCCCACGCCGCGGATGCCGGCGAAGCCAAAGCGCACGCCCTCGGCGGTTGCCGTGAAGTCCTTGCCGGACTCGTTGATGTCGGGCGGCAGCACCTGGATGCCCTCGCGACGGCAGCTCGTGACGTAGTGCACGATCTTGTCGGTCTTGCCCATGTAGGACGTGAGAACCGAGGCCATGTACTCGCGCGGGAAGTACGCCTTGAGCCACGCGGTCTGCATGACCAGGATGGCGTAGCCGGCGGAGTGGGACTTGTTGAACGCGTAGGAGGCAAACTCCAGAACGTTCTCCCAGATCTCCTGCGCTACCTCGCGCTTGTAGCCGTTCGAGACGGCGCCGTTCATCCAGTGGTCGTAGATCGTCTCGTCCGCGCCGTTGCCCTCCCAGTGGAAGACCTGGTCGGTGAGCATCTTGATCTTCTTCTTTGCCACCGGCTTGCGCATGCGCGAGTCTGACTCGCCAGCGGTGAACCCCGACATCTTCATCGAGATCTGCATGACCTGCTCCTGGTAGACCATGGTGCCATATGTCTCCTCCAGGATTGGCTTCAGGCGGTCGTCGTAGTACGAGATCTTCTCCTGGCCGTGCATGCGCTTGATGTAGCTGTCGACCATGCCGGCGCCCAGGGGGCCGGGGCGGTACAGCGCGATAAGAGCGACGATCTGCTTGTAGGCGTTGGGCTGCATGTTCTTGATGGTGGCGGTCATGCCCGCAGACTCCACCTGGAACACGCCGGCCGTGTGGCCCTTGCCGAGAAGCTCATAGATCTTGGGGTCTGAGAAGTCGACCTTGTCCACGTCGATGTCCACGCAGGTGGCACCGGGCTTGATGCAGGCCTTGACCGCATCCGGCATGCGGTCGATGTCGGAGGCGTTAGGGTAGGAGTGGCGGATGTTCGCAAGCGCCTTGTTGATCACCGTGAGCGTACGCAGGCCCAGGAAGTCCATCTTGAGCAGGCCCATGTCCGCGACGGAGTGGCCCTCGTACTGGGTGATGGTGACGTTGCCCTTGGTGTCGAGCTTGGTGGGCACATGGTCTGTAACGGGCGTGGGTGCGATGAGCGTTGCGCAGGCGTGGACGCCCTCACCGCGCATGAAGCCCTCGATCGAGAGGGCGGCATCGATGATTCGGTGGGCGTCCGGGTCCTTGTTGTAGGCCTCCTCGAAGTCCGGCGAG
The DNA here is from genome assembly GCA_902834555.1 of Atopobiaceae bacterium. GTDB lineage: Bacteria > Actinomycetota > Coriobacteriia > Coriobacteriales > Atopobiaceae > Tractidigestivibacter. The sequence continues at coordinate 113,926 of CADFJN010000008.1, forward strand.
TACTGGTCAGGCTTCTTTTCGTTTTTGTGGAGGGCGTTGGCAAGCTGGAGCTTGGGGTCGTTCGAGAGCATCTTGGAGAGCTGCTGGCCCTTGTAGACGGGGAAGCCTAGGACGCGGTTGGCGTCATTGATGGCCTGCTTGGCCTTGATGGTCGAGTACGTGATGACCTTGCACACGTGGTCCTCGCCGTAGACGTCGCGAACGTGCTGCAGGACGTCCTGGAGGTGCTCGTCGTCGAAGTCCATGTCGATATCGGGCATCTCGGAGCGCTGCGGCGAGAGGAACCTCTCGAACATGAGGCCGTTCTCGAGCGGGTCGAAGTTCGTGATGTTCATGGCGTACGCGACGATGGCGCCAGCAGCGGAGCCACGGCCCGGGCCAACGCCGATGCCGTTGTCCTTGGCCCACTGCACGTAGTCCTGGACGATGAGGAAGTAGTTGGCGAAGCCCTTCTCGGTGATGATCTTGTACTCGTGCTCGAAGCGGTCCTTGACGTTCCACCCGCCAATCGTGAGGTCGCGCCAGTTCTCGCCATAGCGCTTGGCCAGGCCCTTCTCGCACTCCTCGCGGAAGCGCTCGTCCGCCGTCTCGCCGGGGCGGAGGCCAGGGTACTCGGGCAGGTACATGTGGGTCCAGTCAAGCTCGTAGTTGCACTTGTCGGCAATCTCGAGCGTGGTGTCGCAGGCCTCGGGGCACCAGGAGAAGAGCTGGCGCATCTCGTCCTCGGACTTCATGTAGAACTCCGAGCCCTCCATCCGCATGCGATTGGGATCGTCGAGGGTGGTTGCCTTGCCAATGCAGGAGAGGATGTCCTGCGTGGAGGCGTCGTCGCGCGTGAGGTAGTGGAAGTCGTTGGTGGCAACCACCTTGACGCCCATCTCGTGCGCCATCTTGACCAGGTACTCGTCGAGCTTGCGGTCGTCCCAGCCGTTGCGGAAGGTAAGGCCGTGGTCCTGGATCTCGATGTAGAAGTCGTCGCCAAAGACGTCGTGGAAGGTCTCGGCCCACCTGCGCGCACCGTCAAAGTCACCGTCCAGGATGCACTGCGGAATGATGCCCTGGACGCAGGCGCTCTGGCAGATGAGGCCCTCGTGGTACTCCTTGAGCATGTCGAGCGTTGTGCGCGGCCGGTAGTACATCATCTCGTGGCCGGCGGCCTTGGACATGCACTTCACCAGGTTGTGATAGCCCGTCTCGTTCTTGGCGAGAAGGATGAGGTGGTAGCGGCGCTGCTTGGTGCCGCGCTCGATGCAGTCGTCGGTGATGAAGTAAGCCTCGCAGCCAAAGATGGGCTTCACCTTGAGGCGCGGGCGGTTTGCCTGGACGGCGGCAAGGTCGTGGCCGGAGGACTCCCACACGGCTACGTCGCTTGCCCACTGGTCGTGGATACGGTCGAAGTAGCTTGCGTCATCCGCGTCCGGCGCGGGCTCCTCGAGGTCCCAGCTCTTCTTGAAGCACTCGACATCGTGGCGCCACTGCTTCATGTTTGCCTGGCCGTCGTTGTACTTGCGGCATTCCAGGTCAAGGTTGGGGATGCCAAACATGTAGCCGTGGTCCGTAAGGGCAACGGCAGGCATCCCCTCGTCGACGGCACGCTTGACCATGCTGGGGATGGGCGTGGCTCCGTCGAGGATCGAGAAGTCCGAGTGATTGTGTAGGTGAACGAATGCCATGTGTTCTCCATACCGGGTGACGCTACGTGTTTGGCAAAGCATAGCAGAAGGCCCGCAGCTCGCGCTTTGGCCTATACCCCACTCTACCTGCGGCAATGACGTTGCCGCAGGTAGAAATCAAGCAGAGGCTCCACACGTTGTTCTGATTGCCGCGGCATGCGATGGGCGCTACCCCATGCGCGGCGGATGCGCTGCGTCAAACTCGTACGGAACCACCACGGGCTGTCCGGGAGCGTCCGCGCGGTCCAGCTCGACGCAGACAAAGCGGCAGCTCACCGAGGCAAGGCCTAGCCCCATGAGGACGTACGCGTAGAAGTTGGCCTGCATCTCGTGGCGCCGGCGCAGGGCCTGCGCGTCGAGGCCTCGGTCACCCGTCTTGTAGTCCACGAGAAACGCGTGGTCGGAGCCTGGATCTGTGGCAAGGAGGTCGATGGCGCCCTCCACGTAGCCGCCGTAGGCGGAGTCCACCCGCTGAAAGAAGGGGACCTCCGCGCGCACGAGCGCGTGCGAGAGGGCCTCTTGTCGCACGTCCGAGCCCCACCAGCGCCGAAGCGCCTCGTCGAGTCTGGCGCCGGCACGCTCGGAGAGGTGCCAGAAGCGCTTGGTGGCAGCGATGCGCTTGGGCGCAGGGAAGCGCTGCCCGCCCTCGACCATGGCCTGGGCAAGCTCGTGGAAGGCTGATCCCAGCCCCGTGGCCTTGTCGGCGTCGCCCACCACGGGCGCCCCCTCCTGCATGGCGTCGCGCTCGGCGCGCGTGGGCAGGGCGGCCACGCCTGCAACGGGACCCGCATCGTCAATCGACGCGGAGTCAGACGCCGAAAAGTCCCCAAGCATCTGCGCATGGGCGCTCGAGTAACTGAAGACGCCCGCACGCGGACGCCACATGGTGACAGCGGGTGCCGCAGGGTCCGGGTCTGGCGAGACAAGCGAGAAGCCCGAGGGCGCTGGTGCCTGAACAGAGGCGCCAATGGCTATGACATCATCTACGCTGCCAACGGTGCCATCGAAGAAGCTGCCCGCAGAGTCAAGCGTAGCGCCCTTTCCCGCCTGCGCGCTGTCAGGCTCAAGCGAGACACACCTCAGCCGCCCAGGCTCACTGCCACCGTACTCGAGCGAGCTCGCCCCTGGCGCGGGCGTGGCAGTTCCCACAAGAGTCCCGAGGACGTTTGCGGCCAGTGCCGGAGAGGCACCCGAGGAGGACTGCGTCACGCAAACCCCCAAGACCAGCGCCTCCCGCGCACGCGTGAGCGCCACGTAGAGCAGGCGAGTCTTCTCGGCAGCCTCCTGCTCTGCACCGTCCTCAGAGAGCGAGAGGAGCCACTCTGCGCAGCTGCGGGGGTTCTCCTCGGCCGTAAGGTCCTTGGGGACCTTGAGCCCCTTGGGCTTCACGATGATGCCGCGGCGGCGGGCATCGACGCGGCCGGTGACCACCGGTCCCGAGGGACGCGGGTCTGCCCAGCACTCGGCAACGGCGACGATGGGAAACTCGAGGCCCTTCGAGGCGTGCACGGTCATGATCTGCACCTGGTTGGAGGACCCGCCCGCAAGGGACGCCGGGGGGACCTTGGCCGCCTCGAGCCAGAGATCAAACTCAAGGGCGGCACGCGCCGGACCAAGTCCAAGGTCCTGTGTGAGCTCGCGAATGTAGCGCACCGCAGCCAGGACGTTTGCCTCCTGCGCAAGGCCGTTGGTGCCGCCGGCCTCCAGACGGCAAAGCCACCCGGACTCTCGCACCACCTGCAGGCATACGTCCGCAACCGGATGCTTGCGCAGAGCCAGGCGCGCGCGGGTGAGAACCTCGTGCGCTGCCGTGAGGCGAGGCGACGGCTGCGCTCCACCAAAGAGCGACATGGTCTGGAGCCCCCGGTCGATGGCGCGCTTTGTTGGCGCATCCACCATGTCCTGCCTGCGCGTTCCCAGCTGCACAAAGTCGTTGGCGTCAAGCTCGAACATGGGCGAGGCCAGAAGTGGGAAGAGGCCCGACTGGGTGTCGTGGGGGTTGGCAAGCGTGTGGAGCAGCGCCGCCATGACCTTGACCTCGGGGGTGCGCGTGAAGGTCGAGCCACCCGTGACCACGCACTCGAGCCCATGGGAGCGCAGGGCGTCGATGTAGAGGTCCGCCTTGCTGGTGGCGCCAAGGAGCAGCGCCATGTCGGACGGGCTCTGGCCAGCCGCAGCGTACGCCGCAAGACGGTCTGCGATCTGGGTTGCGCACGTGGCAGAGGCAAGCGTTGCCATGCCACGCTGGGCGAGCGTTACCTCCACGTCCACGCGCGGGAGGGAACGAGCGCGATACCCGTCATCCCTGCTGGGATTTGGTTCCAGGTGCATGAAGCCGTCAACAACACCGCTGGGGCCGCCGCATACGGCGTCCACAAACGAGAGGACGTCGGCGTGGCTGCGGTAGTTCACGTCCAGGCGCACGTGGTCCTTCTGCGGGACCTCCTCGCCGCGCGCGCGGAACACGCTCACGTCCGCACCACGGAAGCGGTAGATGCTCTGCTGGGCATCACCCACCGTGGTAAGGTGCCGCGCGCCGTCACCGGACAAAAGCGTGATGAGCTCGAGCTGCCTGGCGTCGGTGTCCTGCGACTCGTCGACCATCACGAGCTTAAAGCGCCCGCGGTAGTCTGCCGCAACAACGGGGTTGTCGCGCACGGCACGGAGGGCAAGAGAGACCAGGTCGTCATTGTCGAGGAGGGACTTCTCGCGCTTGAGCTCAAGGTTGCGCTCGTCAACCTTACGAGCCAGATCAACGAGGGCCTCTGCCAGCGGCGCATTGCCTGCAAGCGCGGCCTCGAGCCTTGCCTCACCCAAGGCGCGCTTTGCCTCGGGCACAAGCTCCTTGATTGCCTTGGCGCGGGCGTTGGGAAGCTTGACCCCGGCAAGCGCAGCGGCGGCTGCCTCTGGCGTGCGCTCGCCCGGAGGCGCCGAGAGAAACGAGTCAAGGGACTCCAGACTCGACATAACGGACTCGCGCGCGGCTGGAGTAATCCCAGACTGTGCGCCGATGGTGCCGACTGCCTCCCTCAGGCGGCTAACGGACCCCTCAACGTCTGGCTCCCCCACCGTGACCAGCGAATCAAAGCCGTCTGGCGAGGAGTGCGCGGCACCCACAACGTCCAGGACCATGGACACAACTCCAAAAGAGGTGGGCCCGCCAAGAGAGCCATACCCGTACTCCTCGAAGGCACGGTTGAGGGCGACGTCCGCATGACTGCGCCTCGCGGCACCCACGACCTCCTCTGTCGCCTGCTCGAGAAGGGCGCGCGCCTCGTTGACTCCGGCGACCTTGAACGACGGGTCTATCCCCAGGTCGAGGGCGTGGCGCTTCAGGATGCGCGAGCACATTCCATGGATGGTGCTGATCCATGCCGAGTCCACCATAAGCGCCTGTTCGCGCATGCCAGCCTCGCGAAGCGTGGAGCGGACGCGCTCCTTGATCTCACGAGCGGCGGCATTGGTGAAGGTGATGACAAGAACCTGGCTCAGGTCGTCAACGAAGGGCGCGCCGTCCGCACCGGAGCCGGGCGAGAGGGCCCAGGCAATCCTGCGCGTAAGTGTGAACGTCTTGCCGGAACCAGCGCCTGCCTCGACAAAGACAGGGCGGTCGAGCGTGGAGGCAATCTGGCGCTGTCGGTCGTTCAAGGTAGAGAGATCTATGCCTAACACTAGGAGAGCCTCCTCTCGCAGTTCATGACGGGGCAGAAGGAGCACGCGGCAGCATCGAGCGGGTTCGCCTCGACGTTTCCGGCAAGGAGTTGGGCAACCTTCTCGGAAATTGCTTCCTCGGTGGCGTCGAGGTACGCCTCCATGCCGCATTCGCCTTCCATGCCGTAGGAGTCATTGTCGCTGACCGTATACGCAGCAAGCGAGCTATCCCTTGCGGGGGCGTGGCTCCCAAGCACGCGGTCGATCGAGTTGCCCAGAATGGCACCGCCCACGGCGTGGATCCCACGGGTTCCAAGGTAGACCGCCGCCCTCACCTTGAGCTCTGGGTGCATGCGACGCACCACTTGGCCGTATATGAGCGACTGGACGCGACGGGGCAGTGCATACGGGGCCGCCTGCTGCGCGCCCGTCTCGCTCTGTGGAGCGTCTGCGGCAGCCTGAACGGGCGTCACCCCGTACTCCTTGGCAAACCCGTTTGGTCCCTTGTGCTTGTAGTCGATGACCACTGCCTGCTGGTGGGCATCGACGTCCACGCGGTCGATGGTGCCGCAAATCCAGGCGCCCGCATACTCCACGGGTTCCTTCTGCGTGCCAAAGTCCCACTCGAAATAGCGCGGCTCGAAGCCCACAAAGAGGCCAGCCTCGTAGTCGAGCGCGGTCTCGAGGTCGTGCCTGAGCTGTTCCAGCTGCGCCTCGTCTGCGGAGTTGTGGGGAACAAAGGCCTGGTAGCGACTGCGCTTACCCTGGCGCAGGCTCTGATGGCGGAGGTGCTCCTCAAACTCGGCGAGAAGGACCTCATGCGCGTGGGCAAGGCCTGCAGCGTCATCCTCGAGCACGCGCGAGCCCGGAAGCATGACCCAGGGGTCAAGCTGCTCGTCCTCGGCGACTCCCGCACGCTCGCGCGCCTCGGCAAGCAGCCGCGAGTGGGTGACCTCCAACACGCGGTGCGCAAAGGTGCCCATCTCCATGGGGCCAAAGCCGGCATCGGAGTCCTGCAGGCGAAGGCGCCGCAGGCTGAACCACTTGTACGGGCACTCGAGATACGACTCAATCTGCGAGGCCGAGAGGAGCGGCTTTCCCTCCACAAGGTCAACTCTGCCCGTAGGTGGCACAACCACCAGGGCCGCATTGGCACCGGAGATGCTGCCTGCAGGCGAAGGGTCACTGTTGCCAATGACGTCCATGCCGTGTCCGCCCGTGCTGAGGTTTGCATCCGCCTGATCCTCGCCAAGCGAGCACTTGGGAAGGCCGCCGTCCTTATCGGCAGACGCCTTGCCATAGCACGAGAGCAGCTCCGTGAGCATGACCGCAGGATAGCAGGGGCTGCCCGAGGCATCGACGCCACACCGCTCCACAATGAGCTTTGCGCGGGGCACGCGCAGCATGCGCCAGAATATAGAGCGCTCGTGCGCAGAGGGGTTCACCTTTGGTTCTATGCCCAGGCGCTCGAGAAGCGCCGAGAGGACGTCGTCCCCAGTGGCAACCGGCCACTCGGCAGAGGTCATCGAGCATGAGACCAGGGCATCTGCCGAGAGGGGCGCAAGCCCCGCCGCCCGTGTACGGCCATAGATCCTGCAACGGCATGCCCCGTTGCCAGCCCAGGCGCCGGGGCGCACGATTACGCTGGTCTGGGACATTGCCTGCGCGCAGAGCTCCACAAGTGTGGAGAGGGACACATGGGAAGGGATCTCTGGATCTGCCGTGACCCCAAGATCCTTGAGCGTTCCAGCAATCCCCAGCACCGCATCCAGGACGCCGATGGCCCGCTCGTCCTCAAGGCGGTTGTGCTCGGGCGCAACGGGAACCAGCTCGAGGGTGGTCTCGCTGGGAACCAGGTCCGCTGGCATGGCCTCCCCATCCTGAAGGTACGGGGCAAGGAGCTTTGACGCCGCGGACCCCACGCGCCCGCGCAGGAGCTCCCTCGTGGCAGCAGCAACGGGAGCGCTTGTGGCCTTGGGGTTTTGGAGCGTGGCAAGAACATCTGCAGGGGTGAGCAGGCGGTCCGAACGCCACGCGCGGTCAAGCGAGACGGCTCGCTCGGTGGGAACGTGCGCGATGTCCTGGCGCAGGAAGTCCGCAAGCGCGCGCGGGGGCCACCAGGTCATGTCGCCCAAGGAAACAAGCTCTCCCTCGGGGCCCTCCTGCGACAGCGGCCACGTTGCCGCCAGCTCGGAGAGCCGAGCGACTGAGCTAGCAAACTCGATGAAGGCCCTTCCCGCCTCGAGCTGGTCAACGCGCGAAGAGAGCTCCGCCTCGCAGGTCACGCCACGCGAGAAGAGCTTGGGCGAGAGCTCGCGCCAGGCACGTGCGGGATCTGCCGCAACCACAACCACCTCGCGCGAGCTAGACTGCGCAAGCTTGACCACGCGGGATGCCACCAGCTCTGCCTCGGCGAGGGGGCCGGCAGGGGCGAGAAGCTCCACCGCTCCCGTAGGCACGACGCCCGTCTCGGTGCCAAAAATCGAGAGAACGACCTCCTGAAGTTCTGGCGCCCTTGTGGGACTTGCCAGCAGACCGGGAGTCGTCTCTCCTTCCCGAGAGACGCTGCCGTCGCGTGCCGCAACGGCCTCCTCCACCAGCGCAATCGAGGAACGCTGCCCCTCCAGGGCGGCGTCGTTGCCCGCCTGGGCAACAATGGTGAGCTCTCCCGCACAGGCAAGATCTGCCAAGAGCTCGCGTGTGGCGCGGGACGTCTCGCCCAAGCCTGTCACGCACACTGCCCCAGAGCCAACAAGCCCCTCTGCCATGGCGTCGACGACCTGCGCCATTGCCTCGGACTCCTCGACATAGCCCGCCTGATGGATGATGCGCGCATACTCCCCCGCTAGCGCAATGACACCCGTCTCGGCATTGGTGAGACCAGCCTCGCGACAGGCAAGCTCGTTTGGCTCGCCCGCAGGATCTAGCGGAAGCCAAGGCAGCGCTTCGCGCACGAGCGACGAGAGGAGCTGGACCGTACCCACGTTGAGCGACACACCGTGATGACGTGACTGGGAGGCCTGTGCAATGGCACGCTGAACGGAGATGGTCCTCGCAAGAGGCTCGACCACGTGCGTACCGTCTCCCCAGACCTCCCAGCGCTCCTTGGTCCACGCAAGGGGTGTGGTGACGGTCACGCCAAGCGAGAGGGCAGGGTATACCGAGAGCTCTTTCTGGGCAACCAACTGGTCGGCAAAGCTCGAGACCAGCAGCGTTGCCGCACCGCGGGCTCGCAGCGCCTCCTCCAGGCACGCGCGGACCTCAGCGCTCACCAGGCACTCATCGGAAGTTGTCGCAATGTGAAGCATCCCTAGCCCTGTCTCCCCTGCATTCCCAAAACGTTGCCCTTCTCGCCTTTCTCGACCTTCGCGCGTCCCGCGTCATCCGCAGCACCGTCAAGGCGCTCAAGCACCAGCCGATACCCGCCCCTCTCGCCCCTCAGGCACTTGGAGACGCGGCTCACCGTGGTAGACGATGCCCCCGTGGTGTTTGATACGTCGACATAAGACCTACCGGACCGCAAGAGCGTTGCCACCTCCAAGCGCTGTGCGAGGTCGCTTATCTCATGTGGACTGAGAAGGTCGGCAAGAAAGGCCCGTGCCTCCTCGGGCGTCCTCACAAGGCATACCGCCTCGCAGAGCCGTTGCGTCTCCTCGGGGTTCCACGCGTTGTCGCGCGTCATGCTGTCTCGCGCCATCCACAACCTCCCACGCCGGTCTGTGCCACCCTGCAGCGGCACGTGCGTGGGAACCACTTTAGCGCATCAAAGTGAACCGAGGGAAACGCACCTGCTAGCGGGCATCCGTCACATAGATGCCCACGCGCACCTGCTTCCAGGGATCAGCATCCTCTTTGACCTGCAGCACCTGCACCTCAAAGACGTCCGCATGGCCAAAGTGACACATAAGCGATATCAACGCATTCTCGTTTTCGGGAACAAAGCCCAGCTTGTGAGTGCCAAGGAAGATGGCAACGGCATCCGGGTCATGAGGATTGTCTGGCTCGGGGACAAGCGTGAGGGTGGACTCGCCAGGCTTGAGGCTCGAGAGCACAAGCGCGCCGTCGTAGTACTGAAACCCCGCAATGAAAAATGACGAGATGAGACGAGAAGGTTCATACATGGCTTCCTCCGTTCCCAAGGCCGCTTGCGTGGCCGTCCTCTGTGTTGGCCACAGTATGGAACGGGGACGCGACATTAATAAGGCCCTTAGCGGGAGGTGTCCTCCGTGCCAGCGTCATGTGCAGCATCGGCGGGTTCCGAGCCCTCGGGGGGCACGGACTTCTCGTCTTGTTCCTGCTCGCCAGCGTTACCCTCGCCCGTCTGCCTGTGCTGCGGGAGCATGGCCCCCACGGCGCTCAGGGCGGCGCGCGTGGCGCTTGCCACGGCAGCAACCGTGGCATCCCAGGTCTTGCCGGCGGCAACCTGGACCAGCTCGCCGAGAAGCTCCTTGGTGCGGGGATCCGCATCCCTCAGGGCCGCAAGTACGCGTTGGGTGCTGGCGGGATTACCCATGACCTCATCGAACGTGGTCGCTCCCCCGGCCTCGAAGGCGTCGAAGACCTGACGCGTGAAGAGCTCGCGGTCCGCAAGGTTGGCGCCGCGCATCCACTTGTCAAAGATGGCGTTCACGAGCTTGCACTGCGGGAGCAGGTCGTCTGCCTCGTCCAGACAGTCAGCGTGTACCTGCCAGGTGGTTGGGTCGTGCTGGAGGGCGCCATCGCCGGTGCTCCTCACGATGGTCTTTGGCTCCGCAGGATTGTCGAAGAGCATGCCCACCACGCTGTAGGTTGGGACTATGCGCAGAAAGCGATCGCCGTACACGTCGTGGCAGCTCAGGGGCACGACCTCCGGTGCCATGAGGGGACCGTCGTTGGAGTAGACGCGCTCGATCACATGCTGCAGCTCCTCGGGCAGCAGAACCGCCGAGAAGCTCGCCAGGTTGCCGCCCTTCGAGTGGCCGCCCACCATAAGGCGAACGCCCTCTGCCTCGGCATGGCGCGCCTGTCTCAGCAGGTACTCTGCTGCCAGCCGCTGCGCCTCTGTGACCTCGAAGCTCAGCATGAAGTCCTCGCGCCAGCCAACCAGGGAGTTGTCGGTCCCCCTAAAGGAGACAAAACGCAGGCCTCCCGGTAGTTCCACCGTGAGCGCGGCAAATTGAAGGTCGCGATCGTGGTCGAAGACGTCCACGTAGTCCTGCACGCGCGCCTGTCCAAAGCGCCTTGATGCCCCAAGGAGTCGCAGGTAGCGCTCGTCGATCTTTGCGAGCGAGCGCACGTAGGGCGCAACGTCTCCGCCCGCGCGATCGAGCAGGGCCTCGCACGCGTACGAGATGGTAACCGGCCCCTCGCCCTCCCCGGGAATGATGCCCGTGAAGTCGACGTAGGAGAGCACCGAGAGGATCAGCCCGTCCACCACGTTAAAGGGGCGCTCCTCAAGCGCGATATCGCCACGAAGGTCAAGGTAGTCGTGGATGTTCGCCATGGTTGTCCCCTCGGATGGGAGTAGTGGACGGTTGGTATGAGGCAGTATGCCACGAACACGCGAAGGTAGGGAGAAACCTGCGACTTAATAGCAGTTAGCCTGGGGCACCGACCCGTCGTCGGACCGTCTCTCACCAAACCTGCGGCTTAATAGCAGTTAGCCTGGGCTGCCGCTGAGAAAAACCGCAGGTAGATTGGTTGCGACCTTCTCAGGGGGTGCTATTAAGCCGCAGGTTTAGCTGTCGCCGGTTTTCTGGCCGGTGTTCCCCGGCCACAGCTTTTCTCGGCCGCAGCTTTCCGCGGAAGAGCCAAGAGCTTGCATCCCAGCCGAGAAAAACGGCCCGGCCGGGAAGTGAACTGCCTCCCATTTCTTGGACATGGAAATGGAAGTCCGAGAGATGGGAGGC